>PLZQ01000221.1 GCA_003152225.1 Limisphaerales bacterium | reverse complement strand
GACGTGGTCTATGGCGAGGTGCACGGGACGGGCTTGTTGATGGATGTCTTCACGCCGAAGGGAAAAACCAACGGCCTGGGCATCATCGATGTGGTCAGCGGGGCCTACTATTCCGACCGTCACAAGATTCGCGATCACATTTTGGCGCAGGTGTATTCGATCTTCTGCTCCCGCGACTACACGGTGTTCGCGCTGCGGCCGGGCTCCCGCACTCGCTACACCGGCTTGGAAATGGTGGCCCACGTAAAAACGGGCATTCGCTACGTCAAGGAGCACGCGCAGGACTACAAGGTTGATCCCGAACGACTGGGGCTTACCGGGGCTTCGGCGGGCGGTCACTTGGCGACCTTGGCGGCGGTCACCCCTGAGGAAGCGAATCCTGATGCCGAGTCCCGGCCGCTCCGGTACGACACGCGTGTGAAGGCGGCTGCCATCTTCTTCCCGCCCACCGATTTTCTCGACTGGGATGGGAAGCCGGCGAATTTCAACACCCTGGGCAGCCTGCTGTTCCTTGGGGGCACCAATGGTCACTCGGATGCGGAGATCAAAGAGATCGCTCGGCAAATCTCCCCAGCCCGGCTGGTGAAGCCACCTACGATCCCGTTTCTTTTCATCCACGGCGACGCTGATCCGCTCGTGCCATTGCAGCAATCTCAGAAGATGGTCGAGGCGCTCAAAACCGCAGGCGGTTCCGCCGAGCTAATTGTAAAGAAGGGCGGGGGACATCCCTGGATGACTCTGCCCGAGGAAGTTAAGGTCATGGCTGACTGGTTCGATCGGCACCTCCCCGCTGTGAAACCCGCTCCGCCTGCGGCGGCGCAATAAGCCCGGACCTTACTGCGGCCGCCCTTTGGGCACGAACTTGAAAGGGAGCAGGTCCGGCACCACGCTAACCTGGGTAGTGAACTTGAAAGCGGGAGTATCTTTGCCGCTCGGGAACGTGAGTTCGACAAAGAAGGCCGTCCAGCCTTTTGCCGGCTTGGGGACCTTCGCAAGATAGACTCCTCCGCTCTGATCCGACAGCCTCGTGCTTTCCCATTTCGGGCCCAGCGTCTCCAACCGGAAGTCGCGGGCATCGGGATTGGTTGCCTGCCAAAGCTTGACCGTGGAAGGGGTGTCTTTTGTAGTTACGCGTAAGGAGCCGTCCTTTCCCAGCGTCCAGGAGAATTGGGGCAGGGGAGTGTGGTTGAGGACGGCGCTGTAGCAGGCCTGCAGAGTCTCATAAGCGTCCGAGCCCTTAAGCGAGTGATCGGCGTTAGGCACATAGCGAAGGTATTTCACGCCCGGCAGATCCTTAAAATAGAACTGCGATGAATCCGGCAGGAAGAACTGGTCGCCGGACGCGTTGATAAGGAACTTCGGCATCGTGAACCGGTGACGATATTGATAAGGCTCCTCGATCTTCATCAACGCGTGGTATTCCGGCGTGCCGTTCCAATCCATGATCCTGAACGCCGTATAGTCTCCGATTGACGGCGCCCAAAAGCCGTAGGCTGCGTAATGATGCAACATGGAGGGCTCAATGTTCAATACGTCGATCACGATGGGAATGATCGCGACCACTCGTTTGTCAACCGCCGCGGTCGTCCAGGTCGTCCAACCGCGCTTAGAGCCGCCGGCTACCACAAAGCCATCCACCGTCACCTCGCCCCCGTCCGGGCTGGCGCAGAAGCCGGTGACGGCGTCCATGGCGCGCACGGCCGATTTGGTCATCGGCAGCCGGGCGGGCCATTTGGGGTCACCTGTCCGTAAAAACTTGTCCCAGGTGTAGGCGATCAACGCGTCTTCCTTTCGGCCTTCGGTTTCGCCGGCGAAGACGAGCGGCTGGTTGGGGACCATCTTCAATTCGGCTACCACCGACTTGGTCGCGCGGGCAATCCGGACCAGGTTGGCGTCGGCAGACTTGGGGGGCGCGCCGTCATTGGCGCCGCCGGTGATGAACAACAGCGCCTTTGTGCTGGCCACGACATCGGGCCTGACGATGGTCAACCAATGCTTCCAAAGCGGCCGGTCCACCTCGTTCGTCGTGAGCCAGGCTTGGGAGGTCATCTCCAGGACACTGGCGGTCCCGTCCTGGCCTCGGATGGTGTTGACGAGTTGGTAGCTATAGTTCGTATCGGGGGCGGCCACGTATCTATCCAGCGGCGTTTGCTCGTCCTGGGCCCTTTGAAGCTCAACCGCGGTCTTTGGCTCTGGCGCGGCTCTTCTTTCAACCTGGGAACAGCCGGCCAGGGCCAATCCAATGAGGACTGGGGACAGGGCGCGAAGCCATCGGGCAGGAAAGTTAGCCAGGTAAGGCGTAATCATATGGTTCAATGCGAATTTTGTTCGGGGCCACAACCAAACTCCGTAGGCACGATGCATCCACCCGCCCAGAAGGTCAAATCATTATTCGACAAAAACACTCACAGCCCTTGACAGGCGGTCGGGGACAACCGAAGGTCACTAACGGAATGCCTTATGTTAGCCATTCTAAATACTAAAGGAATTGGTTATGCGCTATCCTTCGACAGCGACAGACTTTAGCGTGCACGAGCCTGGTGACGACAGCGACTTGTCGTCGAACGAGCCGCGCCTGCCGCGAAACAGCCGCGCCGGCTTTACTCTTATCGAATTGCTGGTGGTCATCGCGATCATCGCGATTCTGGCTGCCTTGCTCCTGCCCGCGCTGGCCGGGGCCAAAGTCAAAGCTCAGACGATTTCCTGTCTCAACAACACCAAGCAGATTGGCCTCGCGTGGCTGATGTATGAGGATGACAACAGCAGCAAATTGTGCAACGCGTTTGATTGGGTGGGTGGCGGGCTGAATTACAATGCCAACAACCCGGACAACACCAACATGAGTTACCTGGTCAACGGCGAGTTGGGGCCGTATGTAAAGGCTGCCGCCGTTTACAAATGTGTCGCGGACCGAAGTAAGGGGACCTTTGGCACGGCCCAACTCCCGCGGGTGCGGACACTTTCCATGAGCCAATCTTTCACAAATCCCAATGAGGGCCACTTGGAGGATGACCACCCGGGGATGTATCGACATTACACCAAGACTGGGGAGATGGTGCTCCCAACGCCGGTAAACTTATGGGTGATGATCGACGAGAGCCCGGACAGCGTCAACGATGGGGCATTTGCCGTAAAAATGGACCCCTATGGTGGTGTCTGGCAGGATGGGCCCAGCACACTCCATAACGGCGGCTGCGGCTTTACTTTCGGCGACGGCCACTCAGAGATCAAGAAATGGAAGGACCCGCGCACTCGCGGGATGAAGGTTACCTATACGACACCATTCCACTATGGCTGGGTCCAACTCGACAATCAGGATATCAAGTGGGTTCAGGACCGGACAACGGCGAAGAAATGAACTGAAACGGATTGCCGACAGGTTCCACCATCGGTCGCCGCCGGTTCTTGGCGAAAATCCCTGACGCTAATCTGATTGTCAAGTTTGGGGCGGACGCTGAGCAGTGGCGGGCAGGGTGTCGGCGACGCTGAACTGATCTGGTTTACCGCTGTAAAATGGACCCGCCTATTTGACTTCCTGGCGGTTTTGACCGTAAGCTCGTCCCACCTGTTTACTATGAGCGACACTCCAACTCCTTTGACTCAGTCCTCCGCCCAAACCTCGCCTTCCACCCAGCCGCGTTCGCGCCGGTTGATGTCGCTCGATGCGTTGCGGGGCTTCGATATGTTTTGGATTGTCGGGGGCGAAGAGATCGTGCATGGCTTTTACGAAGCCTGGCCGGCCGGTCCACTGGGCCTCCTGAGCCATCAACTAAACCACAAGGCCTGGGCAGGCGTCGCGTTCTACGACCTGATCTTCCCATTATTCGTCTTCATCGTCGGCGTCTCCGTGGTCTTCTCCCTCGGGCGCATGATCGAGCAGGATGGCATGGCCAGGGCCGTTAGGCGAATCGTGTTGCGCAGCCTGGTGCTCTACGTTTTCGGCTTGCTGGTTTATGGCGGGATTTCCAAAGGGGTGGAGCACATCCGCTGGCTGGGAGTGCTCCAGCGCATAGCCATCTGTTACCTCTGCACTAGCCTGCTCTTCTGTGCGTTCCGCCTCAAGGGCCTGGTTATCGTTTGCGCTTCCGTGCTGCTGGGATACTGGGCCTTGACCAGCTTGGTGCCGATCCGCGATTTCAACCTCGAAACCGGACATCTGAAAGCCCTCCAGCTCGAACCGGGCAGTCCCGAAACCCGCGCCCGCTTCCTCGCCACAACGAACTTCGTTCGCGGGCGATTCGAGGATGGCCTTAACCTGTCCCAACAGCTCGACTTTCTCTACCTTCCGGGCCGCAAATGGGACGGCGCTTATGATCCTGAGGGTTTGCTGAGCACGCTGCCGGCGGTGGCCACCTGCCTGCTGGGTACCTTCGCCGGGCTATTGCTCAAGAAGGGGACCGCCTCGGACCAGAAGAAAGTGTTCTGCCTGGCCGCAGCCGGCATTGCGGGTATCGTGGCCGGCTCTCTTTGGGGCCTTCAGTTCCCGGTGATTAAGAAGATTTGGACCTCCTCCTATGTCCTGATCGCAGGCGGTTATGCGTGTCTAATGTTAGCGGCCTTTTACCAGATGATTGAGATCTGGCAATGGCGCAAATGGTGCATTCCGTTCCTCTGGATCGGCATGAACCCGATCACGATTTACCTCGCCGCCAACCTGCTGCACATACAGGACCTTGCCGAGCGGATTGTCGGCGGTCCGGTTAAAGCGGCCCTCGGCCCCTGGGGCGACTTCATGCTGGCGCTTGTCGGCATGGCGATGGTATTGGCCCTCGTCCGGTTTCTCTACCAGCGAAAGCTGTTTCTCCGGCTCTGAGCCGGCAACTGGAGGCGGTTCATGACGCCGCGCCGCTGAAGGAGGGAACAATGAACAGGAAACCTCGGCGTGACGGCAGGCCAATTGCATCGTGTCGTTCGAGCCAGGCAATTGGCTCCGGCACCCGTGCCTGAAACAGGTCCGAAATCCGGGGTGGACAACCGGGCAATAATCATACCATCAGTCGAATTGACACCGAACTGGAAGTTCTCAGTTATTGAACGGCCGCCGAAAGAAGTTGAAAAAACTGTTTGACACCGCGGCCATGGCTGCATATAGTGCAAATTATAATGGACCGAAGGCGTAGTAACAACACGGTTTCGTATAAGGAATAAAACCAAACCACACTCACTACCTATGAAAAACCCATTCCCCTCCCTGCTCGGCACTGCGGTGCTGGCGGCACTCGTTTCCGTGGGAGTCTCCTCCCGAGCCACGGTGTATAGCTTCAATGTTAACCCCAGCCTGAGTTCACTGACTCTCAGCGGTGCGGCATTTGGGCTGTCCATTTCAGGGCAATCAAGTCATGCGGGCTCCTTGTTGGACGCCTGGAGTGGTACCATCGCGGTTGATTACACGGGCAGCACAATCACCTTTCTGGGCGGTGGTTCCCTCATTGCCTCTTTAAACACGCCCGCCATACCCCCATTCTCGACCGTCCCGAACCCCGGCACGGGTGGGACCGACAACTACGGCGTCTTCGGCTCGGGCCTGGTGAGTGGGGTTGGCCTCGTTCTTGGACTGAACGGCGCCTATCGTTCCCTCGTTCTGGACATAACTAGCGGGACGGCGGTGAACGGATCTGCGCCTTCCGGGGTCAACCTTGCATTCACAGCCGGCCATCTAGATTGGGGCGCGGTCATCTCGCCCAGCACACCTGCTGGCGGCACATCTTCGATGGTCGGCGTGAATGGGGCTGATACATCCGGCTCCCTCGTTTCTTTTGACGGGACCACGCTGATCTTGCCCGTTCAGCTTCACACGATCGGTTCTAACCGGTTTGAGGATTGGGCTGGACAAATCGTGGCCGTAATTCCGGAGCCATCTCTCCTGGCGCTTGCGCTGGTCGGGCTGGGATTGTTTGCCGCGAGGGCTCGTGCCCGCCGGTCTTGATGTTTTGAGCTGCAGGGTGAGTATTTGATCCGAGGCCGGTTCCTTACGAGTTGGTCTTATTGGTTTCTTGTGGGCTAAACGTTGAGGCCAAGCANNACGACTGCATCCATGAAGTAACACGATTATGAAAGCCACCATTACTTCCCAAAAGAATACTCCCCTCCGAAAAACCGTCTCCGTGGCGTTAGGTTGTATCACGACGCTTGCAGCATTGTTGACCGTCGCGACCACTGTGCGGGCGCAAACCGATAACTTCGACAGCAGCTCGGACGCCGCGTGGCAAAAAAGCACGACCGCAGATTATCCGTCCACCTTCACTTTTGTCACGGACGCCTTTGGCGGCAAGGCTTATCGTCTGCAAGGGTTCACCCCTACGACGTCTGGGACTGCGGGCGCTGAAAATACCGCTCGAGCGGTCGCCGTCCGCACGAATGTGACCTACGACACCTTTTACGTTGCGGCGGATCTGGTCGCATGGAATACCAATACTTTCGACCCGACGAACGAAGCAGTGATTGGCCTGATCGCCCGCGCCAGCAATATTACGACGCCAGATCAGTTGCAGGGGATAATTTTCGCGACGCATTATAACCAATACGGCGACGCGGTGGGGGGCACGCGCGGCACCGCGCAGATCTACGGGGTTCTCCAAGGCGGCGGTATCCTGATACCGGCTGCCCAAGGTAACTTCACGATCAATCCCGGCCACAGTTACCGGATGGTTTTCGCCGGCGCGAACACCAACTGGCAGGGCAGTTGGTATGACCTCGAGGACCTCACCCACCCGCTGCTGACCCTGACTTGTGACGACACCTACGCGCCCGGCTTCTTCCCCACCAACGGCTACTCGGGAGTGTTTGGGCTGGGCTACCGGGGCACTGGCGCCAACGTCAACGATACAACGGTGGACGTCACCTTCGACAATTTTGTGGCTTCCACCTTTCCGCCGACTTCGGTCGCCGAGCCCGCCGTGCCGCACGGCATGATCGGAGCTCCGCAGGTGGTTAACCGCACCCCGGCATCTTACGCCAACTTTTATTCCCCCGCCGGCGGCATCTCGTTTACCGCCACGACTCTGACCACTACCAACGCCATCAATACGAACGCCATTCGTTTGTTTCTCAATGGCGTCAGTGTCTCGTCTGGCGTGGCCATCTCCGGGCCTTCCCCGGCCACCAATGCCAGCGTGTCTTTCTCCGGCTTGGCATCGAATTGCTGTTATGACGCGCGCATCGAAGTTCAGGACATGCTTGGCCGTAAAACCACCAACGCCTGGACGTTTGACACGTTCAGCGATGCTTACCTTGCTTCTTCAGTCGCAAAGAACATCGAGTGCGAAGAGTATGATTTCCAAGATATTGGCAACGGGACGTTTTACGACAGCCCAACCAACTCAGGGTACATCATTATCAACGGTTCGGTGGTGAATGGTGGGGCGCCGGGCGCGTATGTTGACCTGGCCGGCGCCAATGCCAACCCCGCAGCGGGCCTCACCCCCCCCTTCAGTTACTTCGACTGGGACACAGTCCCGCACATCCCAGACAACGAATTCCGCTCCGGCGATGCGGTTGGCACACAGAACGGTTCACTTGAGTACCAGGCTGCCCTGGGCGGCGATGCGCCTTATGTGCGGTTTTACGATAATCTGCGTCAGAAATACCTATTGGCTCAGCCGGACGGAACGCTCGTGGAATGCGGGGTGGAGCGCACGGAAGGCCAGGAATGGCTCAACTACACGCGGATTTTCTACGATACGAACGTTTACAACGTGTATCTCCGCCATGGCTGCGGCCTGACTCAACCGTTGAGCCTGGACCAAATCGTCGGCACGGACCCCACGGCCACGACGAACAACCTGGGGACCTTTAGCTGCGTCAACGCGTTTACCCATAGCAACTTCCGCTATGCGCCGCTGCTCGATAGCCTCGGCAAGCTGGCAACCGTCAGTCTTTCCGGGACCAATATCATTCGGTTGACCATGGCCGCCCCGCATGTCAATGGTGTCAAGCAAGGCCTGTGGCTGAATTACCTGGCTTTGGTGCCGGCTGTGCCGCAGGTGTATTCATCGGCGCAGGTGAATGGCATTTATACGCCGGAAGTGAACATGCTGGTGGATACGGGCAACCAGCGCCTCACCGTTCCGCAAAGCACCTCGGCTCGCTTCTACCGCATCGGCTGGAAGAGCCAGCTCCAAATCACCGGTATCTCGCTCACGGGAGGCAACGTCGTCTTGAGCTACCAGTAAGTCGCTTATGGCTTCACGCAACGGCTGGTCGCTGACAGCGATCAGCCGCATTAACGTGCGTAGATGGGGTTCGAGTAAATCCAGGGCCGCTCCTCGCCGTCCAACTTGAGCCAGCCTTCAACCCTATAGACGCCCGCGGCGGCGACCCCGTATTCCAATTGGTCGCCCTCCAGATCAGCGACGGGTTTGCCATTGCGCAGGAGGCGGATGTGGCAGGCCACGGGGAAGCGTGCCTGCAGCTTCTGCCTGTCGGCCGCGAATCTCACTTCATCTCCCATGATCGCCTGGACCGGGGTTGTCAGGCAAAAGGAAAAACCTGTGGCGTCGCACATCCAGTCGTGGCTGACGAACGCGTGGCCCTGCTGCAGCGCGGCGCGGATGGCGCTCTCGGTCAACTCCGGCGCCAGGATGTGTGTGGTCACGTCCCGGAAAGAGCGGTAGTAAGGATCAAAATCGGCGCGCGCCAGCACATCGCCCGGCTTGTGGTCACGGGTCAGCTCGCGGATGCCCGGGCGGGAGCCGGCGGTGGTCTTGCGCATGTCCTCGTCCTTTTCCACGTTCGTCCCAAAAATAACCGTGTTCTCATCCACCATCTTGACAACCAGGACCATATTATGATGGCAGTCGTTGGCCGCGACACCGGTGAGTCGCCGGGTCTGGGTTTCCGCATCCCATTTGCCGAGGTAATCCGGCAGATAGCTAACTTGCGCCGCGAGCAACTCATCCGGATAGAGGCGCAGATTCTCCTGCAGTTCGGCAAGCTGCGCGGGATCGAGCAGCTTCAGGGCGAGGGCAATCAGGCCCGCCATGTCCTTCTTCGCGTCCCAGTGACGGTTGTATATTTCCATGCCGGTCAGGCCATCCATCGGGTGGTCCAGGCGCTCTTCGATATGAGATAGAAAGATCAAGCCGTTGCTCGCAGTCACGGAGGCGACAAATTCGGGCCGCGGTTCTTCCATGCGGTCCATGATCGAGCTGATCGGATACAGCAGAAACCCGCGCATCTCCGACCCGGGAATGAACAGCACCCCTTCGTGGAGCCCGCGCCAGCTATCCCGGATGAAGTCGCGCGGGGGGCGGTAATGATCGGTCAGCAGGATGGCCTGCACCCCGGCCTTCTTGGCGTCCGCGAGCATCTCCGGCCGAGTGCCGCCGGTGTGGGATGAGTCTTCGGCGTGGGCGTGCAGGATAGCCTTGTAATCATGCAGGCCGGGCAGCGGCGGCAGTGTGTGTCGCTGTTGTTGCAGCCGCACGGCATCGGCATGGGCGGCCTGGAGGTGGGCGGTCTGCATCCGTTCCACCGAGGAATACTTACGGACCGGAGGATTGGTCTGAGCGGGCAGGGAGCTGCTCAAGAGCGCCAGGAGCACAATACACGCCGGTTTCTTCCAAAGGCCGGGGTATATACTCGGTTGCATCCCGCAGGCTAACGTGCGACTGATCCGCCGTCAAATCTCACTGCAGGTCGCCTTGCCGAATCCAGGCCTCGTTGAAATGCGCGTGCTTGATGGATTCGGTTGCCGGTTTGCCGTCTGGGCCAAGCCGGGTGTCGCTCTTCTTCTGATGGAAGCTGTAGCTGGCGTGGAGGGTCCCATCCCTGGCCTGAATGATCGAAGGATAATGATACGAACCCGCCCCAGTCTTGATGTCCGCCTCCGTGTCTCGTTCCAAGTGCCGCGTCCACTTCCAGGTTTTTCCCTCGTCCTCGGACAGCGAGACGCCGAGGCTGTGGCGGCCCTCTTCCAGATCATTATTGATCAGCAGCCAGAGTCCGTCTTTCAGAACGAGCACTTCGACCCCCGCGCCGGGGTCGGGCCGGTCGGAATCTATGACTCGGCTCCATGTCTCGCCACGATCATTGGACGTGCTCAACTGGATCCGGTGCGGTGCGGGGCCATTGTCGCGCATGAAGGCGACCAGCGTGCCGTCTTGTTTGCGGGCGAGACTGGGTTGGACATTGCCGAAGCCAACCAGCGGCGTGCTGGTAAACCATGACCTGCCGCAATCATCGGAGAGGCTCATCAAAGAGAAATCAAACCCGTCGGAGTAAAGCGGCACGATGAGCCGTTTGCCGTCCAGGATATAGGGATGCGCCCGGGTCATCCAACCGAGGCGGCAGGAGAGCTTGTCGGCCGCCCGTGCGCGATTCTTATTAATCCATGTATCGAACTCTCCTGGCTCTCCGGCGGGGCGTGGGGTGGCGGCCATTTCGTCGAGGGCCGCGTTGACGGACGTCTGGAAATTCGTGCCCGGCGTCACGTGCAGCACCTCGCTTGCGCCCCAGCGCGGCGGCCCCGCTTTTTGATAATCCGAGGAGATACGATACTTCAGCAAGGCGGTTTCCCAGCGATTGGCGAGGATCGTTGACCACAGCAGCCAGAGACGCTTTTGCGGGTCGATGAACATCGCCGGGTTGGTGTCCGGATAACCGGGAGTGTCGGCCATCAGGAACGGCACCGTCCATTGCCTGGCATGTTTCTGCTGGCGTGCCCCGAGCACGACCACATCGTCCGCCGTGCGCTCCCCAGAGCCGTGATACCAACACACCAGCAAGCTGCCGTTCGGACATTCGACGATGCACGACGCGTGGTTATGCCAATGCTCCAATGGAAAAATGAGTTCCGACTCCAGGAAGGGTGTCTCCTGGCTCGCCGGGCTCCCTGCCGCCGCACGGCAAAGCTGTGCCATCAGACACGAGATTAACAACCAGTATGAGGCAGTCTTCATAGGTGGTTCTTGGTTGAGACGTGCCAATGCTAACGGAGCCCTTCTATTCAGAACAGAACAAAGGTGCGTGTCCGCCAAGGCGGCAGGGCTGCATCAGACTCTGGATCGGACCGCGAACCGTCCCGGTTCGCAGCGCGCAGGAGTATGCAAGGCTTCTCGATACCGGTGAATCCGAGAGCCGTCGGGGCCGCTGCGAACCGGGACGGTTCGCGGTCCGGGGGCTGCCCTGCCAAGGCGGGGCGCCCTGAAGATGCCCTGGTGTGATCCCCATGTGCCTTGCGTAACCATCTATGGTTAGTTCGCTTGCACAGTGGGGTTTGGGTTGCAGGGCGTTTGTCTTAAGCGCACGGACAGCAGCGGGGCACGGAAAACTATTTGTCAAAACGGTCCTGATGGTGAACGGTTGACTGACTATGGCAGAGTTGAGGCACCTACCCACCCATTTGATCGGAGGCAACTTCCTGCTGACGGAAACGGAGCCGGACCTTGTGTTCACGCCGGAGGACCTGTCCTCGGACCAGCGCCTGATGGCGCAGACGGCTGAGAAGTTCATGGAAAAGGAGGTTCTGCCGAATCTCGAAGCCCTCGAACACCAGGCTGAGGGCCTGACCCCAAAACTATTCCGCCAGGCGGGCGAGCTGGGATTGCTCGGCATGGAGGTGCCTGCGGAATACGATGGCCTGGGCTTGGGTAAGACCAGCGCGCTGGGTGTGGAGGAGCAAATGACCCGGCTCGGCGGCTTCGGCGTGACCTGTGGCGCCCACTGCGGCATCGGCACACAGCCGCTGGTCTATTTTGGCACGGAAACCCAGAAGAAGAAGTATCTCGCCAAGCTGGCGACCGGTGAGTGGATGGCGGCTTACGCCTTAAGCGAAGCGGGCTCGGGTTCGGACGCGCTCGGCCTGCGCACCAAGGCAACGCTTTCGCCCGACGGCAAGCATTACATCCTGAACGGGACCAAGATGTGGATCTCCAACGCCGCCTGGGCGGACTTCTTCACCGTCTTTGCCAAGGTGGATGGACAGCAGGTCACCGCCTTTCTGGTCGAGCGGACATTCTCGGGCGTCTCGACGGGCAAGGAGGAGCATAAGCTGGGCATCAAGTCCTCCTCGACCCGCCGCCTTATTCTGGAAGATGCCCAAGTGCCGGTGGAGAATCTGTTAGGCGAGATTGGCAAGGGGGCCTATATCGCCTTCAATATTCTGAACGTTGGGCGCCTCAAGCTCGGCTCGGGCGCGATGGGCGCGGCGAAGGAATCGCTTAAAGTCGCCACCCGCTACGCTCTCGAACGCCAGCAGTTTGGCCGCCCGATTGCCACGTTTGGTCTGATCCAACACAAGTTGGCGGACATGGCGGCGCGCATCTTTGCCGGCGAAAGCGCCGTTTACCGCACTTCAGCGATGCTCGAAGCCGTGCTTGCGACCGGCGAGACGATGGATTCAATGAAGCCTCCTTTCCTCCGCGGCCTGGATGAATTCGCGCTGGAGTGTTCCATTATCAAGGTTGCCTGCAGCGAAATCCTGGACGATGTGGCCGATGAAACGCTCCAAGTCCACGGCGGATACGGATTTACGGAGGAATTCACGGCGGCCCGAACGTGCCGCGACGCGCGCATCAACCGCATCTTTGAAGGCACGAACGAGATCAACCGCCTCTTCATCCCCGGCCTCCTGCTGCGCCGCGCGCAACGCGGGCGCTTCCCGCTCGTCCCGGCGATCACCAAAGTCACCAAAGAACTCCTGGACCTGACGCCACTGGAGGACAGCACGGGAGCCGACCCGCTCGCCGTCACTCGCGGGCTGCTGGCGAACGCCAAGAAGCTCGTCCTCTTCGTGTCTGGCGTGGCTTACCAGAGGCACGGTGAGAAGCTCATCGAGGAACAGGAAGTGGCCGCCAGCCTAAGCGATATGATCATCGACATTTACCTCGCGGAAAGCGCCCTGCTGCGCACGCTCAAAACTCGCAAGGCCGCCGGCGCGGCGCCAATGATGACCGATTTGACACTCGTCTTCGCCAACGAGGCGGTCGGCCGGTTGGAACAGCAGGCGCGACGTGCGCTGGCAGCCATCTCCCAAGGTGACGAGCTGCGGGGACAACTGGGGATTGTGCGACGCCTGCTGCGTTGGTTGCCCCTTGATGGAGTAGCCATGCGGCGGCGTATCGCCAAGCGTTTGTGCGAGGTTGGGAGCTTTTCGGCCCTGGTCGCTACCAGGTAGCTGACCGGCTGATGGGCGGGGCACACGCAACTCAGCGCGGAGGGGCCGCGAGCTAAGCCAGTTACATGAGGTGCGTGAGTTACATGGGTTACATGAGGAAGCGGTCTTGGAGAAGCTCGTCGCAGGTGGCGAGCCATATGGACTATTGCAGTGCAGGGCTGTTGATACTTTCTTGCTATTTTGTGACCTAATGGCTATAGTAAGGCAAGCCCGCTGAAGCCAGATGAGAACATGACTTACAGGACGACTACCCTCCCGCAACTTTTGGAGCGGACTGCGTCGAAGTCGCCGGGCGCCACGGCTCTGGTTTACTTTGGCACGAGGATTACCTATGAGCAACTCAGGGACCACGCGAATCGCCTGGCCGCGGCGCTTGAGGCGCTCGGAGTGCGGAAGGGCGACCGCGTGGCATTGATGATGCCCAATTGCCCGCAGTTCGTAATCGGTTATTTTGGTGCATTGCGGGCTGGGGCGGTAGTGACCGCAGCCAACTCGATGTACACGGCGCGTGAGGTGACCCATCAGTGGAATGATGCCGGTCCAAAGGTCGTGATTTCGGATCGGCGATTGTTTCCCGTGATCAGAGCCGCACTGCCGCAACTGACCGCGGCGCCCCAAATCGTTCTCACCGGTATAAGGCAGTATTACCCGAGCCAGTTCACCCAGCTCTGCCTGTCGCTGGAGTCGTCACCGGGGACTGAGCCTTCCAAGGCTTCGGATTTGGGCTCGCGCACTCCGGCCCAAAAGGCGGGACCCGTCGTTCACGGCTGGGAGGAGCTCTTGCGTCTTTCCGCCAGTCCGGGCGCGGACAGCGTGACGCCATCGGACATTGCCTGCCTGCAATACACCGGCGGCACCACCGGAACGTCCAAGGGCGCGATGCTCACCCACGCGAATTTGACGACTAACGCCTACCTGGCCACGGACTGGCTGACGCTGGGTCAGCACGGGGCGGAGGTCATGGTCGCCGCGCTGCCATTCTTCCACGTTTACGCTCTTACCTGCGTGATGATTTCGACAATTATGGGGGGCGGCAGCGTCGTCATCCTGCCTCGCTTCGAGCTGCGCGCCGTCTTGAACGTCATACGCAAGTATCACCCGACGCTTTTCCACGGCGTTCCGACGATGTATGTGGCGTTGAATAACGTGCCGCACCTGGAACGGTACGGGCTCAACTCGCTTCGCGTCTGCATGAGCGGCGGGGCGCCGTTGCCGGTCGAGGTCCGAGAGAAGTTCGAGGCCCTGACCGGCCGCAAGCTTGTGGAGGGCTACGGGCTTACGGAGACCTCCCCTGTCACGCACATTAACCCGCCGACCGGCTCCCCCAAAGTGGGCAGCATTGGACTGCCCATCGCGGAGACGGAGGCGCGAATAGTGGATATGGACGACGGCGAACGCGAGTTGGCCGTCGGCGAAGTAGGCGAGCTGGTTATTCGCGGGCCACAGGTGATGAAAGGCTATTGGAATAAACCGGTGGAAACCGCGCATGTGCTCCGCGATGGCTGGCTCCACACCGGCGATATCGCCCGGAAAGATGCGGACGGTTACTTCTACATTGTTGACCGCATGAAGGACATGATTATTGCGGGCGGCTACAACATCTATCCGCGCGAAGTCGAGGAGGTGTTGTTTGAGTTCCCCAAGATCCGGGAAGCGGCGGTGATCGGTGTGCCTGACTCCTACCGCGGCGAAACCGTCAAGGCGTTCGTTGTTCTCCAACCCAGCACCTCGGCCACCGCTGACGAGATCATTGCTTTCTGCCGCAGCCGCCTCGCGGCATACAAGGTTCCGCGCATGGTGGTCTTTCGAGATTCCCTGCCCAAATCGAGCGTGGGGAAATATCTCCGTCGCGAGCTGCGCAATCTATAGCCGGGCCACCCAATGATGACCTTCTTCTCGCCTCTGTTACGCCTGTTGCTCCTGTTCCTGCTCCCCAACGCATTAACTGCGCGCGCGCAGGCGTTTGGGTCGGCTGAGGAACGTTCCCCACGCCGCGCCGATCCTAAAACGGGCGAGGTCGTCAATTTCAGCCTCCTGGATTATCAGGGCAAATACTACGAGCTGCGCCGCAGCGACGCCCGGGTGGTGGTCCTGTTCTTCACGAGCTTCGGCTGTCCCATCGCCCGGCAGAATCTTCCCAAGCTCAAGGCTCTGCAGCGTGAACTCGGCGACAAAGGCGTCACCGTCTGGTTAGTCAATTCCTGCCCGCAGGACGACCCGGATGAGAGTGAGGTCGAGGAGTATTCCAAGTCCCACCGCAAAGACCTGGTGCCCGAGTCGGGGCTGGAAGACCCCGAAGCCCGCCGGTTGGCGGTGATCAAATCGGTCTTTGGCGGTCTGCCCGTGCTGCGGGACGAAATGCAACTGGTCGCCCACCACTTCGGCGCAACCCGCACCTGCGAAGCCATCGCGATTGACCTGAAGACCATGACCATTATCTATCGCGGCGCCATCGACGACCAAATCTCCGAGGGCGCCCAGAAGCCCAAGGCTTCGCAGCGATACCTCGCCACCGCACTCGAGGAATTCCTCGCCGGCAAGCCTGTCACGACTCGCGAAACGCCCACTCACGGCTGTCGCATTACGTTCGAATTGGAACCCGCCACTCAGCCGGTTTCCTACAGCCGGGAGATTGCCCCGCTATTGCAGAAACGCTGCGTTGCTTGCCACAGCCCGGGCAACATCGGGCCGTTCGCTATGTCCAACTATAGGAAGGTCAAGGGGTGGTCAGCGATGATTGAGGAGGTTGTCCTGGACCACCGGATGCCGCCCTGGCACGCCGACCCGCACTACGGGAAATTCGCCAATGATCGCTCGCTCACCTCGGCGGAAACTCATACGTTGCTGACTTGGATTGAGCAAGGCTGCCCGCGCGGCAACGACGAGGACCCGCTCACCAACGCCCTCCCGCCCGCAGTTACCTGGGCGCTCGGCCAGCCGGACTTTGTCGTTTCGCTGCCTGAGCCGCAGGACATCCCTGCAACTGGCACGCTGGACTATCGTTACCTCGACGCCGACTTCGAAATGCCGCGCGACGCCTGGCTGCGCGCTGCCGTCTGCCGTGCCGACAATGCGAAAGTCGTCCACCACATCATCGTGCGGGTGCGCTATCCTGAGAGCTACCAGGACGCGCCGCCCGAGGCGTATCTCTTCACCTCCTGGGTGCCGGGGCTGACGCAAAGCGAATTCCCCGCCGGCACGGGCATGTTTCTGCCCAAGGGCGCGCGGTTTAACTTCGAGGTGCACTACACGACGACCGGCCAGGCCCAGACCGACCGCAGCGAGTTGGGCCTCTACCTTGCCAAAGAACCCGCCCAACATCTTCTCGAAGTCCGCGCCAGCGAGACGCGCGACTTTGAACTCCCGCCCGGCGAGCCTGACATCCAGCATTTCTGTCACTACTGTTTCAAGCGCGACACCCTCATCTACGAGCTCAGTCCGCACATGCATCTCCGTGGCTCGTCGTTCAAGTTTCAACTCCTCTACCCGGATGGGCGCCGTGAGATCGTCCTCTCCGTCCCCAACTACGACTTCAACTGGCAGACCGGCTACCGTTTCGCCGAGCCGAAGCGCGTGCCAGCCGGCACCTGGATGCTCTGCACCGGCGCGCACGACAACTCCGCAACCAGCCCCAACAACCCCGACCCAAGCAAGCGCGTCAAATGGGGGCTGCAAAGCTGGGACGAAATGTTCATGGGCTTCATGACCGTGGTCGAGGCGCAGCCTGGGCCTGTTGGGAAATCGCTCAGTGCATCGGCAACCCCAGCGACTGCTTCACAGCGCTGAGCGCCTCCGCTGCGTGGCCCGGATGATAAAAGCAGACCTGTCCACGCCGCGGGCCGTTGGGGCAAGCCTGCTCGCAGGATGGGGCGGCTGGGGCCTTACGCGACTCTCGTGGCTGGTCCTTGACATCCCCAAGCGCGATTTTTAAGGTGACGGGCGTGAACGGTTCGGGAAGCTGCGTCATTGCTCGGGTCTGCCTGCTGGTGCTAGCCAGCCTTTTGCCGATGAGCGTGCTGGCCGACGGAATGGTGATCCCGCAAAGGGCCTTCGCCATCCCGCAAATTCCCGACCAGCAAGCGCTGATCCACTACGCCAATGGCACCGAGACGCTGGTCATTAAGACGTCATTCACGGGCCAGGGCACGAACTTTGCCTGGGTGGTACCCCTGCCGGCAGTGGCCAGAATCGTACCTGCTTCCACCGGCCTGTTTCCCACGCTCCAAACCATCTTCCAGCCAAAGGTGGTGCTTTCGGTGAGGCATTATTGGATTGTCCTGCCGATCGCCGCACTGGTGATTTGTCTAATAGAGCTGGTTCGCCGCGAACCATTCTTTTGGCTTCTGGTCCTGGGCCTCCTCCTCCTCCTCCTCCTCCTGGCGATGCTGCTTCTCCCAGCCTTGGCGCCAGCGAGGAGCCGCGCTGGCGCACCAGCATCCCTCGCGGCCAACGTCCACGTGCTCAATCGGCAGACGGTCGGTCTGTTCGACACCCTCACCATCCAATCCGCCGACCCGTCAGCTCTCGTGAATTGGCTGGAGGAGAACGGCTTCCGCACGCCGACGAACATGGCGCCGGTGATCGCCGATTACGTTCGTGCGGGCTGGGTTTTCGCGGCTGCCCGGCTGCAGGACGAAACGGGTGCAGAAATGTCTCGGGCAACGCATCCGCTCGCTTTCACTTTCAAGACACCAAAGCCGGTGTATCCGCTGCGCCTCACCGCAACCGGCGGCGCGGCGTGTCGGATTGACCTTTATGTATTCGGCCCGAGCCGCGCCGAAGTGCCGGGCTTCACGGTGCAGCGCTGCGAGGCCCCTCGCTACGACGCGGGCGGCGGGAGGCCGCGATTGGAGGCTGGTGAGATGCGCATCCGGCACCGCGAGCTCAGGAAGCTGGTCGCCGAGGCGCCGGTGGCCACAAAGTTGAGCGCGACGCTGGACGCTCAAGGGATGGCACGCGACGCCTATGTGGGCTGGGGGGATTACCGGCCTTCCGGAGGACGCGTGTACAGCCCGGGCGCTGCGCTTATACTGAGCGGCAATGTATCCGCGCTGCTGTTCATGGCATTGTTCCTTGGCTGGGGGCTGCTGACGCGGTTGACGTGCGGGTTCCCTGCCGCGAAGTGGGGTCCCTGGCTGGCGCCAGTGGCGGTCGCCGCCGGCCTGGTGGTTTACTTCGTGGGCGTGCCGAAGGTGGGAGGGTCATCGTTCAGGACGACCCGAGTTTCGTTCGGCGGAGCCTACAACGATTCTCTGATGCTTGCGATGGCGCTTGGAGACGAACTGCAAGATTCGAATGTAGTTCAAAGTGCGGTTATGCCAGTGCCCCCGCTGACGCCGAACGAGTCGGCGCGGCTGCTTGAGGCAACGGCTCGCAGCTTTCAACGCCGCGGGCTGTGGCAATTAAGATCGCACAGCCCGCTGACGAATCTGTTCACGGGAGAACCGATCAGGTTCGAGGCTTCGCCCGGCAACGTCCTGCTGCGGGCCGTCGCACCACCGGGCGGTGGCGATCATAAGCTGCTTTCTGGGGCTGCCCCGGACACTTATGAACTGGTCTGGCACGACTTGGATGGAGCCGAGGCGGTTACGAATCTGGTACCGCCGTGGCGGGACCCTTGAGCGACCAGCCCTTCTGCCTCCTGCCTTCTGGCTTCTCCTGCCACTTGGCCTCGTGGCACTGCACCGGCCAAACCGTGGCGCACACCCGGCGATACCCGCGCGTATTGCTCGATTGTTCCTCGGTTGGTGCTCGATTGTTCTTCGATTGTTAGCGGTTCGCCGCCGGCCATCTTCCCAGTAATGCGGCCAGCTCCCGCGCGCGCAAGTGCTGGTCAACAGGGACCAGGGCACTGGCTTGGAACCTCCCCAACTCATTCTGCCAGCCGTTCACCTGCTGTACCACGCGGACGAAGACCTTCGAGCCTTCGAGCGGCACGTGGTAGCGCGGGTCATCTATTTTCCGCCACTGCTTAAGCTTCTTCAGGTAGATGTCGGTGAAGTCGCACTCCTCACCGACCGGCGCTGGCGGAAAGCCAAGAAAGGAATAAAGATCATTCTTCCGCGTGCCCGGGTGGCAAGGCGCCCAGCTCTGCACCATGATGTCCTCCAGGGGAGGGCGATCCTGCCACGGGAGCTTCCGCGAAACCTTCAGGATCAGGGCGATGCGGCTGCGGACCTTGCGGATCTCGAAGCCTTTTACGGGGTTGGGGCTGAACTGGGGCAGCGGCGGCGGGTCAAGCAGCGGCTGCCGCTGGCAGGTGACGAGCACGAGGTTGAGCTTCTTAAAGAGGAGGCAGCCACTTAGCCGGCCGGAGATGCCGAGGTTGGACCGACTGTGGACCCCCTCCGAAAGTCTTTCCCAGGCCAGCCGCTGCTCCTCCTCCAGCAGGTTCCACAGCCGCGACAGGTCACTCATGTTAACCCACGTGCCGCACTGGGCGGCAGTGGCGGGTTGATCGGGAGAGACGCGCGCGCGGTGGTAAGGGCCTGAGCGGTTGCGGCTGGCGACGGTATTGCCCTGGGAGCCGCTTTGCGGAACATCGCGAAATTTCATAGGCTGTGACTAGTTCTTCTGCCGTTCGCAACTTGTGCACTACGCGTTTCAGAATGGCATGGCCACGTCCCAAGCGCAATCCTGCGCCGCACCCGCGGCGGTCCGCAGAGGCGCGAGCGGGCCTGGAAGTGTGATGCGGGAATGCGTTTGCAAAATCACGGCACCCGGTCCACTGTTGAAAGCAGGTAAAAACATGCTGACAATTAGAAGAGCCGCTATCATCGGGGCGGGCAACATGGGGGCGCAGATCGCGGCGCATCTGGCCAATGTCGGAATACCCTCGCTCTTAATGGACGTCGTGCCGAGCGAGCTGCTGCCCGNNTCACGAAAACCCTCTTCGATCGGTCAAAGAAACTCTCTCCGGCCCCATTCTTCGTCCCGGAGGCCGCTGGTCTGATCCGGCTGGGGAACGTCGAGGACAACCTTGCTGAAATCAGCGATGCCGACTGGGTGGTGGAGGCGGTGNNGAACTGAAATTAGCCCTCCACGCCAGAATCGCTGCCTGCGCACGACCCGACGCGCTGGTCACAACGAACACCTCCGGCTTGTCGATTGCCGGCATGACGAAGCATTTGCCACACGAGTACCGGCGCCGCTTCTTCGGCACGCACTNNCCGCCGCGTTACATGCGGCTGCTGGAACTCATCCCGACGGCGGAGACTGATCCCGGGCTGCTGAAATCCTTCGCCGATTTTGGCGAGGCGGCTCTTGGCAAAGGCATCGTTCGCGCCAAGGATACGCCGGGATTTGTGGCCAATCGCATTGGCTGCTTCGACATGCAGCAAGTGGTCTGGCTCATGATGGAGGAGGGGTTGAGCATTGACGAGGTGGACGCGATTACCGGTCCCGCCATGGGCCGCCCGAAGAGCGCGACCTTCCGGCTCGGCGATATTGTCGGAGTGGATCTCCTGGCGCAGATGGGCCGGAACCTGCGCGAATTGTTGAAGCACGATCCGCTCGTCGGAGTGTTTCGGCAGGTGGACTTCATCGAGGACATGGTCAAGCGCGGCTGGTGGGGCGAAAAGAAGGGGCAGGGGTTCTACCAGCGGGTGAAGACGGACAAAGGGCGCGAGATCCTCACGCTGGATTACAAGACCATGGAATACCGCCCGCAGCAGAAGCCGAAGCTGGCTTCGCTCGAAGCGGCCAGCAAGTCGGGGGACCCAGCAGAAAGCATTCGGCTGTTGTGCGCGGCGTCGGACCGGGCTGGCGTGTTTGCCTGGAAACACCTGAGCTCAGTCCTGTGCTATGCAGCGGACCGGCTCACGGAAATCGCCGCCGACGTGGTGACAGTGGATAACGCGATGAAGTGGGGCTACAACTGGGAGCTTGGCCCGTTTGAGGTCTGGGACGCGCTCGGCGTCCGCGAGGCGGCGGATCGGTTGTCCAAGGAGGGACGCGAAGTGCCGGCGGTGGTCCGCGATCTGCTCGCGAGCGGCAAGGCGTCGTTCTACGAGGAGCGCGATGGACGCCGCTCCTTCTTCGACCTCGCCCAGCGCAGTTATGCCGCGGAAGTTGAGTCGCCGAAGGCCATCCATCTTCCTCGTCTCCACAAGGCGAACCGAATCGTGCGCCACAACCCGGGCGCGAGCCTGGTGGATTTGGGCGATGGCGTTGCGTGCCTTGAATTCCACACGAAGATGAACGTAATCGGCGGGGACCAATTGGGCATGCTGAAGGAATCGCTGGAGGAGGTGCGTAAGAATTTCGCCGGCCTTGTCATCGGCAACCAGGGTCAGCATTTTTCCGCCGGGGCGAACCTGATGCTGATCCTGACCCAAATCCAGAATCAGGATTGGGATGAGATGGACCTGATGATCCGCACCTTCCAGAAGGCCACGAGCACCCTGCGCCAATTCGGGAAGCCGGTGGTGGCGGCCTGCCACGGCTACACCTTGGGCGGCGGCTGTGAACTAGCGTTAGGCTGCGATCACATCGTGCTGGCCGCGGAGACCTACCTGGGCCTGCCGGAGGTTGGGGTGGGCCTCATCCCTGGAGCGCACGGGACGAAGGAGATGTTGATTCGCTGCACTGAGCAAATCATCCGGAACGACGAGGCGGATTATTTCCCCGGCGTCCGGCACGCCTGGGAGACGATCGGCCTGGCCAAAGTCTCCACCAGCGCGGCCGAGGCGGCCAAGCTGCGCTACTTGCGCAGTGGCGAAACCACCATAGTGCTGAACCGTGATTGGGTGATTGGTGAGGCCAAGGCCCAGGTGCTGCACATGGCCGAGCAAGGTTATCGTCCGCGCCCGCAGCGCACCGACATCCCCGCCATCGGAGAAAGCGGGCTATCCCTCTTCAAGCTGATTCTGCACCAGATGCGGGTGGGCGGGCAGATCAGCGAGCATGACCAGAAGGTCGGCACGAAGCTGGCCTATATTCTCTGCGGCGGGGATCTGACTTCACTGCACTTTGTTTCCGAGCAGTACGTTATGGACCTGGAACGCGAAGTCTTCCTGAGTTTGTGCGGCGAGCCCAAGACGTTCGAGCGCATCAAACACACGCTCAAGACGGGCAAGCCGCTGAGGAACTGAAAGTATGAGAGAAGCCTTCATTGTAGCAGCCGCCCGCACCCCCATCGGCAAAGCGCCGAACGGAAAGATCCGCACCATCAGGCCCGACGACTTGGCCGCTCTGGCCATTCGAGGGGCGCTGGCCCGTGTGCCGCAACTATCCGCTGAGCAGGTCGAAGATGTTATCCTGGGCTGCGCGATGCCGGAAGCGGCGCAGGGGATGAACATTGCGCGCATTGCCTGCCAACGGGCCGGGTTGCCTGACACAGTGCCGGGCGTCACCGTTAATCGGTTTTGCGCCTCCGGCCTGGAAGCCATTGCGATGGCGGCACAGCGAATCCTCAGCGGCATGGCCGAAGTCATTGTCGCCGGGGGGACCGAGAGCATGAGCCTTGTGCCAATGGGAGGCTTCAAAATGTCCCCCAATCCCTGCCTTTTGGACCAAATGCCCGACGCCTACCTCGCGATGGGGCTGACGGCTGAAAACGTTGCAGTCAAATTCGGCGTGTCGCGCCAGGACGCCGACACCTTTGCCTACGAGAGCCACCAGAAGGCCATCGCCGCGCTTGACGCTGGTCGCTTCAAAACGGAATGTATCCCCGTGCCCGTCCGCGAAGTCAACCTTGACGCTAATGGCAAGCGCCAGGTGTCCGAGTTCAGTTTCGAGGTGGACGAAGGGCCCCGCCGCGATACCTCGCTGGAGAAGCTGGGCTCATTGAAGGCCGCCTTCAATCCGAAGGGCACGGTGACGGCTGGCAACGCTTCCCAGCGCAGCGACGGGGCTGCGGCGGTCGTGGTCATGTCCGGGGAAAGGGTCAAGGAGTTGGGCGTGAAGCCGCTGGCGCGCTTCGTAACCTACGCCGTGGCCGGCGTGCCGCCGGGCATTATGGGCATCGGTCCGGTCGAGGCCATTCCCAAAGCGCTTAAGCGGGCTGGCCTGAGGATGGAGGACATGGATGTCATCGAACTCAACGAGGCGTTCGCTTGCCAGGCGCTGTCCGTCATCCGCCAATGCCCGCTGCCTCGCGAGCGGGTCAATGTCAACGGCGGTGCGGTTGCTCTGGGCCATCCGCTCGGGGCCACCGGGGCAAAGCTGACCGTGTCCATTTTGCACGAACTTCAGCGGCGCAATGGCCGTTACGGCCTGGTGACCATGTGCGTAGGGGGTGGAATGGGGGGAGCGGGGATTTTTGAATTGTGCCGTTAGACCACTGGACCACTGGAGGCAAGGGTGAAAATCTTAGTGCCGCTTAAGAGGGTTCCCGATCCGGACACCCGGATCCGCATTAAGGCCGATGGCTCAGCCGTGGATCTGGACGGCGTGAAGTTTACCGTGAATCCGTTCGATTCCATTGCGCTTGAGGAGGCGTTGCGGATTAAAGAGAAGCTCGGCGACGTCGAGGTCGTGGTGGCTACTGTTGGCGGTGACGAATGCGTGGAGCAGCTTCGAGTTGGGTTGGCTATGGGTGCTGACCGTGCGTTGCTGGTCAAAACCACCGAGTGCCTCGACTCGCTGGCCATAGCTAAAGTCCTCGCGGCTGTCTATCGCCGTGAGCAGCCGGCCTTCGTCCTGATGGGCAAGCAAGCCATTGATGACGACTCGAACCAGGTTGGCCAGATGCTGTCCGCCCTGCTCGGCATTGGGCAGGCTACGTTCGTCTCCAGACTCGAATTGATCGAGAACAACAGTAGAGCCCGCTGCGGGCGCGAGACGGATGGTGGGATTGAAACCATCACCGTCAAGCTGCCGTCCATCATCAGCAGCGACCTGCGTCTCAATGAACCGCGCTACGTTTCCCTGCCCGGAATCATGAAGGCCAGGAAGAAACCCCTTGAAGAAACGGCGCTGGCAGGGTTGGGGGTGGCTGTTGCATCGCGCACGCGAGTATTAAAGCTCGAACCGCCTGCTCGACGCAAAGCAGGCGTGCGCGTCAAGACCTCGGACGAACTGCTGGACAAGTTGCAGCATGAGGCAAAGGTTATCTAAATCATCCGATGCCAAATATCTTAGTCCTGGCTGAACTCGACGAAGGCCAATTGAAGCAGGCGACCCTTTCGGCGGTTGCTTTCGCGCACAAGGTTGTAGCGGAAGCCGGCGGTTCGTTCGACATCCTCCTGATCGGCGAGAACGTGAGCGGGTCTGCCGAACGGCTCCGCCAAGGCGGCGCGTCCGCGGTGCTGGTTGCGGATCATGCGCAGCTCAAACACCCGGTCAGTGACAAGTACGCACAAGTCATTGCTGACGTCGCTAAGGAGCGTGGTGTAACAATGGTGGTTGGTGCGGCCTCGACCTATTCCAAAGACATCCTGCCGCGCGCCGCCGCTTTGCTGGATGCCGGCATGTTGAGCGACGTGATCGATGTGCGCAGGGACGGCGACGATTTCACTTTCAAGCGGGTGATGTTTGCCGGCAATGTGATCGCCACCGTGAAGCTGGACGGCGCCGTGAAGTTCCTGACGGTGCGCGCCGCAGCGTTTACCCACTCGCCAACGGGATCTGGGTCCTCACCGGTCATAAGCATCCACATTGAGGCTGACCGGTTGCCATCCTTCATTGAATATGAGGGACGAGAAGCCAAGGTGACCGGGCGGCCGGATTCCACCGAGGCGCGGATAGTGGTCTCCGGCGGCCGCGCGATCAAGAACGCGGCTGATTTCGAGCGGCTGATCGGCGGGCTGGCGGATGCGTTGGGCGGCGCGGTCGGCTCGTCGCGCGCGCTGGTAGATGCGGGGGTCACGCCGAACTCGCTGCAAGTCGGGCAGACGGGCAAGATCGTCGCGCCGGACCTTTACATCGCCGTGGGCATTTCCGGCGCCATCCAACACCTGGCTGGGATGAAGGATACCAAAATCATTGTTGCCATAAACAAGGATCCTGAGGCGCCCATCTTCGAAGTGGCCGACTTCGGCCTGGTGGGGGACGTTTACCAATTGGTGCCGGAATTAGTTCAGAAACTCAGGAAGTAATTGGACCCAGCATGACGCCCACCCGCGAGACGTTTGGCAACATACCTCACGGGTCGGTAATCCTCTTCTACTGCCTGACGTTGCTGACCCTGGCTGTCTTCGCTTACGGCGTCTGGCGGCGGTTCAAGCTTTGGCGGCAGGGCGTCCCCATCGCGGTGCGCGAACTCCTCGCCGGGAATCTCAGGCAAATTTGGGGCAAGCTGGAACCAGGCCTCCAGCGCTTGCTGGCGGAAGGCCTTGGCCAGGCCCGCGTCCGCGGCCGGGGGCTGCCGAGCGTGGCGCACATCTGCCTGTTTGCTGGCTTCATGATGCTCTTCCTCGGCACAACCTTGCTCGAAATCGACCACCTGGCCTCGGGCATTTCCCACGCGCTCAAATTCCACCAGGGGACTTACTACGTTATCTACGAGTTCACGCTCGATGTGTTTGGACTGCTGTTCCTGGCCGGGTGCGTGTTGTTTCTCTGGCGCCGCATACGGCGTCCGGCCAGCGTCGGCCACCGGGGCACGGACTGGTATGTGATCATCTCTTTCCTGGCCATTGGCATCACCGGCTATCTGGTCGAAGGACTACGCATCGTCTGGCAGCATCCAACGGGCATCGCGGCGCACTGCTCGCCTGTCGGGCTCCTGGTGTCTGGGTGGTTCTCTGGCCTGACCGAATCGAGCGCGCGCTCGACGCACCTGGCGGTTTGGTGGGTCCATGCGGCGCTGGTGTTTGGCTTCATCGCTTCCATTCCATACACGCGATTACTCCACACCATCGCCGGCCCGCTGAACTTGTTCTTTGCCCGGCCGGAACTGGGCAGAATGGCTCCAGTGACCATGGAAGAGGTTGAGAAGACTGAGCGCATCGGTGTCAGCGCCATTAACCATTTCAATCAGCAACAACTGCTCAGCCTCGACGCCTGCATGGAGTGTGGCCGCTGCGAGGAGGCGTGCCCGGCTTTCGCCACGGATAAACCGCTCTCGCCAAAGAGGGTCGTTCAAGACCTCAAAGAGCTGATGACCTGGAACCTCAAGCCTCAGACCTCGGGCCGGACGGAAAGCCAAGCCGCCACATCACTGCGAGCACGGGCCTTGCACGGCGAAACGATTCAAATCGAGACACTCTGGTCATGCACCACCTGCACGGCCTGCGTGCGTGTCTGCCCCGTGCGCATCGACCCGCTCACTCTCATCACCGACCTGCGGCGCAACCGCGTGGGCGAAGGCGCTCTGAGCGGCACGGCCGCCACCGCCCTGCGCCGGATGCAGTCGAGCGGCAACCCGTGGGGCTTCCCGGCGGCTGAACGCGCCAACTGGTCCGAAGACATTGGCGCACCGACGGTGAAGGAAAACCCGAGCTTCGAACTGCTCTACTGGGTTGGCTGCGCCGGATCGTATGACCGCCGCGCGCAGCGTGTGGCGCGGGCAGTCGTGAAACTGCTGAAGCACGCCGGAGTCAACTTCGCTATCCTGGGGCAGGAGGAGAAATGCACCGGCGAATCTGCCCGTAGGTTGGGCGACGAATTCCTTTTTCAGGAGCTGGCTAGCGCCAACATCGCCACGCTGGCCAAATACAACGTGCGGCGCATTCTGACCCACTGCCCGCACTGCCTGAATTCGCTGCTTAAGGACTACGCCCAGTTCGGCGGGCACTACACGGTGGTCCACCACACGGAGTTCCTAAACCAGTTGCTCGCCGAGGGCCGGCTCAAGGTTGCTGGAGGAGCGCCGCCGAGCGAGGCGATGACTTATCACGACCCATGTTATCTGGCACGCGTGAACGGCATCCACCAGGCGCCACGAGACGTCTTGAAGACGGCCTCGACGGCGGCGAACTCATCGGCAACTGACTATCGCGAAATGCCGCGCAACCGGGAGAAGACGTTTTGCTGCGGCGCGGGCGGCGGTCGTATGTGGATGGAGGAAGAACCGCAGAAGCGCGTCTGCGCTCTCCGCGCCAAAGAGGCCCTGGACACCGGGACAAAAACGGTAGCGGTTAGCTGCCCGTTCTGCCTTACCATGCTGACCGACGGCATTGCGGCTCAAAGCGACTCGGCACAAGTCAAGGACGTGGCCGAGATCCTCGCGGAGCGGCTCAGCATCTGACGGGGATCGTCAGCAAGCCGCGTTGCTGGCGCAACAATTCTCGACGCCAGCCGTCAGCTCGCGCAAACAGCTTTGCACGCGCGCGCGCTCCCCGTCGCGGAACCGGTGAAACGGCTCGGCCATGAAATCGTCGCAGATTCTCAGGCAGCCCAGCGCGCACTTGATTCCCTTAATGACAGCCGTGGGGTGGCGCCCAATGTGGTAAAGCGAGTCACTGACACGCATGACCTGCGCGTGGAGTTGCTTTGTTCGGGAGACATCGCCGGCGTGGGCCGCCTCACAAAGCTGGACGTAAAGCCTGGGGAACAGATTGGCGCCGCCCGGCACACCACCATGACCGCCAGCGAGAACTCCTTCAGCGAGCAGTTCTTCCGGCCCAATCAACAGCGACCAATCCGGGCGGTGTTTGAGCAGGCCCACAACCTGCCGGAAATAGTTCATGTCTCTCGAACTGTCTTTTAGCCCGATGACCTGCGGCTTATCCATCGCCCGACGCACCGCTCCCAGTCCGTATGGAACCTTCGTGTTCATGGGCGCGTTGTAAAGGAACAGCGGCAGGGGCAATTCAGCTACCAGGTGGTCCACATACTCCTCCAACTCCGGCTGGCCTTCCGTAAAGTAATAGGGCGGGGCGATGACCAGGGCGTCGGCGCCGGCGGTTGCCGCATGCCGGGCAAGGTTCACCGATTCCACAAAGGCGGTATCGGTGATGCCCACGAGCACGGGCACGCGGCCTCGCACCTGCCGGCACGTGCGTTCAATCAATTCCCGGCGCAGTTGGTAGCTGAGGCTCGGGCCTTCGCCCGTCGTGCCGAGGATAAAAAGACCGCCGACTCCGCCAGCCAGGATGTGCTCAATGAGCCGTTCCAGGCCCGCCAGATCCAGTTCATCCCGCCCGCGCAACGGTGTGACCATCGGCGGCACGATTCCCGACAGAGGCAATTTCACAATTCAGCCATTTCTTCGCTCGCGGTTTGAGTTGGCGGGTGCCGTAATGTGCGCCTACCCGCCGCGTTTGCTGAACTATGGCACAACGCTCTCCTCTGTCCGTTCAAGATACTCCACTGGACAAAATCGAAGGGTCAGGGCCAACCTGACTCTCCGCGCGCAGGAGCTCAGATCAAGCGTTGGAAATAATCCAATGGACAATTCCAAACGACATGGCTTTATGATGAACTAGCTTGCTTTAGTGTGCTCTCTAAGTAGGCAATGACCGGAACCCAGGAACCGAAGAACCGCATGAACCCAAATCTTAAGGGCTCCGCCGACAGACGCGGTTTTACGTTAATTGAGCTGCTGGTGGTCATCGCCATCATCGCTATCCTGGCGGCGTTGCTATTGCCGGCATTGAGTCGGGCAAAGCACAAAGCCCAGGGGGTACAATGCATGAATAATAGCCGCCAGCTCATGCTCGCCTGGAAGTTCTACTGCGACGACCACTCTGATAAGGTGCCCTCGGCATGGGTCCGTGCTGGTGACTGGTGGCCCGTTAATGAGATGAACTGGACCGGAAATGCAGTAGCGGATGGGGGCAACGCATTCAACTGGAACCCCGATCTGACCGTCAAGAAGAGCACATTGTGGCCTTACTGCGGAAACAACGCCGCTATTTTCAGGTGTCCGGCTGACAGTAGATATCCATGCCTCAACAGCGGCAAGTCGTACCCCCGGGTCCGAAGCATGTCCATGCTCTGTTGGTTTAATGGAGCCGATGCGGCGGCCTTCGGTCCCCCTGGCTATGTAGTGTATGCGAAAACGACGGACGTGGTAAAACCCGGGCCGTCGATGACCGCAGTCTTCCTGGACGAGCGGGCGGACAGCATCAACGATGGCGAGTGGTGCTCCAGCATGTTCGGGTGGGATCCGTATCAGCCTACGTCCTGGTCACTGGTTGATATTCCGGCCAATTACCATGGCGGTGCATGCGGATTTGCATTTGCCGACGGTCACTCGGAAATCCATAAATGGCGGGACGTGGCGCTGACTGTCCCCATGGGCCACGGTCCGAATATTCCCGCATCCAATAGCAAGGACGCCTATTGGATCATGGAACATTCCACGCGGAAACCCTGATAGACTGAGCGTATACCGTGAAATGGCAGCGCTTAATGGAGTTTCCGCTCTGTTTGCGCTTTTACTTCCACGACGCAAATCTGATTGGCCGGCTGGCTGGGCGACGGCTGCCGACGCACAAAGGCGATCCTCTGGCCGTCTGGCGCAAATACGCATGCTTCCGGACGCGGGCCGGTGGCGTCTTCCGTCCGGGGTGTAAGCCGCCTGGTTTGGCCAGAAGCCATGTCGGTCAGGCAAACGCTGTTATCCATGACGTGCGCCATCTGGCGACCGTCCGGGCTCCAAGTGAAGGTGGAAGCGACCGGCCAAGGGTTCTTTGTGACTTGCCTGACCGAACCGCCATTGGGGGAAACCGTCCAGATTTGTTCGATCCCGGCATCGTCTTTCATCAGGAAGGCAATCCGGGCACCGTCCGGCGAACTGCGCAGCCATTGGCGCGGGCCCTGGATTCCGGGATACTGGCGGTCGGCAGTGAATGTCAGCCTCCGCTGAAGGGTACCGGCGGGGGGATACGGCGCGCGCGTTGAGGTGCCACATAGCGGGCCGTCCCCGACCTTGGTCAGATCGTCGGGCAAGTCCACGATGAACACTTCCGAGACCGACTGGCCTTGCTGGTTCAGCACCTGGCCCTGAAATGCCAGCGCGCGCCTTTGCCGGGAGCCATCCTGGCGGACATAGCCGTTGTTGCCAACCCACCCTTCTTCGCATGCGCGCTGGATTTCATCCGAGCCAGGCCGCGGTTGGGCCGTCGTGCGGGTCACCAGGACCGTGAAATAGTCGCCATCGTGATTTCGCGGGTTGGCCTGGTTCACCCGCACGGGGATGCCCGGCACGCTGACACCGACGTTGCGCTGGTTTATGTCATTGGTTGGTGATGCGGAGGTGAACTGCGCCAGGATATGATCTTCGTAAGTGAAGCTGACCCACTCGCCCGCGGCGTTCCAGACATGAACGTGCGAGCCGCCGCGCAACGCGCCTGGAGTGAACGGGGGGGTGATGTCGCACGCGTCCAGATTGGCCTTCTCGCCGGGGTGATTGACGTCCACGACGACTCCCTGCCGGTGCCAGGCGCAATATTGCCAGTCGGGAGTCGGATGTTCCGGGCCGAGGATGAACGCAACTTTCCATTCGCGTGGGTGGAACGTGACGACGCCGCAGCACGCCTCATTAGATGACCGGTACAGCTCCTTCACCTCACCGGTCACAACGTTGACCATTTGGATGGTGTGGCCGCGAAAGACCGCGCCCTCGCTGTCCGGGCGGGTGTCGTACACGATCCATTGGCTATCCGGCGACCAAACTCCGGTATTGGCAAGAATCCGCCCGCCGGGACCGCGGGTAACTTGGCGCTCGGCATGGACTGTAGGGGTGTTAAGCGGGCTGTTGCGCGGGGTGGAGCAGCTTGTCATAAGCAGGAAGATAACAGGCAGTCGTTGGATTGCTCTGAGACACAGAGTCACATCTGGACCGATAGCACATGGCGCCAGCCGGGCAAGCCGAAACGCAGGGATTACATAACCCGGGGACCAGAGGGCGCCGGTCTTGGCGTTGAAAACTGTCGGATTCGGGGTATGGTTCAGCCAGTGAAAAGACCTCTTCGCATCGGCCTGCGGGTTTTGGCCGGGCTTGCGGTGCTGGCTGTTGCCACGGTCATCCTCTCTGTCGATGGGGTCGATAGCCGGCCTTACTTCCACGAATCTTATTACGCGCAGACGATCGCCCAATTGCACGCCAGCGCAGAGACTAACAAACTCGCGCGCGGGGAGCTGGCGGCAGGCTTCGGCCGCGCGCGGCTCAGCCCCACGGTGAACGCGCCACAGGATGCCCCGGCACAAGGACAGTTCCGCTCGCTCCCGCTGGCCGGATACGGCAACCGGCATGGAAGACCCGCCAAGGGAATTCACGACGATCTCTACGTAAAGGCGGTCGCTTTGAAGGTGCAGGGCCGTATAGGCGTAATGGTGGGGGCGGATGCCTTGATCATTCCACCAGAGGTAGCGGAGAGGGCCGCGCGCCGCCTGGAGCAGGAATCAGGCTTAAGCCGGGAGCAGATTTATCTGAGTGCGACGCACACTCATTGCAGTCTGGGCGGCTGGGGCGAGGGCGCAGTCGCGGAGTCGTTTGCTGGGGGATTCCAGCCGGAGGCGCGAGTCTGGTTTTCTGATTGCATTGTGGCGGCGGTGCGGAATGCCTTGGGTGATCTCAAGCCGGCCCGGTTTGGGCACGGCCAATTTACGGCTTCGCAGTATATCCGGAACCGCCTGGTTGGCGGATTGGGAAAGGTTGACCCGGAATTCTGCTATGCCCTGTTAAAGCAGGACGCGGGCAAGCTCGCGGTCCTGGGAGTCTTCGGGGCACACGCAACCATTCTCTCGAGCGATATGATGGAATTCAGCGCCGATTATCCGGGATGCTGGCAACGGGCGGTCGAGCAAGCCACCGGCGGCCTGGCTGTGTTTCTGGCCGGTGGTGTGGGCAGCCACTCGCCTGTGCCCGCCGGTAAAGGATTGGAGGGCACTGAGCAGATGGGCCAGGCGCTGGCGCGGATGCTCATAGAACAGTTGCCACGGACCGCGCTGACGAACTCCGTCACCTTCGGCATGCTTGGCCTCGACGTCACTATGCCGCCGCTCAACGTGCGCCTAACCGACGGAGTCCGGCTTCGGCCCTGGCTGGCGGGAAAGCTCGTGCCGGCCCAAAGCCACAGCTTCCTGCAAGTCTTCCGGATTGATGACTCAGTCTGGATATCAACCCCGTGCGACTTCAGCGGCGAGCTGGCGCTGGGCATTAAGGATTTCCTGCGGGGCCGCGGGAGCAGCGCGATCATCACCAGCTTCAACGGGGACTATGTTGGCTACGTGATTCCCTCGCGCTACTATCACTTGGGGGGTTATGAACCCAGGCTCATGTCCTTTTTTGGACCGAATGTGCCGGATTACTTCGACGAGCTGATGCGGAGCATGGCGCTAACCCTGGTGAATGAATAGCGCGGTGGGTTGAAGCAGATTCACTGGGCACGAAAGGATGGTGGAGCCGAGGGGGTTCGAACCCCTGACCTCCTGAATGCCATTCAGGCGCTCTACCAACTGAGCTACGACCCCATCCGGGGTGGGGGGAAATGTAAAACTTCGCCCGGAATTGTCAAAACCAATTTAAACTTTTGCTCTTTGAAGTTCCCGCCTCGGACTTTAGCCTGCGCCCGTGAACGAGAACGTGCCGAGCATTACGGTGGTCATTGCGGCCCGGCCCGGCCAGGCCGAGATCAAAGCCGTCGCCGCCAGCCGTGCCCTGGATTACCCGACCGACAAGTTGGAAATCATTGTGGCGCGCGGTAAACAGCCTTCCGCCCAGCGCAACGCCGCGCTGAAGGCCGCGCGCGGCGAGCTTATTTACTTTCTGGATGATGATTCTGCTCCCGAATCTGGAAACCTGCGTCGGGCGGTGCCCCATTTCAGCGACCCGAAGGTGCAGATGGTGGGGGGGCCGAGCCTTTGCCCGCGCGAGGCACCTTCGATTGAGCAGGTCTTCGCGTTGGTGCTGGCAAGCTGGCTGGCTTTTGGACCCAGCCGCGCCCGATATGCGGCGGTTGGCCAAGTGAGAGAAACCAGCGAGAAGGAATTGATCCTTTGCAACCAACTCGCCCGCTGCCAGGCCATGCTCGACCTGGGTGGCTTCAACGAAGCGCTTTATCCCAATGAAGAGAATGCCCTCATGGACGAGCTGCAAAAGCGGGGCGGAAAGCTTATTTACGATCCGCAACTCCTCGTGCGCCGCCGGCCGCGATCCAGCCTGAAGTCCTTCGCGAGGATGCTGATGACCTACGGGCGGGGCAGGGCGGAGCAGTTCCGCTTGCACCCCACGCCGGGCTCTGCGCTCAATTTCGTTCCGCCGCTCTTCTGCCTATACCTGGTGGCGCTGCCGTTTCTGCTGGCGCTGACTCCCATCGGCATGGTGTGTCTCGTGCCGCTGGCGCTTTATGCGCTTGTGGTGCTGGTGCAGGCGGTGGTGCTCGCGGCCGGCGGGCGAATCTTCCAAAGCCTAGCGGCCATTCTACTGATTGTGCTGACCCATATTCTCTATGGCTTGGGCTTCTGGCGCGGACTCTTCACACGGCTAACGCCGCGGGGACAACAACCGCTGCCACCGGTCGTGTTGGAAACTGTCACCCGGTAACGGGGTGTTTTAGGAATGAAGAATCCGGTCTGGACAAATGCCATCAAGAGCTGCGCTGATCCGCAACGGGCCAAGCAATTCCTCGAGCTGCTTGCGGCCACGAGTGCCGGCACGGCTTTGCAGGCGTCGTCGGCTGAGCAAGCCCGCATTCTTGCTGCGCTCTTCAGCGGTTCCCGGGCGCTCAGCAATTTGCTCGTGGCGCGGCCTGAGTGGTTTGGCGTGCTGGAGCCGGAAGGGCTCAAGTTTCCCCGGCGCAAACAGGGTCTCCGCAACGAGTCGAGCCGGTGGCTCAAGCCGCTCCTGGCTGCGTCCGACTTCGTTGCCGCGCTGATACGCGTGCGAGAGTTCAAACAACGCGAGATGCTCCGTATCGCGGGGCGCGACCTCGCTCGGCTGGGCAAGCTTCCGGAGATCGTTCAGGAGATTTCCGACGTGGCTGATGTCTGCCTGGATGCCGTTTGGCAAATCTGCCACCGGCAGCTCGTTGGGCGTTACGGCCAGCCCTGGCACCAAGATGCCAGCGGACAGTGGCAGCCGACCGCCGGCTGCATGCTCGGCATGGGCAAGCTCGGCGGACAGGAACTGAATTACAGTTCAGATGTGGACGTAATCTTCGCTTATAGCGAGGAGGGCAGCGTCTTCAAGGAGCCTCCGGCGAAAGGCCAACCGTCGCCGCAGGTGTTGACGAACCATCAGTTCTTCAATCGGCTGGCCGAGGCATTCATCGCCGAGGTGAGCCGCATGACACCGGAAGGCGCGCTTTACAGGATCGACCTGCGGCTGCGACCGGAAGGGGATTCGGGTCCGCTAAGCCGGTCGCTGGCCGGCTACGAAAACTACTATGCGCAATGGGGCCAGACCTGGGAGCGGATGATGTTGATCAAAGCTCGCGGCGTGGCCGGGGATGCGACCCTGGCGGCGGAATTCCTGGAGCTGATCCAGCCGTTCCGGTATCCGCGGTCCATCAACGAGAGCGTGCTGCGGGAGGTGGTGGCCATGAAAGGCCGCATCGAGAACGAGGTGGTCAAGCCGGACGAGCTGGAACGCAATGTAAAGCTGGGGCGCGGAGGGATTCGGGAAATCGAGTTTGTGGTTCAGGCGCTGCAACTGCTTCGCGCCGGCCGGCAACCGTTCCTCCAAGGCGCGCAGACCCTTCCCGCGCTGGCTAAGTTGGTCCAATATGAGTTGCTCTCAGCGGATGAGTCGAAGATGCTCGCCGAGGCCTATTGCTTTCTGCGTGACGTGGAACACCGCCTGCAAATGGAGGACAACCTGCAGACGCACACCATCCCGACCGACCGGCCCGCTCGGGAAGGCCTGGCTCGTCTGATGGGCTTCACGACGCTGACCGGGTTCGAGGCCGCGCACAAGGTCCACACGCGCAACGTCCGGCGCATCTTCGACCGGCTGCTGAAAGCCGATGCGAGCGATGGCGAAGCCTCGTCGCCGTTCCCGCGCCAGTTCAAGGGCGCCGAGACGGAGTGGAAGAAACTACTGGGCGAGCATGCCTTCAAGGACGTGGACAAGGCGTTGCGCGTCCTGCGAGAGTTCGTCGAAGGGCCGGGATATGTTCATGTTTCACAGCGGACCAGCCAACTGGCGTATCAATTATTGCCGAAGCTCTTCGCGCTCTGCCCCCAGCCGTTGGCAGGGACGCGATCCACCGTGTCCTCACCAGCGGTAGCCAACGCGCCGCTTTCCGATCCCGACCGGGTTGTCACGCGGCTCGACAGCTTCATCAGCGCCTATGGCGCGCGGGCGACGCTCTTCGAGCTCTGGAACCGCAACCCCACGATCTTCGAGTTGCTGGTGCTTTTGTTCGACCGCTCGGAATTCCTCGCGGAGTTGGCCATTCGCACGCCGGATCTGGTAGATGAGCTGGTGATCAGCGGCCGCTTGCGCCAACGGAAGTCAGCCGAGGAAACCCTGCGGGACTTGCGCCACGGCCTTGAGGACGAAGACCAGCGGCTGTGGTTGCGCCGTTATCACCAGGCCGAGCTCATGCGCATTGGCCTGCGCGACATCCTGGGCGTGGCGGACTTTGAGCAGTATCTCACCGAGTTGTCCAACTTGGCCGATGCCTGCCTGCAATACGCCCTCGAAGTCGTGCTGCGCAAACATAAGCTCAAGACCCCGCCGTTTGTCATCATCGGCCTCGGCAAACTGGGCGGCGCCGAAATCGACTACGGCTCGGACCTTGACGTCGTCTTCGTCGCGGATTCCAAGGCAAAGAATCTGTCCGCGCTGGGCTCCCTCGCGCTCGAATTGATGGACTTGGTGTCGGCGCGGACAGAACAAGGCGTAGTCTTTCGCACCGACGCCCGGCTCCGGCCTGATGGCGAGAAGGGCCTGCTAGTCAACGCATTAAGCGCTTACGAGGAGTATTATCGGCAGCGCGGGCAGCTTTGGGAGATTCAATCACTCACGCGCACACGGCCGATAGCGGGCGACCTGAAGCTGGGCACCCAATTCCAGACGCTAGCCGCTACGCTGACCAACTTCCGGCGTCTGTCGTTGCCGTTGGCCGCCTATGGGCCGGACTGGAAGCAGAAGATTCACCAGATGCGGATGCGCATCGAAAAGGAACGCACCCCCCTGGGAAAAGACGACCTGGCCATCAAGACGGGCAAGGGCGGCCTGATGGACGCGGAGTTCATCGCGCAGACGCTCTGCCTGGACAATGGCTGGCAGGAGGCCAACACCCTGCGCTCCCTGGAACGCGGACGCGCTGCGGGCGCGCTGCCCGAAGCGGGCAAGCTCATCGAGAACTACCGCCAGCTTCAGCACCTCGAAGGCATCTTACGGCGCTGGAGTTACGAGGGGGAGACTGTCTTGCCCGATGACCCGGCGCCCTATTACCGCGTCTCGGTCCGCTGCGGCTTTGCGACGCCCGACGCCTTCCATGAAGCGCTGGCGGGCTGGCGCCGCGCGATCCGGGACGTGTATCTCAAGGTGTTTGAGCCGGAATAAGCAGCGCAGCTACATCCCGGCTCGCTGGCGATTGGCTTCGTAAAGGAACACCGCGGCGGCGCTGCCCACGTTGAGCGAGTCCACCGTCTCCGGCATGGGGATCGCCGCGGCCTCATCACAGGCCGCAAGCACGGCTGGCGAAATGCCGTAACCTTCGCTGCCGAACACAACGCAGCAGTCGCCCGTGAAACTTGCCTGTGACACAATCCGTCCGTTAGCGTGCGGGTGGGCAGCGATACAGCGAACGCCGCGTTCTCGCAGGTCGCGGAGGGCTTGGACTAGGCTACCGGTCTCCACGATGGGCATTTGGAAGATGGTTCCCATGGAACTGCGCACCGCGCGGCGCAAGAAGGGGCTGCTGCAAGTTTCCCCGACGATCAAGGCTTGAGCATTAAATGCGGCGCAATTGCGGACCAGCGACCCGAGATTCTCAGCGCTTGAAAGGCCATCGGCTGCCGCCAGTAACCGCGGCTGCAGGCTGTGCGCGATAACTTCTGCTAGCGTTGGCATTGCCGGAACCTTCCCTACCGCGAGCAGGCCCTGATACATCGAGAATCCGGTGAGCGTTTCCAGCAGTGCCTTCTCGGCAACGAACACCTGGATCTGCTCCGGCCTCGACTCCAGGAGCGGCCCCAGTTCCTGCAGCCATTTCTCAGGGAGGAGCACCGAAACAATGCTGAATTTGCTCTCCAGCAGGCGGCGCACCACCTTCTCACCCTCCGCGACGAAAATGCCCTGCTGCCGGTGCTCGTGTTGCCGCCGCATGGTGCGGTAGGGCTGAAGTTCGGGCAAATCGAACGACTCGATCTTGTGCGGGCGGCCCGTCACAGACTCAATGTTTGGCAGGGAAGGGCCTGGGAGGTGAGCTCCAGGCGCACGTGCGTGGCTCCGATCTTTTGGAGACGTTCGCTGACGACCCTGTGGGCCAACTCGGGGCTATTGCATTCGCGGCTCAAATGGCCGAGATACAGATGCCGCAGGTCGTCGGACATGATTTGCTCGGCGGCATCCGCGGCGGCTTCATTCGAGAGATGGCCATGCCGGCCAAGAATGCGCTGCTTCAGGCTCCAGGGGCGGCGGGGACAGTCTTGCAGCATCTTCACGTCATGATTCGACTCGAGAACCAACGCGTTAGCCGGGCGGATCCGTTCGAGCACCAGCCGCGTGGTATGGCCAAGGTCCGTCAGGAAACCGATATTCCCGGCGTTCGTGCGGAGCAGGAAGCCGACCGGGTCCTGGGCGTCGTGCGGAATCATGAACGTCTCGACCGTGATGTCGCCTACCTCGAAACTTGCGCCGGTGGTGAAGAGCCGGCAGGTAAGCCGCGTCTTGGACTGATACTCAACGGCTTCCTGCGTGGGCCGGTTGCAATAGACTGGAATATGCAGCTTCTCGCTCAGCATCGGCACACTGTGGACGTGATCAGAGTGCTCGTGCGTGACCAGAATCCCGGTCAGGTTCTCCGGCGCGCGGCCAATGGTGGCGAGGCGCTGCCGAATCTGACGCAAACTGAAGCCCGCGTCGATGAGCACGCGGGTTTCGTCGGTCTCCACGTAGGCGCAATTGCCGGCGGAGCCGCTGCCAAGGATGGTCAGGCGAACAGGCACAGCTTAAGGTAGTGGCCGGGCACTAAGGGGGCAATTATTTAATTGGTTGGCCGAGGCGCGGGATGCGCTTAAATCCGAAGGCCGAACTCCGAAACCCGATAGAAGGCCGAAGCCCGAAATCCGACAATGACTTCGGCCAATGGAGTGCTGGTTCACCAAGGCGGCTTTGGCTTCGGACTTCGCGCTTCGGGCTTCGGGTGTCGGATTTGGATTCGCCGTGTGTGTCTTACAGCGCGGTCTAGGCTGCCACCGCCTTCATCTTGGCCAGGCCGGTCTTCGCCACCTCCAAGGCGTCCTCTGACCAATACTTCCGGTTGAATAGCTCCAGCGAGAGCACTTTCTGGCCCCCGGTCCGGCGCAAGGTCTGGAGCAGGTTGGCCAATGGCGCGATCCCGTCCCCGGGATACATTCTGTAACTGTCATCAATCTTCTCTCGTGGCGGGTCGCTCGGATAATCGTTCATGTGCAACACCTGGATGGCCTCGGCGCCGAGCAGCCGCATGCCGTGAAAGTCCGATCCGCCTTTATACAAATGAAACACATCGGCCAGCACACAAGCATTCCGATGCCCCGTCTCCATGGCCACGGCGACACACTCGCTCAGCCGGCTCAGGTTCTTCGAGAAACCCCAAAGCTCTAGTTGCGGCACTACGCCGAGTTGCGCGCCGGCCTCCAGCACCGTGCGGTAGCGCTCCGCGACCTGCGCCAAGTCCAGCTTCGGCAAACCCGTCGCGCCGGCTGGCGGCGCCGCAAACCGCCGCCCACCGATCTGCGCCACCATGGCCATCTCGCGCTTGGCCCGTTCCAGGCCTTTGGCGCGCCGGACTTCATCGTCCACCAGCCATTCGGGGAACCCAATGGCGCCTTCGACCGCCACCCCGGAATCGCTAAGCCGCTGGCCAAGGTCCTTTAGTGTGCCGCCGCTCTGGACATAAGCTTCGATGCCGTCCACCCACAGCTCGATGCCCTCATAACCTGCTTTGGCTGCGATTTCAACTTCCATGACTACCCCCAGCTTGTGACCGCGTAGCGTCGCGGTATTCAGACAATAACGGAATGGAAGCTTGGGCGGCTGGACGATCGGATCCGCTTGCGCCGCTGCGAGGCGGGGTGTTTCGCCCAGGACGGCAGCGCCAGCCAGTATTCCGGCGCCGGCCAGGGCCTGGCGGCGGGACAATTTGTGCATATTCATGATTCATTCAGATAACCCAAACCGTTGCGGCTGGCCAGATCGGTTTGCAGAGCGTGTGATGTGGTAAGCGAGCGGGATGGCAGGCGAAACGCCTGCCCCATTACTTTGGTCGCGTCGCATGGTCCTGCAGCCAGGCGACGTCCGGATTATCAGGAGACTCGAATTGGTCAGGGATGAGGCCGCCTTGCACGAGCGGCGGTGTGGTACGGGGGTCCCGCCAACGGCGGAATTCGGAGTGGCCGTCTGCGAAGGAAAAACCGCAGGCCAGGTGATGGTAGAAGCCGGGGAGGTCGTAGAAGCCGTATTGGGAGGGTTGGTTGGGCCAGCCAGCCATGCGCGTGCCGAAGTTGCCCATATCAATGCTGTCCTCGCGCATATCGAGAAAGACAAAGACTTTGGACGGGCCAGGAACCTGCAGTTCCTGCTGCTTCAAGTAGATGAGGTAGTCGCTGAATACTGGGCCCCAATAGCCATCGGTGCCGCCCCATCCACCCAGGAAGACATTCATGGACATGCTGCGGACCCTGGGTTTGGCCACACCATCCACCGTAACAACCGATCGGTCGGCCGGACATTTCCAGACGCTAAGGTTTCGGCTGCAATAGGGCCACATCGGGCTCTTTGTGATGTCTTGGTTCGGGTCCCAGTTCGACGGATTGCTGCCATTAAAGTCGAGCGTGCCGGTAACCCAGGCGCCCGCGTTGGAATTCGGGTCATAAGGGTTCTCGCTGGCGTAGAGCAACCGGTCCTGGTTGTCATCCGAATACATGCGCCAGGCGAGGCACAATTGGCGATGGTTGTTCAGGCACATAACCCCTTGCGCCTTCAGTTTGCCTTTGTTGAGCGCCGGGAGCAGAAGCGCGGCCAGGATGGCGATAATAGCGATCACGACCAGCAACTCAATTAGCGTGAACCCGCGGAACCGGGGTCCGTGGTCACCAGACGAAGGGCGCTTTATCTGGGCTGCTTGCGGCATGTTAGGGAACTATAGCCCCGCCAATCGGGCGGTTCAATCACAAGGGGGCGTTTGATGATGTTGAGAGTTGATGGTTGATAGTTCCAGCGTGGCGACCTCATAACAACAAGGCGGCCAGGCTGAAGTAGAACAAGAGGGTGAAGAGGTCGGTGAAGGCAAGCGTCACCGGACCCGCGGCAATCTTGGGGTCAAGCTTCAGCGCGTGCAGGAGCGCCGGGACGCTCAGGCCAAAAAGGCATGCGGTGCACAGCGCCAGCAGGATGCTCGTGCCGATGGCGATGCCCGCTAGCCCGGCCCCGCGCCACAGCCAGACAATCAAGCCCACAACGATGCCGCACGCCGCGCCGAGTAGCGCCGCGGTGCCCGCCTCCCGGCGAAACGCCCGGCCATACCAGCGGAAGTTCGGCGGCGTCGCCCGCAAAGCCTGGATCGTGACGGTCATGGACTGAATGCTCACGCTCTCGGCCAGCCCCAGCACCATTGTCAGGAAGAACGCCAGCACGATGCTTTTGGACAGCGTGACCTCGTGCGCGCTGGCCAGCAGCGCGCAGATCGTGCCGCTGCCGATCGTCGCCAGCAGCCACGGAAAGCGGAAGCGAAAGGCTCGCACCGGCGACGCGTCGCGCACCTGCAAAAGGTGAAATCCGATCGACTCGAACAACCCCTCCGTCTGCTCGCGTTCGGCGATATCGAAAGCCTCATCCGTCAGCAGGCCGGCATCCACCACGCCGACAATCCGCCGCCGCGCATCCACCATCGGGAACGCCAGGAACTTGTGCAGCACGAACGCCTCGCACGCCTCCATCACCGTCGCGGTCTCAAGTATGGCCACCACGCGTGCAATCATCAGATCGGCCAGCCGTTGCTCCAGCGGCGCTGTCAACAGCCGGCGGGTAGGCAGGACACCGGTCAACCTGTCCTCCGCATCCACCACGTAGAAATAGACGATCTTCTCCCCAATCCCGCGCTGCCGGATGGCGTCCAGCGCCTGCTGTACGGTGAGGTCCTGGCGCAGCATCGCCACGTCCTTGCGCGCGACCGTCAGCACGGACTGATGCAGGCGGTGTGGTTCAGCCGTCATACGCACTTCATCATAACACAGGTGCGAGGCAAGATAAGGCAGTAATGCCCGCCGTCATTAGAAGATTGATGGCGGGTGTCTTATCACAAGCATCCGGTTATAAGGGCCACAGCATCAATTGTTTACAAGGAATGGGTTGCTCGTCTTGGGCTGCGGCTTTTGTAACTAGCTCTCGCACGGGCACTTGCTCAAACGCGTTAACGCTTAGAATCTGTAGGATTTGGGACAAGCTAAGTTCCAGGCGCAGTTCCTTATGAACGATGGCGACCAAGACGTAGACACCGATGGCAATCCACACCTGAGTCTTCACCGCGTTATCCGTCGTGCCGAAAAAGTGTTTGATCCGGAGGTTTTGCTTGATCCATTTGAAGAAGAGTTCGACCCGCCAGCGCAGCTTGTAAAGTTGCGCAATAACCAACGCGGGCAGATCCAAGTTATTGGTCAGAAACACCAACACCCTCCCATCCTCCGGGTCACGGTAACTCACTCGACGCAGGCGATCGGGGTAATGCGCCACACTCTGTGGATTGGTGAGCCAGACAATATGGTCGCTGCGAAGCCCGATAGTTCGGTCCACCGGTCGGGACTCCAAGCGATTGAGACAGATGCCGGCTTTGGTGCGTGTGACAAAGAAGGCGGATTCCAGCACAAATTCGACAACGCCGCCACGTGAGACCGGGTGGCGCTGTCAAAACGCGACTGCAGAGCAATCCGGCGGGGCATTTGGCTTGCGGCACGGTTACAAAAGGCTAAAGGTTTTACCCATGCGAGCTTTCGGCCCGAGCTTTTGGATTTTGGCGTCCTTTGTTTCAGTTGGGTTGCTTACGCAACAACCGGTTGGCGCCGCCATTCCTCCTGCGGAAGCGCGAGCTACGGCAACTCCCGCAACGGTGGATTTGCGGCTTACCCTGGACGAGTTTGGCATGGTCCCGCGACAACAGGGCGGACGGCCGACCTGTTCGGTTTTCACCGTCGTGGGCGCGCTGGAATTCGCCGTCGCCAAACGGCAAGGGCACACTCCCCGGCTCAGCGTCGAGTTCCTCAACTGGGCTGCCAATAAGATGTGCGGCGATACGGAGGATGGTGGGTTCTTCTCCGACCTTTGGAAGGGCTTCGCCGACTACGGCCTCTGCGCCGAGGCCGACATGCCTTACGAATCCAAGTTTGATTCCAACCGCCAACCGAGCGCGGCGGCGCTGGCGGATGCGAAGATGCGATTATCGCTCGGACTGCGGCTGCATTGGATCAAGGAATGGAACGTGAACACGGGGTTAACCGCCGAGCACCTCGCCGCCATTAAGCAGACCCTCGAGAACGGCTGGCCGGTGTGCAGCGGCTTGCGCTGGCCTAAGCAGGAGCAGTGGGAGGATAACGTGCTGCAGATGTGTCCCTCAAACGCCGTCCGCGACGGACACAGCGTCCTGCTGGTGGGTTACCGGGACGACGCGGCCCAGCCAGGTGGAGGCATGTTCGTTTTCCGCAACACGAGCCACGGCGGGCAGGATGGTTCGATGCCGTACGCCTATGCCCGGGCGTATATGAACGATGCCGTCTGGGTGGACTTCGAGCGGCGAACCAACGCGCCCACGGCGACGGCCGCGGCCTCGCCGCTCTGGCGTGATCCGCTGGGCGCGCTCGCCGCGCTGCCCGCCGGCCGGAATCGCCGCGTTTCCAGCAACGAGCAACCGAAATGGCACGATGCTAACCTGGACATGACTATCCTTCCGCCCGGCAAAGCGCTTGAGATGCCAGTGCTGGAAGGGCCGGGAATGATCACTCACATTTGGCTCACAAGCCACGCCGGGCGCGTCAACGAGCTCAACGCCCTCACCTTACGCATCTATTGGGATGGCCGCAAGGAGCCCGGGATCGAAGCGCCGCTGGGCGAGTTCTTCGCCGTGGGACAAGGCAAACCGGCGTCCGTGGATAGCGTGCCGGTCCAAGTTTCGCCTTCGGGCGCGCTGTCGTGTTATTGGCGGATGCCGTTTGCCAAATCGGCGCGGATTGTGGTGGCCAATGACAATCCCAATCGCACTACCGGCCTGTACTGGCAAGTGGACTGGGTCGAACTAGCCGACCTGCCGCCGCAGACCCCCTACTTTCACGCGCAATACCGGCAGGAATACCCCGCGGCGGCGGGACACGATTACCTGATCGCCGACCTCGAAGGGCGCGGCCAATACGTCGGCACCGTCATGTCGGTGACTATGGCGCAAGACGGCTGGTGGGGGGAGGGCGACGACTTCTTCTATATTGACGGGGAAGAGGTTCCCAGCTTGCAGGGCACCGGCAGCGAAGACTATTTCAATGACGCGTGGGGCTTCCGTCCGCGGACGAGCCACTGGTTCGGGCAGCCGCGCTGGGAAGGCGATAATGCGGGCGATAGCGGCGTGTGTTACCGGTGGCACGTGCTCGACCCTGTGGGATTCACCAAGTCGCTTAAGGTGGCCATCGAACACAAGGGCAATAGGGCTGAGGACATTGAGGGGTTCTTCCTGGAGCGGCCCGACTACCTCAACAGCGTAGCGTTCTGGTACCAGACCGGCGAGCCGAAGCGGTTCGGCACGCTGCCCCCCTTTCCGGAGCGCTGTGTCCCCTGGCGGAACCACCAACTGGTAAAGGCATTCCAGCAGGCGAAGGTGACGGGAGCGGCCAAGGTGCGGATGGAAACCACCGGCATGTTCGGCGCGCGACCCGTGCTAAGCTGGACAAATTCGGAGCCCGGCGCGCGATTGACACTCCCCTTCGACGTCGAATTGCCCGGACGCCACGCCGTGCGATTGACAGCAGGCACCGCCCCCGAATTCGGCCTTTACGACATCGAGTTGGACGGAAAGAAGGTTGTTGCGGCCGCCGATTTTCGGTCCCGGGACGGCGAGGAACTGGACCTCCCACTGGGCACCCATGAGCTGGGCGCGGGGCCGCACACGCTTTCATTCGTTGCACTGGCGGCTGGTAGCGGCGCTGCCCGCCCTCTGGCGGTCGAGATGCTTCGGCTGTTACGCCTTCCGCCGGAAGCCACGCGCCCGGTCAAAACCCATCATGAGGCGCACTTCATCCGCTTGGGCATCGGCCGGGCGGTCTATGCCTACCGGCTGGCTTACGGCCAATTGCCGGACGCGCTAGAGACGCTCGTCAAGGCTGACCTCCTGCCGCCTCGTTACCTGGCCGACGAGAATGGAAAGCCGCTGCGCTCCCACCGAGAAGGAGACTTTCTGGTTGTTGAGAGCACCGGCCCTGAGCCCTGGACCTATCGCTGGCAGGGCCTGGATGCGCGGCGCTAGCCGGTCTCGATTATGGGGCCGTCATGCGCAAGCTCACAGACCTCTTGCGCTTGCCTACACTCAATACCGCGGGTAATGGATGTCCCATGAGCTTCATCAGCCGCCGCACCTTTCTGCACCAAAGCCTGGGCACAGCCGCCACCGTTCTCGCGGAGCCCCGCGCGCTCCACGCCGCTGCCAGCGCATCCGCGACGACCATTCCTCAGCCTTGTGCGCCCACGGCGTGGCAGAAGCACGGGATCATCATTGAGCCGACGGAGGACTGGGAAGGCGGCCAGGTCCAAAACTTCACTTGCCCGCCCGAGCCGCTTGGCAACGACCGTTGGCGGCTCTGGTATTCGCCCTGCGGCAAGAAGTATTTGATCGCCTACGCAGAAGGCACACCCGGCAGCCCGCTGAAGAAGGTCCCCGCCCAGTGCACGCCCGGCGACGCGGGCGACGGCCCGTTCACCATCGGCCACCTGCCGGACAAATGGAATCCTGTGCAGGTCGTGCACATTCACCTCAAGAACGGCAAGCACCGCATCTATTTCTGGGCTCATGGGCCGGGCATTTGCCGCTACCTGGCAGCCGACAGTGACGACGGCAAGCGCTACACCGTCACTGACCCGCTGCGGCCCGTGCTGTATCACCCCAATGACCGCGCCGCCCACGGCGTGGCCTCGCCGGACGGAGTGATGCTGAGCAGCAAACCAAGCCCCGACCGGCCCGAAAATGAGCCTCCAGCCGTGCCCCGGCTCATCTCCAACGATGCCACCAACATCTACCAACTCGCCGAAGGCTCCTTCGAAATGTTTAGCGTCGCCCTCCTGTCTGTGCCCAAAAGCGACCCCGCCTACATGGCCCACGACAACGCGCCGAGCCTGCTGCGCGTCATCGACCGCTATACTTCCGGGGATGGTCTGCACTTCGAGGAGCGCCAGCGGGTAATCCAACGCGACGCCCGCGACCCGGCGGACCAGCAGTTCTACTACCTCTCAGCCACTTACACCCCCAAAGGCCGCGTCGGCATGTTGGGCCACTACCGCTGCCAGGCGCAGACCATGGACCTCGAGTGGTGCTTCTCCCCGGACGGTTTGACCTGGCACCGCCCGCACCGATCCGCCTGGCTGCCGCGCGGCGACGAAAAGCAGCCTGATTCGTACGGCATCTATTCGGCAAGCTCCCTCGTTCAGCATAACGGCAAGTGGCACCTCTTCTACACCGGTGTCAACAGCGCCCACAATGGCAAGCACTCCTACGGGCCGCCGCGGAATGTGATCATGCACGCCACCACCGTCTCTATCTGGGCCTGAGGAGAATCGGCCTTCGAATTGCGCTCTTGCCCCGCTCCAACTTATTTGCCGAGTCTAGCACCAAGCTCACACGCTTCGCCCGGTGTCTGCAGCCACAGCTTGCGGTCGCGGTCGTTATCGCAGATATCCCGCCCTTGGGTGCCGAACGCCATCACATCGCGGGCTCGAAATATGGCATCGACCCGGTTTCGAGCCTCAAGAGGCGGTATCCATGCCGCTTGGCCTCGGCGATGATGTGCTGCAAAAGCATACTGGCAACCCCCTGCCGCAGATGCGTCTTTGCGGTACGCATCGACTTCACCTCGCCATGCGCAGAATCAATTTCCTTCAGGGCTCCGCACCCGGCCAAGTGCTGGCCACTCCATACCGCCCAGAACGTGATACTCGGCTGGCCAAGTCGCTCCAATGCCAGCGCATGACGGCTCTCCGGCGGAGAAACCTCTGCCATGCACTCAAGGTGTTCTCTCAGCAGAGCCGCTATCTCAGGCCCCCGCAGATGGTCGATTCTGATCTCCATAAACTCCTCGCCGAACGCCAAAACTCACCGGCACCGCGCCAGTGTCATTTACCATTTCACCAATTGCCAATGTAGGCAGCTCCGAATCCGCCGGTCAGATACTCGCCCATCCTGCTCATGGGTTTCCAGCCCACGGACCCGTCCAGGTTGCCCACATTGCCGCCCTGGCCGCCCAGGTCTTTGGCTGCGGCGCCTGAGGGCGCCGTATTGAAAGGCCAACCGAGTAGCACAGCGCCTTTGCTGCTGTGCGGCGGCATGGACCACTTCAAAGGAGGGGACCAAAGATTTAAATCGGCAAACAGAGCAAGGTTCCCGCTATCGGTGATTCGCTTGGGCGAGATCCAATTTGAAGAACTGCCGTAGGTTCCGAGCGGCGCTGTGTGGCCCCCAGATAATAGTAACCGGGAATCCAACCGTAGGGTGGGTCGTACCAGCCGCCCGGTTTGCCCCACATGGTGGGCACATTGAGGTCCGGACAGATCATGATTCGATAATTGCCACTGGCGTACTCAACAAAAGTTTTCCAGGTCGGCGTCGGCACGTAGGTGGTGTCATCGTCTCCATTGTCGCGGACTCCGCAGGGTAACACATCGTGGTTGTCAGCCGCATACATATGCGCGGACAGGTAGAACTGGTGAAGATTGCTCTTGCACTGGGTGCGGCGCGCCTTCTCCTTGGCGCTGGCCAGAGCGGGAAGCAGCAGCGCCGCCAAAATGGCAATGACCGCAATGACCACCAGCAATTCGATCAAAGTAAAGGCACTGCGAATTTCTCGCCCGTTGGCCGACTTCACAATTGTTCCTTAACAATTGAAGCGAGAATGCGACCCCACCCTTCGACCGTGGTTTTCATAGCTAGTTCATTCTGAGCCTACTGACAACCCTGAGAAGCTGAGGCTAGTTTGCATTCAAAATAACCCGGCCAGATTAGTCAAGGAGAATGCGACCTCGATTTTGACTGCAGCGGGGCTGTGACTGATTTAGGGAGCTGGACAACCGCCTGGAGCAAGGCGCCGCCAGGGCAGGAGCGCGGGTGCGTCTAGCTCAGACTGAGACGCTGGGTGATGGCACCCGGCCAACAGGAGAGCGGTCCAAAGCGACTTTGACATTGCCTGGCATTGGCCACAGGTGCAGCGTCTGGTTTGGCTCCCACTTCATTTCAGGCTTTTGGTGGCGGAAAGAATCCATGCTGATCGATGCCCATCAAAACCGATTCGCGGATAATATCCTTCTGCTTTCGGCGCGGCCAGCAGGATGATCTTCGCTCGACTCCCAAGCCTCGACTGGGTGAGACGAATCAGCTCACGCCCGATTCCCTGCTTCTGGTAGGCCGCATCAACAGCCAGATCGGATAGATAGCAACAATACTCGAAGTCAGTCACAGAACGCGCGATACCGACCAGTTTCGCGCCGTCCCATGCGGTGCAAATCAGGTTGGCGTGCGCGAGCATCGCTTTGATGCACTTCGGATCATCCACTGGGCGGCGCTCCGCGAGCGTGGAGCGTTTTAAGAGATCAATGAACTCCTCTTCGCCGATTACTCGGTTGGATTCATATTGGATATTCATTTTTTCTTCGAGTCTTCTATGGCTGCTCTTGCAACAGCGCATCTACAATCGACGCCGCGTCTCGTTTGTCCGGCAGGACGGCAAACAGCGACGGTTGCCACGGGTCCAGCGTGAAATGGAGCCGGTCAGTATGACCCAGGTACCGCTGCGCGCGCAGGTCATAGACATGCATCGGTTGCGGCAATGTGGCTTCGACTTCCACCGGCTTTTCGAGCGCCTCGTTCCCGCCGGCTTGCTTCAAGTCCTCACTTATCCGGTAATCAATCAAGCGCTCAAAGGCCACCAACTGGCCGCCGCTAATCCGAAACCGGTGGCTGCGCACGCAGGCATTCGCCGGCACGGCGATCTCAGGCGGCATCGCCCGAAGTTTCCCTGCCAGCCACTCGCGGCGCGTCTGTCTATCTGCCCCGGCGGGCATCGCCGATCCATCGGTTGCCATCTTTCCCCCGGCCCGCAGTTTTCCGTGTTCATCAAACAGTCCCGCTTCTCCCTCGCGCAACACCTCATGCCACACTTTGCCCGCGCGAGACGTTCCGGCAAAGCTCTCAATCTCCGCCAATTCCTTGTCCGAGAGCGCCAAGGATTCCGGCAATACCAGCACCGCCTTGCCGGCCTGCTTAAGGCCGCCGCGCTCGATTTCCTCGGACGAGATAAAGCGCGGGCTGTAGCCCAGACACTGCAGATCTTTGAGCCACGTGTCGCGGGTCCGGGCCAGCCGGTTGTGGTCCGCCTCGAAGCTGGAGAACCGCCGCAGCCACGTGGAACCATCCACCACCGATTCGAGCAGCCAATCCACTTGGATGCTCGGCTGGGAGTAGTGAATGAGCACCGGGTCGCGCGCGCGCTCCGCCCCCAGAAACAGCCGCGCCAGCGGCGAAGTCATCTCCTTCAGCACCGGAGCCAGCGCCCGGGCCTTGGGCGTCAGCCGATAATCCTCGCTCTGCCAGTCCAGGCAATCCTCGCTCCACCAGACGATGCAGCCGCGGTCGCCTTCCAGCAGCAAATGCCACAACCGGCGCCGCGCCGGATTGGTGTCCTTCTCGAACACCGTCGTGAGGATTGGCTTGCCCGGCATAAAGGAGCCGAAAATCTCCCGCGCATCCCCGATGTCGTACGGCTCGACCCAATCCAGCACCTGCGACAGCCGCCACAAATCGTAGCCGCCGAAGGCATGCGGCATCTGCGTGCCTTCGATGCCCACCGGCGTGCGCGGGTCAATCTCGTGCGCCGCTCTCCGCATTTCCTCCAGCGCCCACGCCAGGGACAGGTCCATGTAGGCCCGAAAATCCGCCCAGGGCGAAAGATTCCACCGGGTCGGTGACTGCCGCGCCGCCTGCGGCTCGAACTTCAATCGCTCCAACTGCTGCCAGTCCGGCTTGCCCCGCGGCAGGGCGTCACCGCTGGCCATGCGATTCTTGATCTGGTCCGTAGTGAACGGTTTAACCTCGTCCCAGGAGCCGAAGCGGGTTTCCCATTCCGCGTTCAGCGCCCCCAAGCCGGGGTATTGGGTCTTGAGCCACTCTCGGAACTTCCCCAGCGTGAGCGGGTTGAAATCGTAGTCGAACGGATTGGCCGACAGCGTTGTGGAGAGTTCGTCCCGGATGTTATAAGCGAGCGGCTCGTGTTCGCGGTTCTTGCGGACGACCGTTTGCATCTCCTGCCGCGCCCAGCCAAGCCAGGCCGGGTCATCCAGGCAATAATCCCGCACCAGCGCCGCCTCGGGCCGCCCGGTGTTGGCCCACTCGGTCACGAACTTGTCCCAGTCGCCCACCTTCGAGTTCCATTTCAGGCACAAGCCGCGGTTGATGATGTTCTCGACGTAGTAGGGGAAATGGTTCGCGACCAACGGTTGCGGATCGGCATCGCCATAAACCATCGCGGTGTTGATCCCCATCTCGCGCAGCCGCTGATAAAACAGCGGTAGTTTGTCCGGCCGCTTGGACGCGCTGTCACCCACCCACATGATGGTGCGATACTCCCGCCAGGGCCGCAACTGGCTGCTGGCCTCCGCCGCCGCCGTTCCCGCTGCTGCCGCCGTTAGCAACGGCGTCCCAGCCAAGAGGAAAGCCAAACTGCCTGCGGCCAGCTTCGTTGTCCTTTGGCATGCCTTTCTCTGGGAGATGAATCGCCTGGTGTAAACGCCCAGGAGCCGATTCATCCGAAAAACCAGGCTGGGCTGGAGAATGCGCAACTTCTGAGCCATGCGCCAAAGTTACTACCATGATCCCAGCGACGACGACAAAATATTACATTCCTTTAAGTGACCCCTTTAAGGCCGCGGGCCGAGTAGTCATCACTTTCCGGGACCCTTTCACAGCTTCCGTTCACGGTCGCCCTGGATTTCCCGCCCTTGGTCGCCGCGCGCCATGACCCTTTCACTGCCCGTGTAAGGAGGAGTTGCCAGATACCAGCTACGAAGCGGGCTGCGAAAAAAAATGCGCCTCTCCATATATAGAGGAGCGGTTCGGTGAAAACAGTGTTGGCGGGAAGTGGTTGATGGGTTTGGGGTTACGCATTCCGTTAACGTTATTGG
>PLZQ01000425.1 GCA_003152225.1 Limisphaerales bacterium | reverse complement strand
CCCGATTCAACCTTGAATCGGTTAAATGTCCAACCACTCGTTCTTTGCTCCAAGTCGTTCCGCCTTTGGGGCGCTATGCCAAACCTCCCGCTCACGACAGCGAGCTAAAAGCAGCAGAGCGGCGGCTGTCGAGCCCCAGCTCGCGCCGCTCTGCGGTCGAAGTCTACTGGCCTCTTTCCCTCTTTTTACCCACTGTTTGTCTAACACAGCCCTTATTCTATGGGGCGCTGAATCTGGATGAGCAACAGTTCAGCCAGGTGTATAGCGTGATGCAGAAACTCCAGGAGGAAGCTAAGCAAAAGGGCCTTTCGAAGGAGACCCCAGGCCCCGAAGCCGCGGAAGCGGCTAAACAGATTGTGGAACAGTTCAAGGCGGAAACGCAAACCATCCTGACGCCCGAACAATCCAAGGTACTCGCGGAGGTCCTAACTCACTTTCAACTCGACCCCAGGCAATTCGGCTTCAACTTCAACTTCTGAGATAACGCTTTGGGTGGGAGAAGACGACGCAGCCACTGCTTTGGTCACGGCCCAAACGCGGAAAAGAGAAGGCGGATTTCCTCCTCGACTTCCTCCGCAGAAGAGACGGTGTGGGCAACTTCTGCGCGCAGGATTTCCCGGTAACGGTTGCGCAGCCGATGGACCGCCATCTTCACGGCGGGCTCCGTCAGGTTCAGGCGGGCCGCGATCTCCGCGTACGGCAGGGCTGACTCTTCCCGAGCAAGGCAGCTTTGAAGATATTCAAACAGCTTCGCCCGCCCTGAGGCAACGTACTCCTCCTGCAACTGGGCCATGGCTCGCTCCAGCAGGGTCATGGCCCACTGCCGGTCGAAGAGCACGTCGGGCTGGACGTTGTGCGATGGCTCGGCGGCGAAGCGGGATTCGGCGACCTCCTGATCGATCGATACCACCTGCGCAAAGCCGCCTCTCTTCAGCGCATGCTCGCGGTCCCATTCGTTGGCCAGGAACCGCTTGAGGGCCACCAGCAAAAACGTGCGGAACTTGCCTTTCTCACGCGTCGCCGCCCGGAGGTAATCCTTCTGCAAGAGCTGGGCAAAGAAGCCTTGCGTCAAGTCCTGGGCATCGTGGGGAGGGCGGCCTTGCCGCCGCAAGTACGCGTAAAGTGGATACCAGTAAGTGCGGCAGAGGGTTTCGAGCGCGTCGGCCGAGCGCGGCGAATCCTTCTCCCGCGCCGAGATTACGACCGACCAGTGAGTGGTAACAAACCAGGCATCCGAGGCCGGTGGCGTTGAGTTCATTCTGGCCTAGTGAGAACGCTCCGAACCGAATACCCTGCGCCTTGAGGCTCTGAAAACATCCAACAGCCAAAATCCAACATCGAACATCCAGCGGCAGCCATTGGGGCAATTATTGGATGTTGGGCGTTGGATGGGGGGCGTTGGATGTTCATGGGAGCCCTGCCTGAATCAGTTCTGTTTAGGTGCGTTGAGCGGCGGCGCGTTGGTGCCGCCGGCACCGTGGTCCTCCGGCAGCAGCCCTTTCAATGTGCGGATGGGATGGAAAGGAAGCTGGAAGGGTAGGAGCATGACTTTCGGGATCAAGTACTTCGGGTCGGCCTTCGGTTCGCCCAATGAACCGGTAACTTTGTATTCGAATAGTTTCGTCACTGGCCATAAGGCGAGGCTAACGACCTGACCGAAGATAGGCATATCGCGTAGGACTCCGGCTTCCACTACCGCGTTCACCCGGCCTTGAAAGTCCAGCGTGCCGCGGTATTGCAGCCGCATACCCGTCGAGATGATGTCCACATCGTCGGACCTGATGACGCCGTTGGCAATAACGAACGTGCAAGTGCCGGCGCTGGCCCGGCTGCTGCCCAGACCGGGCACCATCCCATTAAGCACCTCTGAGAAAATGCCGAAGATAGGGAGTTCCCAGATAAGCCCGTCCCGCAGGTTCAGGTTTCCATTGCCATTCCAGCTCAGCATGTCCGCCGTGTTCGCATTCGTAATCACCAGCGTGCCGCTTAGCCTGCCCTCTAGCCGATTGGTTTGAAGGAATAAATCGGCCGCCAGCGGGTGCAGGAGGGCGTCGGTGGCGGTCACGGTGAACTGATAGTCGGTCCGATCACTCGGGTGAAAGTCGAAGTGCGCGGACCCCGTGGCCTGTCCGCCATAGAACCCAACCTGCACATTGCTCAAGGTCAACTGCTGGCCCAGCCAATGCACATGACCGCGGACCTCCGGCACGTGGAAGTGCCACCATTCAAAAGGCCCGCCAGCGAGATCAAAATGCAGGTCGGCGTCATCCTCTCCGTGCATGGGGATGGTGCCGTGGACGTGGACGACCGGTGGCTGCTTGAATTGATAGGGTTCGACGGCGCGGACGACATGGGGCCCAATGCCACGCGCGACGACCATGGGGTCGGCCGTGCTGAAGCCATTGGTAAGGTAGATCTTCTGCGCGAGGAAGTCCGCGCCCAGACCGTCCGCGGTCATTTGCTGAGTCCCGCGCTGGAGGCGGGGAGCGGTGATCTGCAGAAAACGATTGGTATATTGGAAGGAGGTCCGGAGAGCGCTGGCGGTTTCGCCACCGAACGTGAAATTGGTCAACTCCGCCCGCCCCTTGATGCCGATTCGTTCCAAGTCGTGCCAGTTTCCCCAGATCTCAGCTTCCAGCGCCGGCGGTTGCGTGAAGGTAAAGTAATCGAGCACCTTCTGCTGTTTCTCCTCCAGCAATGGGCGCAAGGCCCGCACATCGAGCGTGCTGTCGATGCGAAAGTAATAGTCCCCGGTGCGGGGGTCGGCCTCATGCACGGCTTCCAGCCGTCCTTCGGGCCGGGTGATCTTCAGATCCGGCAGACGCCATACGCTGTTCGAGCAGTGGATATGCGACTGGGCGGCGCTAACCGCCACACCTCGGTAGGCACCGCCACGCTCAAGCTTAACCTCACCCTCCAACCGAAGCGTGGGCAGCACCTCTGCGCGCCAGTTGGGCTCGCGATTGGTCCACGCCGGCAGGACCAGCGAAAGGCTGCCCTCCAGTTTGGGAGGCTCCGGCCACGATGCGGGCTCCAGCAAACGCTGCGCTGCCTCGGGAAGGAACGAGGCGAACTGGTGCGGGTCAACGTCCGAAGTGAACCTTAGATCGAGCGCGCGCGTCGCTACGTCCAGTCCAGCGTGAACCTCGACCTGTTGCTGATAAAGCCCCGCGTGAAGATTGGTGATCGTCAGGTCCGGCGCCCGCCAATGTCCGACGCAGGCGGCGTCTTCGGTCTCCAGCCCGCGCGATCGCAGTCCTTTGAAATGGCAGTCCCAGTCCAGAACGTAGGGTTCGAGTTTCGCCCACCACGCCCAGGACTCGTCGGCGTGCGGCGAGGCGCGGGTGGCGGGGGTGGCCAGGCGCGCGTTCAACTGAAACTCGCGCGCCGCGCCCCATCTGGTGTTCGCCTGCGCGCAACGGAGTTCGCCTTCGCCAGCGAGCGGAATGGGATTGGTCAGGGAATGGACCCACTGGGCGTGGAGCTGGGCGTTGGCGGCGCCGCCCCACCTGGAACCGACAGGTCCGGCAGAAAGCGCGAGATCGGCGTTGACCAGGTTGGTCTGGCCTTCCACCGCCGCCAGGTGAAGGGTGACCTGGAGGTTGGTGGCGCTGCCCCATTTGGTATCGACGTGCCGGGCGCGGATGGTCACGTTGCCGTTCGCCAGATTGGTCAATCCCTCCAGCGAAGCGAGCTTGGCGGTAAGGTACAAGTTCGCCGTCGAGGCCCAGCGGGTTCGGGCTTCCTCGGCCTCCAAACTCAGTTCGGCACTCGAAAGGCCATTGGTCGTAGCAGGGAATAGCCGGGCACTAAACTGGCCCCGCGTGACCTTGCCCCAGGGCGTATCCGCTCCCGACGCAATTACCAACGCGCGGACACCGAAGCTCGCGAGATCGCGCGCATCGCCGCGCACATCGAGTCTCAGCTCCGGCGGGGCGGTGAAATGGATGCGCTCCAACAGGTCCGCCAATTGGCGCAGGCGGCTTCGCGTCATGGCGGCGGGCGTGGCCTGTTCGGCCGCCAGAAACTTCCATTCGCGAACCGCGGACGCATTGGCAACCGTGCCGGACAATTCGAGCCTGGCGCCGGCAAAACCCGCGGTGAAATGATCGAGCGCCCACTCGTCGCCGGGCAGAAAGCGCAGTTCGGTTTGGATGTTCTCCACGGTTAATTGCCGCGGTGGCTCATTGGTTTCGGCCACGGGCAAGACCAGGCGCCCCTGGCGCAACACTAGCGAATCAACCTGGAATTGAAGCCGCGCGAGAGCCTTGTAGTTGGGGCGCACCTGGACTTCCCGGAGCGTCATTTGGGGGCTGAGCGGTTCGTCGGCACGCCCGAAACGGACGTTCTCCGCGACAAGGCCGTGATGCCAACTCAGGCGTAGTCGTGAGAACTGCAGGTCGAGGCCGCGAGCACGCACCTTTTCCAGCAGCAGCTTCTTGGCGAAATCCGGAAGACCAACCTGATCGAGATAAACCAGCCCGCCGAGCAGGACGAGAATCACCAGCCACACGGTGATGCGGACCCGGCGAAAATAGGTCCGACAAGTCCGCCAAAAGTGGCCTTTCAGGCGGGCTGCCATACTCAAGTGTTAGGGGCGAAAGAAAGGTGACTCTGCACGTAGCGATACAGCCAGGCCGGGCACTCGAACATCCAAGGCTCCCCATCCAGCATCACTGCCCCGTAAGGCACGCCCGAAAGGGAAGCACCGTTGAATTCGACGGAGGCTTTCTCGCCGTTCTTCAATTCGAGCGTGATCTGGTGACTGTCATCGGTGAAGCCAAAGCGGGCGCGGTCGGCGGCTCCACGGCCAATCCAAGCGATGGCGGTCAGTTGGCACAGTCCGCTAACCGTCTCCTCCACCGCCAGCTCGTTGGTCATCCCTGAGGTGAGCGACCAGTCGTACGGACCGTTCCGAGTGATTTGGCGCACCTTGCCCTGCTGCCGGATGGTCACGCGGGCGATGTCGTTCGTGGAGCAACTCCAAATCCGCCGCTCGCGCATCTGGAAGCTGGCCGAGGGCAGGCGCTCGAAGTCACCCCGCTTCACAGCATAAACAAAGTTCTCATCTGCGCGCCGCGCGAAAGTCCTGTCGGCCTGGTTCGTCCCGAAATCCAACTCGGCCATCACGCCATTGGTTGGGCCACCCGGAGTGCTTGCCGCCGCCGATTTCAAGATGAATTGCCGCACCGGCGAGGCCAGGCCGTAAGCCGGCAGGTCCGGCGCGATGACCACGTCCTTGGTGAACTCGACGATTTGCAGGGCGCTCAAGTTGGCCAGGAAGTCCTTAACCACCCCGCCATCGGCGGGAAAACCTTGCGGCAGCACCCGCCAAGCGCCATTCGTTTGCAGCCGCAAGGAGAAACTATCCGTCGCCCGCACGTCAATCTCCGCCACAGGCGCGGTCAATGTGACCAGAGACGGATCGCGGAAGTCGTTGACTCGGGCATACCAGGGCGCGAGCAGGTCTTTGGGAACAGCCACGATTGCATTCACGCCGATCCGGCGCGCATAAACCAGCCGGGTGTCGTTGGTCGGGCTCTTGCCGAATTGGAGCCGGGCGACCGTGTTCGTGCCCTGGCCGAAGGCCACCTCAAGCTCTGGCGACTGGAGCCCATACGCCTCCAGATCCGCTTTGGGATCATCGGGCAGGAACTGGCTTACCGTGACGCTCTGCAGCAGTTGCAATGATTCTTCGGCCCTGGCGCTGTAAGCGCGCGCTTGTAGCGGATATACCATGCGCCACAGCGCGTTGGTCGCATCCCGCCGCAGTTCGAAGATCTTCGCCCCGTTAGTTACGGACAGCCGGTCGAACGCAAGACCTTTCAGATCAATCAGCATCGTGTCGCGCCAATCCTCGGGGGTCCGCGGGATGTATTTCAGAAAATCAGCGTTCACGACATAGACCCCATCACCGCCGACCACTTGCAGGAATACCTGGTCGCCGGGCGCCGTCCGCGCCCCAACCAACAGGTTAACGGAATAATCAGGCTGCTCAATAATGATGGCGGCTTGGGGAGTGACAAAACCGTACTCCTCATCCACTTTCCGATTCCGCAGTTCGCGCGCGGTGATGTGTGGCGCCGGGATCAGCCGCGCGAGATGAATAAGGAGGTTATCGATGCTCGCCGCCTGGGCAGGATAAATCAGAGGCTTGGTCAGTTGCCAGACACCGTTCGTGCGCTCGGCCCGGATGTTTGTGCCCTTTCCCGGACTGACCTGAATGCGGATAACCGCGGCGGGTTTCAGGTTGGGCAGGACCCCAACCGGCACGCTGCCGGTCTCACGCGCGTGCCGCTGGTCAAACAGGACAAGCACGAAGAGTCCCGTGACCACGGCCAACCAGAGCCAAGTGTTTTTAGGGTTCATGCGGGAAGACTATTTCCTGCGCCGCAGCCAAACCAGGCCACCCAGCACCAGCACGGACCCCGGCAGGCCGGCGAGCAAGACCCACTGCGCCTGATGCAACTGCGCTTTGGTCATTACGATGCGGTGTTCCTCGATGGGCCGGGCGCCAAGGCCCTCCAGTAGTTGCGTGCGCTCAAGCAGCCAGTTGACGGCGTTGCCGGCGAAATCCCGGTTGGCCAGCGCGTCTATGTAGTGGTTGGCCAGGAAAATGGAGTCACCCACCACCACGATGCGGGTGGAACCCCGCTCGGTGATCACATCCTTGATGGCGCCCTTCTCGACCGCCACCATCAGTGGAAAAGGTGGTTTGTGGACCAGGTCGCCGTCCGCGGTGGCATTGAGCCCGGTGAAGGCCAGTTCGTCCACGTGCGGCGCATCGGCAGCCTGGGAGCGCACCTTCAACTGGCCCACCGAACGAGGTAACATCAAATCCAGCCCCGACCCAAGCAGGGAGTTAACGAGGGGGTGTTTGCCGAAGATACCAATGACGACATCCTGCCCCGAACTGGTGTTACCCGGGTCTTTAATGACATTGTGGCCGACATCCACGCCCCACTTCGCGAGCACTCCCTCCAGCCCCGTGTCCATGTGCGCTGGAGGAAAGATCGGGTAGCAGTTGAACAAGGCCAGCAACCGCCCGCCCTGGTTAAGGTATAGGTCGATCTTATTCAGTTCTGGGACGGAAATGGTCTCTCGCGGACCGGCGATCACTAGCAGGTTGCAATCTAAGGGCACGGTGTTGGTGCCGAGTAGTGAAAGCGGTTCAATCTCGATGTGGTTCTGCCGGAGGGCGGCCGCGAATTTGAGATATCCGTCCAGTTCTTGCCCGCTGTCGATCCGGTGTTCGCCGTGGCCCTGGAGGAAGTAGGCCTTGAGCGGCGGGCTGGTGACGTCAAGCAAAGCCATAGTAAAGGCCGTCTCACCCATGAAAGCGATGGGCTTGCGGCGGAATTCGCGTTCCTTCTCGTTCGGCACCCGCTCCAAAACGTACTGCGCCAGCGCCTGGCCGCTGACGATCTTCACCTTCTCGTCGCAGTCGAAAATGACCAGGTCCTTGTCCGCCGGGCCGAAGAGTTTGTAGTTGGCTTTAACCTTCTGCGACGCCCCGAGGTCGCGCACATAATCAGAAGTGGTGATTGTGATCCTGGGATTCACCCGGCGATATTCGCCGAGCAGGCCTGCCACCGTTTGGTAAAGCTCATCGCTGGTGTCGTAGTAAAGCGTCACTTTCACATGGTTGGTGAGAGACCGGAGTAGGCTGACCGTGCGGGGGAACAGTTCGATCCTCGTTCGTATGCTAAGTTGGAAGCGCAGGTAATAATCACGGCTGAGGTAATTGACCATTACGACGACCGAGAAAACGAGCAGGCTGAGGAGGACGACGTGGAGGCCAATGCCCCACTTGAGATAGGGCGAAAAGCTGGGCCGGGGATGGGAGTCGGTGGCCATGCTATTTCCAGCGACGGCTCTCCACCACCCGTAAAGTCAGGAACAAGAAGAACAAGGTCAGACTTCCGAGCAGAACCACCGGCCGCGTGTCTACCACTCCGCGGGCGAAATCGTGCACCCGGTCGCGCAGGGCGAAGCAGGCCAGCACCTGCGACTGCCAGGTGTCCTGTACCGGGAGCTCGCTGGTGAAATAACCCACCAAAAAAACGCTCGCGCCAAACACAAGACTGATCATGGCCGCGACAACCTGGCTGCGCGTCAACGCCGAGGCGAAGCACCCCAAGGAAATAAACAACCCCCCGAGCAGCAGGATACCCAGGAATGTGCCGGCGATCACCCCGCCATCCCACACATCCGTCCCACCGGCATAATGCTGCACCACCAGNNAGCCGCATCGTGATCATCGGGGTCGTCAGCAACAGGAGCAACCAGAAGAATGGCGTAATGTAAAACAGCTCCGTTACCGGCATGCCCATGGGCGTCGGCTTCTGCAGCTTGTCCAGGATGACGACGAAGCTGTTGCCCATCAAGAACAGCGCCGCGGCGATGATGATGTAGCCGCTCAGGGAGAGGAAGAAGCCGGAAAGTTCCCGCCGGGTGAGAGTCCAATACGCCCGCATCAGACTTCCTCCTCTTCATCCGGCCGGGTCACCTGGACGTAAATGTCTTCGAGCGAGTGCCGGCTACGGGTCAGCTCGCGCAGCGACCAGCCCCGGTCGCGCGCAAGCAGGAAGATCTGCGGCCGCAAATCCAGGCCATCCCGCGGCGTCAGGGCGCAGCGAAAATACTCCCCCTCGCTCGGAGACACGTCGAACTGCTCAATCTCCGCCATTTGCGCCCAGCACTCCCGCAGCTCGGCAGCGGGCGCGGCGATTTCCGCAACCACCTGGCTGCCGCTGCTCATTAGTTTCTGTAGATTCTCCGGCGTGTCGGCTGCCAGGATCTTGCCCTCGTACATGATGACGACGCGGTGGCAGGTCATTTCCGCCTCCGGCAAAATGTGCGTCGAAATCAAGACGGTGTGGGTGCCGCCCAATCCCTTGATGAGCTGGCGCACCAGGCGAATCTGATTAGGGTCCAAGCCAATGGTGGGCTCGTCGAGGATGATTAATTCCGGCTCGTGCACCAGCGCATCCGCGAGGCCGACGCGCTGCCGATAGCCCTTGGAAAGCTGCCCGATTATCCTCCGGCTGACCTCGGTCAGCCCGCATTGCTCCATGACGACATCGACGCGCACACGCGACTTCTTGAGGCCCAATCCCTTCAAACGGGCGCGAAACTTCAGGTACTCCCGCACGCGCATGTCGTAATGCAGCGGGTTATTCTCCGGCATATAGCCGATGCGGCGCCGCACCTCATCCGATTCCTGGAACACGTCCAACCCCGCCACGCGCACGGTGCCCGAGCTCGCCGGAAGGTAGCAGGCCAGAATGCGCATGGTCGTGCTCTTGCCGGCCCCATTCGGGCCCAACAGGCCGACAATTTCGCCCCGCTTGACCGTAAACGATACGTCCGAAACCGCGGTATTGCCCGCGTAGCGCTTGGTCAGGTTGGCGACTTCTATCATCAATTCTTCGCTCATGAATGCAGCATAAAACCGAGTGTAATCGAGGGGCGGCGGGGTGAGCCAACAAATTCTCAGCTTAGTGCACCGCCAACTCCACCGAGCCCTGCCGCAGGACGTTGAAATTGCCCATCCGTTGCGGCACAGCGAGATCAAGCTGCACCCGGTCGCCCTTCTTCTTCGGATACAGCAGCTTGGCGGCCGCACACAGGTTGCCGGGCTGCCGTCCGTCCATGCCGGTCACCAACATGTTGCGCTGCAAGCCCGCCGTCGCTGCCTGGCTATTCTCCTCCACCCCCGTGACCAGGAAACCTTCGGACGGCCCCACCCCGTAGCGCGCCGCGACCTGCGGGGCCAACTCCTCCAGGTTCAGACCGAGTCGGTCGCGAATCAACCCGGCGTTGAATACGGTATTCTCGGGCACCAACCGCACCGCGATCTCTTTCTGCGCCGTGCCCCGCTGGAGGGCCAGTTTCACGTCTGACCCCGCCCCGGCCGCCAGCAGATCGGCGAAATCAATGAAGCTCTTGGGCGCTTTGCCATTCACCTGAATAATCGCGTCCCCCGCCTTCAAGCCGGCCTTGCCAGCCGGGCTCTGCGGCTGAACGGCGGTGATCACCAGCGGCGTCGTCCCCACCTTCACCCGCGCGCCGAACCAATATGTCTTCACGAACTCAGTTGGGAAGATGTCAGAGAGCGCCTCCAGAACGCGCCGGATGGGGATGGCGAATCCGATCCCCTGCGCCCGCTGCCCCTCGAACTCGTTCAGCACCGCGACATTGATGCCAATCAACTCGGCGCGCACGTTGACGAGCGGCCCGCCGCTATTGCCCAGATTGATGGGCGCATCGGTCTGCAACCAGTTCGGGATGTCCAGCGGCTCGCCTTCCTTGGGCAGCACCCGGCTCTTCGAGCTCAAGATGCCGCGCGTGACCGATCCCCCCAACCCGAACGGGTTACCCAGCGCCAGCACCGTCTCGCCCAGGAGCAAGTCGTCCTCGCGCGCAAACTGGATTGCCTTGAACTTCTCGCCCGGCGCGGGGTTCAGCTTAAGCAGGGCCACGTCGCTCTTGGGATCGCTGGCCACGACCGTGGCGGAATAGACGTTCGTGCCAGTGCAGAACTTGACGGCAATCTTGTCCGCGCGTCTCACCACATGGTCGTTGGTCAGCAGGTAGCCCGCCTCATTAATGACGACGCCCGAGCCGAGGCTGTATTGGGAATTGGGCGGCTGCCGCCGGTGATAGGGGCCCCAGAACTGCCGGAAGAAGTCTTCAAAGGGGTCGCGGATCTGGATAATGGTCTCCGTGGCGATGTTCACCACGCTCGGCATAACCTTCTCCACGGCGACCACCGTCGCGTCACGGCGCACATCGTTGTCCGCCGCTTGACTGCGGGCCTCGGGCAGCGCGCCAAGCAGACACACCAACACTAGCCAAACGGCCAGCCGCAGGCTTCGCGATCCCTTCGATTCCAAAATCATAGTCATAAGAACAGTCAAAACCGCCTCCAGATGCGTTCAATCTTTGCAGCTTTCCAAGTGCGGCACCCGCTTCCGAGGCTTGACATTGCCGGAGCATAAGCGCAAAAGCAATGGCAAGGTGCCTCCGGTCTTGGCCAGCTTTTATGCCCAGTGGCGCGTGCAGTGCGGCGTCGTCTCAGTCCTTCACGAGGACCGTGATTCCCCGCCCGAGCGCCTCCTGCAGACCATCTGGCAGCACCAACGCTTACTCCGCGAACANNCGCCACGGACCGGCGACGTGGAAGTGGACCTCCGTTCCAGCGGCTGGCACGCGCACGGCCATGATCGAAACCCCGCCTTCCAGAACGTCATACTGCATGTGATTTGGGAGGGTGAGCAGCGCGTCGCCGGGGCGCCCGCTACCCTCGTGCTGCGCCAGGCGCTTGATGCCCCGCTCGGAGAACTCAGCCTGTGGCTGGGAGGCGAGGCGGCACAAACGCTGCCGGAGAAGTTGCGCGGCGAATGTTGCGCTCCCCTGCGCAGCGTAGCGCCGGCGCAGTTGCTGGACCTGCTCCACCAGGCGGCGCACGTGCGCTTGCAGAGCAAGGCGGCACAGTTCCAGGCCCGCGCCCGAGTCGTCGGCTGGGAGCAGGCGCTTTGGGAAGGACTCTTCCGCGCCCTGGGTTACAAACATAACGTCTGGGCCATGCAATGCCTGGCTGAGATGCGCCCTCGTGGGACTACAGGCATAATATTGCCGTTTCGGAAAGGATATGCCCTCAGGGACTACCGGAAGACTTATGGCTACATGCCATTGGGGGAATGGGACCATAATTCTGCCGCTGCCAAATGGCAGCATGGGAAGCGAAGCTCGAAAAACGGTATTATGGAAGACTAGCCAGCCTGACGCGGAAGTTGGGGAGGCCGACTTCGTAACATCGGCCAAGACAGTCGTCATCAAAGACTGGCGGGCATACGAATGGTGGGGAACGTCGGAAAAGCTATGTCAACCGAACCTTGCAGAAAACATCGCGGAAGCGACGGCGGGACAACGGCCAGCGTGAGCCAAGGTGTCGGAAGACACCGTGGGCGGTGAGCGGAAGACCACTGGCACGATGCTCGGCGATGGCACCACGAACAAGAGCGGCCAATTCGGCAGCGTAATCCTTTTTACGTTGGGCACAATAGACCCAATGGCGGGTGACAATCTGGGAGGTCAGCTCCCGGAAGTCGCGATACAGGCGGGAAGAACTCGCCGGAATAGTACGAGCCAAAGCATAGAGCGACGGCGGTGGATCGGCCGGCTGGTCCAAGGCAAGGCGTAGCACGTCCTGAACGTGAGCAGCAGGAACAGACGTGACACGGTCAGAAAGCCAAGGAACGGTAGCAGGAACGGGGCAAACGTTCTGAAAGCGCTCCGGTCCCATAGCCCCAGAAAGCCAGTCCTCCAAGGGAACGCCGAACACCAAGCCGAGACGCAGCAGCGAAGTAAGCGTGGGACTCTGCCGGCGCCGAAGCCAAAAGCCCACCACGGTCGAACTGCGTACTATAGCCTTGGACAACGGCTTGGCACCGCCGACAGCGGCAGCAGCGGCAGCGACATTGCTGAGCAGAACCGAGTGGAAATCGGCAGGGGCTGTGAGTCCGGCAGCCCAAGTCACCAAACCCTCAACCAAGCGGGTAGACTCAACATCGATGTGAGTTGGCATCGAAACGGGGGATCCATCCCCGAACGAGCGCCCGCACTGAAAGCAGTCACCTTTCCAAGTGCGACCGACGAGGTAAGAGAAATGACGCGAGCAATCGGGGCAGGCGTCTCGAAGAAGCACGTTGTGATGCAAACAACAACGCGTGGCCCTGAAAGCCCAGAGCAACGGAAAATACAGAGGCTTACCGGCCTGGTGCCACTCCACAAAACACTCCGGGCACCAAGCGACCTGCCCACGAAGATCGCGCGTCCAACCCAAGCTGCCCGCCAAATACCGATGGACCAACGCCGTAACCTGCGGTACGGCGGTCAGCCGAGCTAGGTGCGCAGCAACCTTGGAAGCTAAGCGATCGCCCAGGAGCAGGTAACGGCTACTGTTGCCGAAGTAATTGGAAACCAAGGAGCGATCCGCGGGCGAAGCGATGAGCGGCACCAGCTCGCGGGAAAAGAAAGTCGAAACCGGCAAAGCATGGACACTGGCCAGGCGGTTGATATAGCTAGGCAGGGACTCCTGCAATGGCCTTCCCAGCCCGCAAGGCGGCAACGGCAAGCAACGGCTGGCAACAGGGGCGGCCTGCGTGGGGAAAGCCGAGCTAGGAAATGGAGTCGGTTGCATAGGGCGACTAAGCAGCGGCAGCAATAAGATCGCGATGCGGGTTGCGTTTGCCGGGCTGGCGCCGTTGGCCCGACAAGGTCGGGACCGTAGAAGTCGGAAACGGCACACCAGAAAAAATGGACGCGATAGTCGCGTCCAAGGTCGAATAGAGCTTAGCAAACCGCTCCTCGCCAGAATGGGCAGCCTCGAACATCTGCTGGATAGTCTGATCGGTCAATCGCTCGGCGTGAAGGTGGGCAGTCGTAACGCAAGGGGCGCCAGCAGCGGTGGCGGTGCCAATGGCACGCACCAGCCAAAGGCGGAGATTGCCGGTGCCGCCACCCGACGCGGTGTAAAGCAGGGGAAATGCTGGAGAAAGCTGCTGATAAGGAAGCATGGTGGGGGCAGCGCTGCAAAAGTTGGAAAAAACGCGCTGAAAGTTTGAGCGATCAGCGGGTTTGGCAACATCGTAGCGCGGGAAATGAACCACGCTGCAACGGCGCGAAAGCTGCGCCGAGAGATCCAAGAAGTTGAGCAGCGCATAGCTCCCGAACACAACGAGAACAGTGCCGGTAGCCGAGCCGAGATGCTTCAAACTCTTGGCCATCTGGATCGAATCGAGCTTGGAATCAAACGGGGCCAAATCTTGGCCCTCATCCACTATAACCGCGACGGTCCCGCGGTAACGCAAGGAAGCGATAGCGGCCGATTCCAAGCGAGGAATAGAAAAAGTTTCGTAGCCCCGGCCAGCCACGACCGGGGCGGACGACTTCGAGCCGTCCGCCGCTTCCGTCAAGGGTTGATTGGTGACCTTAAGGATGTCCAACAGGAGTGCCTTCCAACGCGACATAAACGTGGTACCGGTGCGCGCAGCGACCGAGACGATAGGAATGGAACCCGGAGGACTGGGAAGCAAAAGGGGTGGCAAAGACGATCCCGGTGCAGGAGCTTGGGCGGCAGCACAAGCTGATGCCAAGGCGCTCTTGCCAACCCCCGCAGGACCCACCACCAAAACGACCCCGTAACCTTCGGGGAGCATCAGGGCCTGGCGAATCTTCATATAGGCGTCGACCAAAAAGGAGTGCTCGACAAATGCCTTGGTGACCGCCTTGAGCTCCTTCTGAGCAGGAGAAAGCGAGGCGGTACCGTTGATTGCTGGTAGGGTCATAACTTCGTATTAAGCGGCGGGTGGCAGGATTGATGTAGTAAATGGCTCCGCAGGCTGCGGCGTGAAAACAATCGGTGCGAAGACGGGCTGGGCACCGGCAGCCGGTGGGGCGGCAGGCGCCAATGGGGTCCCGGCCGGCAAGAGCGACGGCCGCAGAGCCAAAACCTGGCGATTAGCCAACGCTCGTTCATACTGAGCGCGAAGCTCGCCTTCTGTAACTGTCTTGATATTGTCAACAAACTGGCCCAGACGGAACATGGCGGGGCCGGCTGCATGCTTAGCGCCCTCATGGCGCTTGCGCAGCTCCTGGGACCAGCATTCAACCTGCCGCACTGTCAAGCAGGCCACGCGGTCAGCATACTTGGACAAGCAGGGCACCCACTTCCCATCAACGTTGGCAAAGACCCGGCCGGGGTCCATCGGGTCGTAGCGAACCATCACGTCATGCCCGAGAACCCGATCCAGGTCGGCATGGTAGAAATAGTCCCCGCGGACCTTAACGCCGCGCGCGGGTTGAACACGGGCGGTGTCGCCGTCGATTCCGACCATGGTGGAGATGAGAAACGCTTCGTCGAATTTCTGCGCACGCAGGGCCTGGACACCGTGCTTCAAAACCAACGCCTTGAAAGCATCAGCCGGGGCCTGGCCAAGATCGGCGTTAGGACACTGGTTGAAATGCTCAAAGCAATAGGTCTCCAGCAACTGATAGAGCATGGGCAGCGTCCAAATAGCCAGCCCGGCGGGATTCACCGACTTGGTGACCTGGCGCACGTTCTTCATCAACTGGGTGTTGCCGGTGAGGGTGTGGATCAACTGGTCATTGGCCACGCCAAAGAAGTTCTCGATCAGACAGCCGAACCGAGCATTCCGCGGGGGGCGACGGGAGACGATAATCTTGTAGACGGCCGTAAAGGTCTCAAACCAGACGGAGTGAAACTCCGGACCGTTATCAACGGTAAAGCCGATGGGCAAAAGCTCGTGGCGGAGAACGCAGTCCCGGATCACCATGAGCACGCTGTCCACCGACGGCGCATCAAAAGTAAGGTAAATCCCCAACACGGCCCGGCTGGTAGCGTCGAAAGCCACCGTGAGCCACGGGCGACCAAGATTAAGGCCGGTCGAAGAGACGATCTCAACGTCGAGTTGGGTATGGTCAATATGGACGACCTGGAGCGGGTAATTCCCATGAACATCCAAGGCGCCGACGCGGCCACGGGGACCGGCCAGGAGCGGATAGGCCGCGCGGGGGCCTTGGCGGCGCAGGACGGTCTGCGCGGGATCAGCCGCAGCAGCCGTGCGCTCGTAAAACCACCCCCGGGAAGGGACCGGCCCGAGCAGCCGCTCGGCGCAGCGGGCCTGGAATACCCGGTAGGCGGCAGCCCGCCTCATCCCAGCGGTGACCAAATAGACGTCCTCGATGACAGAGTCGGCAACCGTAACGATAGGCTCCGGATAACGAGGCGTACGGTTGCCTTGCGCGGCGGTCTTGGGCAACAGGCCCAGAAAGCCGACACCATAGAGCTTCTCAGCCAAGGCGAGGCGCTTCTTCCAATCACGAAGGGTGCGTTCAGAGGGACGATGGAGCGGCGACAGAGCGCCATTGAGAACTGCCATCCTCTGGTTGGCAGCCCCAAAGGCAGAGGAACCAAAGTGCTGATAGGCATGGGAAATGGCAGCGGATGCCTGCTGGGGATGGGCAGGAGCGCTACCCGTCAAAGCGGTGGGCCAAGGGGTATCACCCGGCCCAAAGTGCTGAGCAGCCCGAATTAAATCGGGGCTGCTGTACAAAAGCAGGTCGGCGGATTCCGAGACGAGCTGATGCTGGAGATCACAAAACAAGTGACCCTGAACGATCATCCACCGAATCAACCCTGGAGCGTCGCTTCCAAAATGCTCCACCAAAGCATCGAGGGAGATGCCCTGATGCTCTCGTACATAAGCGATGACGGCAGCGTAATGGTCTGGAAGATACGCGGCGGCCAAGCGGTGGTAATGTGGATCCAAATACTTGAGGTTGGCAGCAAACTGTGGTGTCAGTTCGGCCGGGGTCCAGAGCCGGTAACCGATGCCGTGGGCTTGAGCCGCTTCCTCGGCCGGCGGGGAGGTCCACCGCCCCTCGGGGTTCTTGCGGTAACGATTAGGCTGGGCCTGGGCCTGCTTCTCGATCCCGTCGACGGTCTTGCACTCCACGAACTCGACGGCGCCAACGCGCATAACCAGGAAATCCGGCGTGTGCGGGACGGTCAGAGCACGACCGGCAGCTGACTGGTAATGGAGCGTGATGGTGGCCGGCTGAGAGTAGTACTCCAGCACGTCGGGATCGTGCTCGAAATGGAGGGCGGCGTAGTACTCCGCCCGCCCGGACTCGCAGTCAACGACAAAGCCCATCTTCTTACTGGGGTAACGCACGTTGGAATTACCAACGTGACTCTCCACCCGGCGAACCGGCGGGGCTGGGTGGCCATCAGGACCAATACGAACTGATTTCAGCAATTCCAGGGCAGCCTGGACGAGTTTGAGGTTTTCAACATAAGCGAGGAATGCGGAGGAACTCAACATAGTGACAATGCGTTTATCTTGTTCATTGAGCATACCGAGCGGAGAATGACCCGCCCCCTGCCAGAAACAACAGGGAGCCGGGACATGTTATCGCTGCTCAAGCGGACCAACGGTGGCTCATGTTTGGACAAGTTGTTCGTCGCAACGAGGGAATCGGTAGCCACGCCGGTCAGCCGCATGTTCCATGTCGAGTTTGCTTTTCGAGTGTTGTGCATCTGTTACTAACATATAGACAACATTTCGGGCCGTCAAATTCTTTTTGCAGTTCGACTGATCTTTCCTAAGTAGTTGAGGGAAAGAGCCTTAGAACCGGTCGGAAGTCGGCTCTTGGGCTCGCCCGCCCCCCTCACGACGCAAATCCACTGTGCGCAGCCATCGTTCACGCCGGTTTTCGCTGCCGTTTTCGCCAAAGAAGCTGTGGTTTGACGAATAACGGGGTGTTTCTTACGAGAGGTTGTCTCGATGGAAGCCTCTATCGCGATCTGCAACGGGTGTAGATCACACGTCCTGCTCAGGAGAGGAGGGGCGTGGTTTTTGGGATGAGCTGCGTCGTGAAAACTCGTGAATAAAACCCGCAGCGTGGAGCCTGTCCGTGACGTCTTCAAGACTGATCTTCCCCTGCTTCACTTGTTCGATCATGGCGTGAATAGCAGCACCAACTGGAGGGTGTTTCTGAATCATTCGGCGCAGATCATACAGATGTACCCTCGCATCGTACTTTTTAAGCTGCTCGATATTGATTTCGAAGATCTCCCCGATTCTGGCCAGAACCTCCTCTGAAGGGAACACATAGTCGCGCTCAATCCGGGAGAGAAGCCCGGGCGAGATTTTCGCACGACCTGCGACATTCCGCAAAGAGACACCTTGCTCTGCCCGGCACGTTTGCAGAAGGCTGCCCAATGTATTGCTCTGCTTCTCCGTGGCACGCGATTCGTGCGAGCTGGTTTTGGTTATCACGTTCTTTGTGTTCGAGAGCGCGCCGGTTCGGTTCACAGGCATGCTTTATTCATTTCATCGAGCATATGTTAGTGCATCCGATAGAATACGTCCCATTCAATTCGTGCAAACCCTTCGTATATCATCAGGTAGCCCCCTTTATTCGAGCAAGCCCTTTTTGTATGTCGTAAGGGTGCCCTCCGAGCATCGTGGCAAATGAGGGCGGCGGCAAGGTCATGCTGCCGGCGCGCCAGGTTGAACATGTTGGGCCGTTTTCGTGAGCCGACACAAAAATGGCGACAGGGTTTTTGACCTGTGCATGACGAATTCGTAATTGAGAGGCCCCTCAGCGGGGATCCGGCTCCCTTGCCGCCAAATCCAATACCGAGCAAGCTGCTTGCCTATGAAAAGCGCGATTGTATTGTTGGGGCACCTGCTGGCCGGACTGGGCATTCTCCTGGGAACTGGCGGAACTCCGCCAGTTGGCTTGTTGCCACCGCACCATTCGAGTCCACCGATCCTCGATATCATTGCATTTTCGACAATTGCGCCGCTACCCGGCCACACCCCAAACTTTGGGCGAGCATCTTCGCAAAAAGAGGGTCGATATGCAACTGTCCATGACGCAACTGGCTAAAATGCTGGGCATTGGAATCACTGACACCGCCATCGAGAAATGGGAAAAGAACCAGAACCGCCCGACCGAGGAACACCGGAAACTCATCGTTGAATTCCTTGGTTTCAATCCGGTACTGACGAACCCGATAGGCGACTCTTGAGGCACACCGTGTTGGGAATTTGCCACCAGATTCCGGCTCGAAACTATATGCATTCGCGCCGCGACTGAACGTGGCAAAGTTATGTAGTCAACGTGAAGCGCACGGGAGCGTTCGATCCACGACTATCGGTCCAGTGAGAGGTATTGAACTGCATGATTCACCCTGCATTTTCCCATCTGGCGTGCGCGATGTTGCCTGTACATGGCGAGTTGGCATTCAAGCGGCGATTGGCAGTTCAAACAATCC
>PLZQ01000556.1 GCA_003152225.1 Limisphaerales bacterium | reverse complement strand
AACGGGCGCGACGTCACGGTCGCGGCGCCGAACAAGCTGGCGGCGGGCGGCGTGTCATCCAGGCTGGCCAACGGCAGCCCGAACACCGGGGCACCGGAAAAGCGTCGGAAGGGGTCTGGCTGAGTCGCCCAGTCAAGGCCGCCCGGTCCATTGGCGTAACGCTCGGGCTGATGCTTCGTCCGGTCGTGATAGGCGATGATGTCAGCGACGGCATCTGCCATCGGCGGATTGTTGGCTGGGGCTGATTTCAAGTTGCGTGGCCACTATAGCCGCTCGTCGCTCTCGTTGAACCACAATTCTGCTTTGAAGGCGCGGCTCGTCCTCGCGCTTTATGCGTTTGAGGCGATGAGCAGCGCGTTGAACCAGAACAGAGTGTCCCTCTCCGCCTCGATCTGGGAAAGAGATCAAGGGTGAGGCGTCCGGTTGTCCCTCAACCCTCAACCCTCAACCTTCAACCTTCAACCAACCAAGGCACGCCGGGCGTCTTCAACTCACTGACCATCAGCCCCAACTCAAGTCGGGGTTCACGAAGCCGACCAAATCCGCTCGGCAGGGTCGGTCAGCTTAAGCCCGCAGATCATCCAAGAACTCCGATGCCGGTCCAACGCTGGTGACCAACAGATTATCCCGCGCACGCGTGCAGGCGACATAGAGCAGGTGGCGCTCGGTGTCATAGACCTCTTGCAAGTCGGCGTCGTCTCCCACGGTTTCGATGCGTTCCTGCAAGGGGATGATCTCGTCGTCGCAGGCCATCACGGCCACGGCGCGGAACTCCAGTCCCTTGGCCACCCGCTCGAAGATGGACCACAGCACCGCTCGCTGCGCCTCGGGCAGCCGGGTTTTGCGACCGAGCCGGGCGACATCGCGATACGACTCCCATGTTTCCAACTGCCAGGCATCCGCTACCTGCTCCCATTCGGTGAGGAGAAAATGCAGGCTGAACTTGTGTCCGCCCACCGCCTTTGATGCTTCGCCGAGTAGGTCTCGCATGGCTTCGCGGCTGGCCAGGTTCACCAGCCCGCAGTGAGCTTTGTAAAGGCGCAGGCCAAGCGCGTTGAGAGAATGAACGTCAATGCGCTCCGCAAGGCGCGGTTCGCTGCCCACCAGGCGTTTTAGCTTGGTATGAAGCGCGTTCGCCAGCGTGTCGGAGAAAGTTGTGAGCAAGACCCGCGCTTCGGGGTGGGTGCGGGCCAGATGGACGGCGCGGTGAAGCGCCACAATGGTCTTGCCCGTGCCGGCGGAGCCGGAGACGCGGGCCGGTCCGGTGTAGTCGCGCTCCACTCACTGCCGCTGTTCGGGATGCAGGAAGATCGTCCATTTCTCCCACGNNGAAATCGAGGGCGCGTTGCAGTTCCTCGACGTTGGTCATCACGCGGAAGCGGCGTTGCGCATCGGGGTGGTCAAAAGGATTCGTGACCGGCGTCGCCGGTTTCATCACCCGCGGCTTGCCACCCGTGGCCAGTTCCAAGAGGGCTTCGGCCGCTTCACCAGGCAGGCGTTCCGCTAGCACCAGTAGGCTATCTTCGGTAGCCTGGCGTACGTCGTTCAACCACTCCGCCGGCACGCCGTAGCCGAGCAGCTCGTCGTCGGACTGGTCGGCGAATAGGCGCGGCTTGGGAGGCGTGGGCATTTCCGCCTGCACACAGACCGGGACAGTGACCTCTTTTACCGTCTCGCGGATTTCCACGAGCTGCGCGGCCCCAGTCTTGGGGTGCGTCTCCAGCCTTCGCCGCTCGGCCCAGTCGTAGGCCTTGTCATGGTGATTCACGTAACAGAGCAACAGGCTGCCCTCCGTCTTGTGAACGATGAGCCGGATGTCGCCGCTCACCCGCACCGACCAGAAATTCTTGTCCTTCGCCTTTTCGAGCTTGTGGAAGCTTAGGCCCGGCCCCGCCGGATTCACCTGCAAGTCAAAGGCCGTGGTCTTGACGGCTTTCTGCTCATCGCCGGTCAGCCGCCCGAGGCTGTCGGTGAAGGTGTCGGCGATCCGGAAGTCCATCTAGCGCCCGCAATGACCGGCGTGCGTGGGCCAAGCCGGTAATACCCAGCAATCGGTGCTGTAGTTGCTCATTGAGTGCGGATCAGAGAAATCAACTTGCTAATGAAATGATGCACATCCTCGTGAAGCTCGTCGGCGACCATGCTCATGGCCACTTGTTCGCGAATGAGATTTAGAGATGGCGAGCCCTTTCGTAGCTGATGAAAAAGCGAGTCGTCATCTTCGAAAAGAATCCGTTTCCCATCCACTACGGCGAATACGTTTGCTGTGAGATTTTTCCAAGTCTTCCCCGGTGGCAACGCCAGATTCTGGTCCGCGAAAAACTTATCAACGGTCTTCAAGACAGGTTGCGCAAATAGATCATCTTCCCCGACTGCCATCTGCTTGAGAATGGCCCGCTTCCAGGCAGCCGGAACCAGCAAGTAGTTTTCGATGTTCTTACGCCTCCACTCTACCAGCGTAGGGTTCCCCCGCTCTGGGCGGAATGCACTACCGCTGCTGTCGTAATCAAAAAGCATCAACCTCGATACCTCCGGGATTATCTGCTGCAATGCGGCGAAATGCTCATCCGCCTTGGTCTTCATGCTCTCCTTGCTGCCGCCGCCCATTGACCTGAAACAGACTTTATCCATCACGGCCAAAGCTCCGCATGGATCAGCCCACGCGCGCAGGATGCGCTCATCGCTTTCTCCCTCCACATATAGGATATACGGCGACGTCATCAGCCTGGTTACTTCCTCGTTCGACACTTCCGCCATCGCACGCAGCACCTCGGGAGTGGATTTGATGCGTTTCGGCACGTGGCTTAGGAAGGACACAATCTGACTGGCATCCACTCCGCGCGCGAACTCCTCCGCATGGGTGGCGATCACGAACTGCGTGTTCCGTTCAATGGACTTCCGCTTGAAGTAATCGAGAATCTCGCGTTGCAGGTTGACGTGAAGGTGAGCATCAGGTTCGTCGAGCAGAATGGTGGTCGGGTGATAGCCGTACATGAAAGCCAGCAGGGTGAGCGTCTGGTGAAAACCGCTGCCTCCAGCTATAATGTCATACTCCTTGCCGTTCTGGCTATACTCGACTGTGATGTAGACATCCTTGGCAGACTCGTAAGACGGCTCACAAATTCTGACCGAGAACCACCTTTGGACAATGTTCGCCAGTTCCTGCCAATCGGCAGGATGCTGATACCCCTTGTTGATGGGCCCATCTGGCTCACGGGGTGGTGGAGGGCACACCCGCAACAGCAAGTTGCGGAGCACGCTGCCAGGCTGTCCTTTTCCGACCTGCTGGCGAATTGGGGAGACATCCAGCCATTTTTCTGTAGGTTCCAAGCCTGAAAATGGCGGCACATAAGCGATCCGTGGCAGATCGCCCTGCTGCTCGCAGGTGCGGAATTTTGCCCAACCGTCGCTGGGGATAGCGTAGATGGTCTGTGGCGAATGATAGCGCAATGCCACACCAAAAGAACCAATCTCTCCTGTAGCGCGCCGCCATTCCACGCCAATTTCGATCAGGATGAACTCTTGTTTTTTCTTGCCGTTTGCTATGGGGTATGCACGGTCCGTTCTATCCTTCCACAGAAGGTTGAACTCCGGTAACGGCAACGCCGTGAAGTTGGGCAGCACCACTTGGAGGCCTTTGGAGCCGCGACGCTTGGAGCGATGGAACTCGTCCACGCAAAACTGCCAGATGGCCAGCGCTTGGAGCACCGTGCTCTTGCCGCTGTTATTCCGCCCGACTAGCAAGTCGAACTGGGTAAAGTCGTAAGTCTGTTTACCCACACTCTTGAAATTGCGCAGGGTCAATCGAGTAATCATGCTGGCGCCTGTTTGTTATTGTACTGTGGCATTTTATCCTGACCGCTTGTCATGTAAATGTCTTCCTTTATTACGTTACCTTGAACACCTTCATTACCTCGTCCCCCAGGTGGTTGATCACCTTTACGGCAATGCGGCCGGATTTGGGCTTTTCGAACGGGCGGGAGGTGTCGCTGTTCAGGGTCGCCCAGGCTTCGGCGTTGATCTCTGCTTTTAGCGTGGTCTTGAGGGCGCTGTAGGGGTCGTTGGCGCCGAGGAAGTAGGCGTGGCGGACGAAGAAGCTTTCTTCGTTGTAATCGGTGTCCACGAACCAGCAGGCGATGCCGTCGGCGCTGTCGCTGCGGACTTCGCCGGTGCTCGGATCAAAGACATCCACGCCGTTCACTTTCACGCGCAGCTTGTTCCCCTGCACGGGCTGCGAACTCGGCGCGGTGCGGGTGACTTCGGCTTCCTTGATCTGGCCTTCGCGGGAATCGGCCAGCAGGTAAAACGGATAGCGCGCGCCCATGATGCGGGCACGGGCCAACGCAAGCGCCACGCGTGAGGTGTCAATCGTGATCCAGCGGCGGCCCCATTGCTCGGCCATATAGGCGGTGGTGCCTGAACCACAGGTCGGGTCGAGAACGAGGTCGCCGGGGTCGGTGCACATCAACAGGCAACGCTCGATCACCTTCTGGCCAGTTTGGACAACATAGACCTTCGGTTCCGTAAAGCTTCCCGTACCGGTATCAGCCCAGAAGTTGTTTCTCGGAATGATCGGATAGTCGTTGAGAAATTGCCGGTATCGAATTGAGCCGCTTACACGCTCAATGCGGTCAGCACGAGCAACCCGAGCCATA
>PLZQ01000177.1 GCA_003152225.1 Limisphaerales bacterium | reverse complement strand
ATGGCTCTATGTCAGGAGTTCTGGATTCTCGCGGGCGGAGGCCATTGCCCCGATCGTCGTCCACGTTCGCGTGGCTGGATTGCACACCTCCGCGCTTGAAAGGCAGCCTGCATTGCCGAAACCTCCCGCCACCAATAGCTGCCCATTTGGCAACAAGGTCGCGGTATGACCATATCCACGCGGCACGGCCATCGGGCTGTTCGTGATCCAAAAAGCTGCTCGTGCGGGTCGGGTTACAACCACAGTTGCGGCCAAGGCCAGAACGAGCGCAAGAACGTGGATGATTTTCTTCTGAGTTTTCATAGGAACACGACTCTTCGTCCCAAGCATATGAACCAAAGGAACAAACCACTTCAAGCCTATAAGCTCCATGCCTGAGGTCTATATCTCACACTACATCGGCCGAACCGGCATCGGAAAGTTCACTATTGACACTATTCAGCCGCCGACCTCCACGCCTCGCGCGCCGAGTATACTCGTACCATCGAGCCCGCCCTCGCCGCCTAAACACTGACCCTGGAGCGCACGCTCAACGACCTCGTCACCCAAGCCTACGGCCCGACCCCGGCGGAGATTGACCTCATGTGGCAAACCGCCCCGCCTCGCATGCCCATTCCGTCGCCCGTCACTTGATTCCGCGGATCTGGCACGTGCACCCGCTGGGCTGCCTCGTGTACCAGAACCCCATGCGCGTCATCGCCGCCATTGGCGACCCGCGAGTAGTGGAGAAAACCCTACGCCACCTGGCCCTCTGGCACGATCCCCCGCCCAGCCCCCTGGAGATGGCGGGGTTCTCGCCTCTCGGCCGAGAAGGGGATTTCGGGGGCCTTACCGGCAATTGGAAATGACCTAGGCCGAGGCACACTACCTGTGGTGTCAGCCGTCCTTGCGCGAGCACAAGATATAGCGTTATTTTTGGCGCTTCTGGCTTAAAGAGCTCCAGATTGCAACGGTTGGACTCCCGGACGGGGTTCGGGGACGGGGATGCGAATGGCGCCGAGAAGAGATCAGCTTAACCCATGAAGAAACTTGCCACTATGGTGCTGAAGCAGCCGCCAGCAAAAACGAGCGCAAGCGGGACCTTTCCCTGGACGCTCGCGGAGATGAAGCAACTGGGCCGAACACCCGATTCGGTGCTGGCGCGCCGCAGCGGGCGCACCATCCATGAAGTCGTCGCCATGCGTGAATCCCGCGGCCTCGGCTTGGTCACGGGGCCACGACCCTGGGCGGCGCGGGAAATCAAGCTGTTGGGAACCATGCCGGCCAAGTTCTCACTATTGACACTAATCCGCCTCCGACCTCCACGCATTGCGCGACGAATAATACACTCGCCCCATCAAACCCGCCCGTGCCCTCGCCGCCGAAACCTTGAAACTGGAGCGCACGCCCAGCGACCTCGTCAACCAAGCCTACGCCCTGACCTCGGCGGAGATTGAGTTGATGTGGAAAACCGCCCCGTCCCGCATGCCCATCCCGCCGCCCGGCTACCCGGAACGGGCTAAGCAAATGAAAGGGGGTGGTTTTGCGACATGAGCAAGCTGATGCAGACTGCCAGGTTTAGTGATTTGCGTGCAAGACTTCGCACCTCCGGCCGCAGTGGTTCCGACACCACACCCCACCTTTATTGCCACTGCGCGGGCGAGGGAGATTTACGAGGGAGCCCTGGATTGTGGTGGTCCGCATGATGGACGGGGCCATGCCGCAGCCGCCGCAAACGTTTAAGCTGGCAGGTTCTCCGGCGTGGGTCCGCACGGAATTGGCGGTGTAACCACTTTCAGGCTGGGGAATGGCTCCTGCAGCTAATGTCTGGTGAAGCGGTCAAACACATTGAGCACGGGTAGTGCGTTTCCGTCATCGTCAAAGAAACCGCGACTGCGAAGCCGGCCGGTCACCGCCGGCTCCCACCAAAACACACCAACCCCGCGATTGTCGGGCGTGCTCAAGACCAGGCGATTGACCGCATCCAGGAATTCTCGCTGGCCTTCAGGGGTTTCGGGAAAAGGACCGGGCTTCTGCTGGTATTCCGTCGGGCGCCAGCAGTAGGCCACTTCCACCAGGATGATATCCTTGTGGTATTCGTTCGCCATGAAGATCAGGTTCTCGCGCAAGTCCAGCAACGTGCCATGCCACCAGGGATAGTAAGATTGGCCGATCACATCGTAAGGCACGCCATACGTGTTGAGCTTGTCGAAGAAGTGTTTGGTGCCCGCCTTGTCTCCGCCCCGGTCGAGGTGAATCATGATCCGTGGGTGTCGATTGGTGCCGGCTCCTGCCTCGACGCCTTTGATGCCTGCCTTGAGCAACTCCGCGAAGTTCTGCCAATGGTCCGGCAGTTTGCCGTCGGGCCAAAGCATGCCCGGGCTGATTTCATTGCCCACCTGCACCATGTCCGGCAATGCGCCCGCGTTCCGAAACGCAGCCATCGTCTCCCGGGTGTATTCGAAGACGGCTGCCACCAGTTCCGCATGTGATTTGCCCTCCCACGCTTTGGGGATGGTCTGCTTGGCCGGGTCGGCCCAGGTATCGGAGTAGTGGTAATCCAGGAGAAACTTAAAGTGCCGCTCCCGGGCGTCTTTGGCCAGGGCCACGGTGTATTCCAGGTTGTTGGGCAGCCGGCTGGGAGTGTGAAATAACCGCAGCCGAATCCAATTATAACCGTGGTCGCGGAAGAGCGTGAGCCCCGGCTTGGCTTGCCCGTGGTCTTTGAAGACGGCGCCTTCCGCCTCGGCCTGCTTCAGGAAGGAGAGGTCGGCCCCGACGGCATAGTCAGCCGCTTTGGCCGCGCCGCTGAAAAGGAACTGGATAGAGAGAACGAGCGGCAGCAGCCCAGCACGATTGGCAGTCTTCATTTAACCGAGCGGGCGAACGTCGGCCCGCCCGGTTGAGGGAGGGAGTCTCGCTAAAGCTTCTTCTTCGCGTCGTCGGGCACCTGGACTTTGGTGGAGCCGATGTCCTTGATTTCGATGGTGGTGGTGCGGTCAACGTCGCGGTCGTTGCCGTTGAAGCTGACCTTGCCCTGCACCTTGACTTCATACTTTGACAGCAGGCCGTCCTTGACCCAGAGCTTCACGGAGCCTTTGGCCCCGCTGATTTCAGGGCCGTTGCCGCCGCCGCGGCCACCGAACATGAGTTGCGACTTCGCACCTTCTTCCGTGAGGTCGCCGGAATAGACGTCACCGTCCTGCTTGAGTTCCTTGACCTTGTCGGCCAGGTCCACGGCTTGAGCAGCCGGAGCCTTGAAGGTTTGCACCCGGCGCGCGATGAACGTGCCCGGACCCGGGTCACCGCTGGTGGCCTCGCTGAGCGACTGCCAACCGTCCGCGGTCTTGATGGCGCCCTTGTCGCCTTTCTTCACCGCCTCGATGGTGTTATCGCGCATGATCATCGAGAGCCAGAGGTAGCCATCTTTCTCGGTTTTGCCTTCCGAAGTGCCGCCACCGAAGCCGCCTCCGCCGGCGTTCTCGATCGTCTGCTTCCAGGCGTAGTTGTCTTTGTCCGCGAGCTTTTTGGCCGCGGCCGTGAGGTCATCCTTGGGGGCGGCGTTCGCTGCAAGCAGCGAGCCCGTCAGCAAGGCCAGTGTGCCGAACAGGATGTGTTTATTCATATCGAGACCGTTCTACCCCTCAAACCTGCGGAACGCAAGTCGCGAGCACGGATTCACGCAGTCTTGCGTTTGCGCGAAGCCGCTGCATGCGGTGACCGAAAATAGACCGGCTACAGCGTCCCGACACGCCCGCGCCAGAGTTTGGTCGGAAGCGGCGGGTCAGGGATACTTCAGCCGATAGTACCAATTGCCCGCTGGCGGGGCGATGATGACCTGGTTCTGGCCACCCACGACGGCTGGCACGTTCGTGACGCTGCCCCAGTTGGCGGTGCCCAGCGCCGAGTTCTTCTGTAGATTAAAAGCCGGCGAAGATACGGGCCACGTGATGAGCGCGGTGTTGGTCGTGGTGAGTTGGATGGAGAGCAACGGCGCGCCCGGAGTTTGCACAACGGCCAGGAGACTCCAGAAGCCGCCGGTAACGGAGTAGTTGCCGCCGCTCATGGTGCCGGCATCGGGCTGGCCGATGGTGCCGCTGACGACGTATTGGCCGTTGCTGCTGGTCCCGCCGCCGCCATCAATGGTGTACCAATCAATGCTGTATGGTTGGGCAAAGCCAATGGCCGGGAGCAGCAGTCCGAAAGCGAGTAGTAAGTTCTTCATAAGCGGCCTCGATTCTTTTCAACGGTGGATGGTATCAGTGATTCCAGGGATTTCAACCTCTGTTCGAGTGATTCGTTCTGCCGTTTGAGCGCCTGAATCTGGGCGTCTCGTTCGTCCAGCTTCTGATCTTAAGCGGGGGCGCAGGAACAAGCGCTTGCCCGACGGTTTTGGCTTTGCTATCAGCAGGCATGAGCTGCTTACGAAACCGAGCCCCGGCGTCTGGGGAGCTGGAGGATCCGCGCGCCAGCCGTGCCCTGAAGCAACCCGCGGCGGCACACAACCCAGCAGGACAAAGCCATTCAATGCGCAACCGATTGATTCGTCGCACCATTCTGTGCGCCGCAGTCCTGCTCTTGCACACGGGCAGCCCAGCTCTCCTGGCGGGGGAGGCAATCCGCGCCTTCTGCATCGACTTCAACTGGGGGCCGGGCGGGCCCAACGGCTTCGCGCCGCCGGGGCTTTGGGCCGATGCGGACCCGGAGCAACACGTCGCCTGGTATGCCGGGCTCGGCGCGAACGTCATCCAGACCTTTGCCGTTTCC
>PLZQ01000497.1 GCA_003152225.1 Limisphaerales bacterium | reverse complement strand
GGCGTTGGCCTTGGCCTGGGCGGTTCGCTCGGCCAGCAGGCGCAGAGGTTCTTTGACCGATTCGGCCAGCGATTCCTCGATATGGCCCAGGTTTTGTTCCGGGTGCCGGAGGATGGTTTGGAGGCGCGCCTCATAATCGGCCCGCCAAGCCTGGAGTTCAGCGTCGGTAAGTTGGCCCCGGCTCAGCGCCAGCGCCTGGGCCTTGGCGGCGGCCCGAGCCTCGCCTTGGGACATAATCTCTGTGGTCAGTTGTCGGGTTTGCTCAGCCTGGGGTTGACGGGCTTGGGCACGGCGGCTCTGGCGTGTGACGGGCTCGGCAATAGTCATAAGTGGAGGGGGGCGGGCGGGTTGAGGGGTGAAGCGGACGGTTCCTGCAACCGCTGCCCAAAACGCGGATGCAGGGGATAAAGGTAAACGTCTTTAATGGGCACGTGGTAAGGGCGGCCATCGGGACGGTTCTGTCGGCTGCGGCCCTTGGTCTGGCCAACGCGCCGCCAATTGGCTGCCTGATAACAGGTGCCGGCAAAACGGTCGCGTTCAACAAAGGTCTCCAGCAAGTAAATGGGATGGCCGTATTTGGCTTGCCAATCACGGCTCAAACGTCGGGCGATGCGGCCCAAAACATGGGTGGCTAAATGCGCCACGCCCACCCAGGGAGCAATTAAGAAGCGCGTATTGTTGGCGATGAGATGAAGTCCTTGGGACCGCGTGGCGGCATCCCAGCCGATATACCGGTCCCGGTCAGCGCATTGCCAGGCCGCCGCGCCAAAGAGCACGCACGCCACAGGACGTCCCTGGTTATCGACGACGAGGTACTGGAGGTTCTGCCCCACCGGACTGCGGTAACTCAAGTAATGATGCCGGTGGAGCAGGTTTTCAAACAGGGCGCGCGGGGCGCTGCCCAGGCGGGTGCTCACTTCACTAATCGCCAGCGGCAGCAACTCGTCCAGCGCCCCAAAGAGCGGCAACTCCGAAAACGGCGCTTCGACCGTCGGCATCTGCTTATGACGCATGCGATTGGAGGGAAGCTGTCGCCGCGCAGGCAAGACAATCCAACCACGCTGCTCCAACTTGAGCAACAACGTGCGAGCGGCCATGTCCTTGAGTTGACCGGCCCGATTGCGCCAGTTCCACAGCGTGGCCAATTGCTGGCTTAAGCGGCGCCGGCTCCAGTCCGGATGCGCCGCCAATAATTGGCGAACTTGCTCCAGATCGGCGGCGCTGATGCGCCGCCCCTGCAGGATGGTCGGTTCATTCACTAACCCGAGGATGGCAGAGGGGGAAGCTGGAGTCCCGTACCAAATGGGGCTATTTTGCTCCCGTATCCGATGGGCCGAAACACTCTCAAACCGCCCCCAAAAACTCACCCCGCTTTCCGCATAGCGCCAACCGAACGATCAACTATAGCTGTGACCGCCGAAAAATCGAAGATGCGCACTCTGTATTGACGGACCGAACATGGATCGGTGGAAAAGGCTGGAAGGTTTCCCGGCCAGCGGATTGTGGTGCTGCCGCGCAAGGTGGTAGCCCAGACGCTGGAGCATCTGCTGGGGATGATGGTCTGGCATCGGCAGCAGACGTGGCGCGGAGACCCCGACCCCGGGCAGAAGATCAGCCAGAGCATCGCCTACATGAAGCAGCACCTGGAGCAGCCGCTGCTTGTCTCGATGCTCGCGGCGCTGACCAACCTTTCGCCCTCGCACTACGCCGCCCTGTTCAAGCAGCACACCGGCTATGCACCGATCGATTACTTCATCCATTTACGCATGCATTAGGCCTGCCAGTTGCTCGATACGACGAACCTGCCGGTCAAGCACATCGCCGCGTCGCTGGGCTATGACGGCCCATTCTATTTCTCGCGCGTCGTCAAAGCTGTCAACGAAGCCTCACCCACCGAATACCGGCTGATGCACAAGGGCTAGCGGCGGGAGACGCGGCAGAACAAGGGGGCGGCGAAAGGCAAAGGCGGGGTGACAAAGCGGGTTCTTTCGAGTAGTATAACCGTGCGGAACACGAATAACCCATGAAGGTGTTTATGAAAAAAGTCTCTTCTCGCGGATTGCCCCCTCAATTGATGCTAATGATTGTGACCGGTTGTGCGGTGCTCGTGGTTGAACCCTTGGTCTCGGCAGTACCTTCCGTTGTCGGATTATGGCGGTTCGATGAAGGCAGCGGAGCCACTGTCCTCGATTCGTCAGGACTGGGAAATAACGGGGTGCTGGCTGGCGAGAACGGCAATGTTCCGGTGCGGGTCACGGGCCAGTCAGGGTTTGGCAGCGCGCTGCGATTTACGAATGATGTCATGGATCACGCCTATGTGAACATCCCCGGCGCCGCCTCGTTGCTGATTGGCCAGACGGCCACCAACGCTTGGACGATCACCGCCTGGGCTTATGAAGATTCAAATGGCACAAACGATTTTACGGCCTATTACGGACGGATATTGACCATTGACGACGGTGCGGCGTTCCAGTTCGAATCCGGGGCCTCGGGCGATGCCGAACTATACACCTGGAGCCAGTTCAACGCCCCATGGCAACTTGGTTGGGGAGTCGGCTCGGCGGTTGCGCCGTTGCTGGATCAGTGGGTGCATTGGGCGGTGGTTTACGACGGCACCAACTTGACCCTCTACCGCAACGCGAATCAAGGACCCCAAGCTGGGGTTGCTTCCATGCCGGCGAGTTCTCCAGTCGCGTTCCCGGGCTATATCGGGGCGGTTCTGATCGGCTCGGAGCTTGATCAACCAGCGAACGTCACCTGGAACGGGATGCTGGACGACGTGGTGGTGTTCGCCGGCGCGCTGACCGAATCCCAAATCGCCACAGTAATGGAAGGTGATTTTTTGGCCTTCATCGGCGGCCCTGCGGGCATTGTCAGCCAGCCGCAGAGGCAAAGCGTGCCTCAAGGCTCGGGCGCCACGTTCAGCGTCGGCGCGGACGGTCAGCCACCGTTCAAGTATCAATGGTATTTCAACGCCACCAATAAGCTGTCGAGCGCCACCAATCCGACGGCTACCAACGCCACGTTGGTATTGTCAGGTCTCCAATTGAGCCAGGCTGGAACCTACTCGGTAGTCGTCAGCAACTCCTTGGGACATGCCACCAGCGAACCAGCCACCCTTGCCGTGTTCAATCAATCCCTGATGGGCCTTTGGCGGTTTAACGAAACCAGCGGAACCAGCGCGCTGGATTCATCGGGTCTGGGAAACAACGGCGTTCTCTCCGGCGAGAACGGCAATGTTCCAGTTTGGGTAACCGGACAAACGGGGTTCGGTGGCGCGCTGCGCTTCACCAACAACGGCGTCGATCACGCCTACGTCGCAATTTCGAGCAACGGCTCGTTGCTGATCGGCCAGACTGCCACCAACCCCTGGACGATCACCGCCTGGGCCTACGAGGATTCCGACGGAACGGGTGATTTCGTGGCGAATTACGGCCGAATAATGGTCATTGACGATGGCACAGCGTTTCAATTGGAATCAGGCGCAAGCGGCGACGGGGAGCTTTACACCTGGGCGCGCGCCAACGCGCAATGGCAGGTCCCCTGGGGTATTGGGTCCGCGGTCGCACCGCTCCTGGATCAATGGGAACATTGGGCGGTGGTTTATGACGGCACCAACCTCACCGTCTTCCGCGACGGAAACACGGGGCCCAACGGAGGGGTCGCCTCTCAAGCCGTTTCCGCTCCGCTCGGCGGATATCTTGGATTCCAGGATGCAATTCACATTGGCTCTGAACTTGGAGCGCCTGCTAACCGCACTTGGAACGGCATGCTGGATGACGTGGCGGTCTTTAATATCGCGCTGTCCCAATCTCAGGTCGAAACGGTCATGGCCGGCAATTTCAGCGCGTTCATTCCACGGCCTCAGTTGTCAATCAGCAGCAGCTCGACGAACATTGTTCTCAGTTGGCCGGCGGTTCAGTTCACGTATCAATTGCAATTCAATACCAACTTGGCTCCGGCATCCTGGACCACCGTTACCAATGCGCCGGTGCAGAACGGCAGCAGGCTGACGGTGACCATGCCAGTCGGTTCCGGGAAACAGTTCTTCCGCCTGATCAGTCCCTAAGCATGCCCAAGGCGCAAGACTGCTTTGCACTGATCATATGACACGATTTAAGGTGGCAGCTTGGCTGTTGCTCGCCGCACTCTCGGCCTGGAACAGCGCGCTGGCCGCCACCAATCTGCCTTCCTATTACGCCCATCTCACGGAAACGGATTCTTACGGCGTCATCGCACCGTGGCATCATGGATTGAACGGGCAATTGGATGAGCGCCTGAACATCGCCGTAAACGTCTATAAGCGCTATCCGTGGGTGGATAAGCCAAAGGCGGTGATGGCTGCGCCGGACTTCATTTACAATTCCCACTGGAGCATCAAGCCCGATGGCACAATCCTGATTCCTCCCACAACCGATTGGATGTGCGGCGATTTGGCGCAACGCACGTGGAGCACTATAAAAGGACTCACGGCCTACTACCAATACAGCGGCGATCCGATCGCGTTCCTCTATATCCCGCTGGCAGTGGATTACATTTTGGATTATGGATTGACTCCTCCGACGGCCGACTGGCCCGTATTTCCCATCAGCACACCAACACGAGGCAAAGCCTATGGCAAATGTGACCCGGCGGGCCGCAATCAGCTCGACCTCTGTGCCATCGTCGGCATCGAGGTGCTACGCGCTTACAAACTCACTGGCAATCCGCGCTACCTGCAAATGGCGAACCACTGGGGCGATGTGTTCGCTGCGAAGTGCCAGTTCACCCACCCCGACCTTCCCCCCTGGAATCGTTACGTTGACCCGTCTGCCGTAGGATGGTCCGACGTGCTCACCGGCACCACGTCCATCATCGTTGACTTCCTGGATGACCTGATTCAGACGGGCTATCGCGGCAAAGGTGACGCAATTCTCAAGGCCAGAGACGCTGGCAGACGTTTCCTCAATGAACAGATGCTCCCGGCTTGGTGGGTGGATGACACGTGGGGGCGGACGTATTGGGATTGGGACAACCCCATGATGTGCGGCATGGTTTCAATGTGCGCCGACCATTTCATGAAGTATCCCGCCGTTTATCCAAACTGGCGGAACGATCTGCGCAACATGCTGTCACTGGTCTGGAATCGCAACTGCGCTGCCCCGGGTTCCTGCGGCGACGTGTATAGCGGCGCCTGGGCGTTTCCCGAATCCTCCGTCTGCTGCGGCACCTCGCTCTCTTACAATCAATACACGGCTGGCCCGACGCTAATCCGCTACGGCGCGCTGGCCCACAGCGAATGGGCCTCTGAAATTGGCCGCCGCATGATGCTCATGGCGACTTACGACAGCCTGCCTAACGGGGTCGTCAAGGACGGCTTGTTTGGCGACCAGGTTGCCACCGCCGAATGGTCTAATCTGGCTCATCCTTGGCCATTGTGTCAGGTGCTGGAAGCCATTGCGTGGCTGCCAGAGAGCTTTGCGCCCAACCGGGAGAATCACATTGTCCGCTCCTCTTCCGTGGTGCAGAAAGTCCTCTATGAAAAGGGCAGGATCACCTACACCACGTTCGATTCCCCGCCCGCCGTGCAGGAAGTCCTGCGCTTGGCCTTTCGACCCACGTCTGTCCAGGCAGATGGCCGCCGGCTCAAAGAACGCAGCACCCTCGACGCCAAGGGCTATTCGCTCGCGCCGTTGTCAAACGGCGACTGGCTGGTCACCGTGCGGCACGATGGCTACCGGCACGTTCAAATAGTCGGAGACGACCCGCAGCAGGTCGCTGATGACAGCGCATTCGCGTTCACCGGCCCATGGCACACGGTATCGGACAAGGCAGCGCCGCATGGTTCGTTTCGGACTGCGAATCAGACGAATGCCACCATGACCCTGCGGTTCTTCGGCAACCAGGTGCGACTGCTGGGCGTCGTAGGCACTGACGGAGGCTGGGCCGATGCCTTCGTGGACGGCGTGAAGCAGCCAACGCTGGTCGAGTGTTGGAATCCCGCAGTGCGCCACGAGCAGCCGATCTTTCTCAAGAATGGCCTGACTAATGGACTCCACGAATTGAAGATCGTCGTGCGCGGCGAGACCAATCCGTTAGGGCGCGGCGCTGGCCGCGGCCAAATTGGGGTCGAGTCCGCCCTATACTCCGCTGCCATCGGTGAGGCGGGCTTTGGCGCCGGCGGCGGACCAAAAGGCGCGCAGCGTTTGATCTTCGGTTACACCGGGCGGCAGGATTATNNGGGTCTGACGTGGATACAGTCCCGCGCTGCTGGTGGCATAACCGTCGCAGCATGTATATCGGCGGCACTCCCGATGAGGAAATCTACCGATATGGGGCGCATGCGCCGGAATTCTGGGTGAACCTGACCGTGGCGCCCGGCAATTACCTGGTGCGCTTGCACTGGGCTGACACACCCGAGACGCCCTGGATGGAACGTGAAGGAGACAAATGGGACCCGGTTTCCCGCCTCACCACGGTGCTCATCAACGGCCAATCCGTGATCGAGAATCTGAGCGTGCGCCATGAAGTGGGAACGTTCCGAGCCTACACTCGTGAGTTTCCGAACGTGCAGCCCACAAACGGCATCATTGAACTGCGGTTCAAGTCTCTCCCGGGCCATGACGCAATGATTCAAGCGGTGGAGGTCGTCCCCGCACCGTAGCCCGCCGAGGGCAGGCTCTGACGTGAATCAGGTATCAACAATCCGCTGACCATTAATCGCCTTCGGACACTGGCTGGGTAAGGAGGAGTTGGCAGTTACCAGCTTCGATGCGGGCTTCAAAATAAATGCGCCTCTCCATATATAGGGGGGCGGTTTGGTGAAAATAGTGTTGGCGGGAAGTGGTTGATGGGTGCGGGGTTACGCATGCCGTTAACGTTATGGGGCCGCAGGCAAGGAGCGGTTGGAGGGTGAAATTATTCTGCTGAATTGTTGTAAGTGCCTGCAAATCATCAGGCCTTTTTTTCAGGTTGTCACTGAGTTCGAACTGCCCCCACCCCAACTTTGGACCTTGGACTCTAGACTTTAGACCTTAGACTTCAGTCTGCGCGGTTTGCGGCGCGGGTGCAGATCGGCACGGCC
>PLZQ01000311.1 GCA_003152225.1 Limisphaerales bacterium | reverse complement strand
CTCGGAACGATTGACCGGGAGTGCGCAACCCTCCGGATACGGGGATTGGGTGGCGTGGCCGCCGCCGTCGCCGCCCGCCTGCGGGCACTCCGCCAGTCAACTGATTCGCCAGCGACGCAGTGCGGTGGACTTCGACGGTGTCACCCACATTTCGCGGGAAACCTTTCTGGCCATTCTGGATACCACACTGCCGCGCGCTTCGGCGCCGCCCTTCGATGCGTGGCCGTTTCCGCCACGGTTGCATCTGGTGTTGTTCGTGCATCGGGTCACTGGGCTGGAGTCTGGATTGTACCTCTGGCTGCGGGCTCCGGACGATGCGCGTGCTTTGCGCATGGCCTTGGGCGCCCAGCGCGATTGGGAAGCGGTGGCGACCGCAGAAAGCACCGCCCCGCTGTACCGACTGGGGCAGGGCGACTTGCGCGATTTTGCGCGGACGCTTTCCTGCCACCAGGACATTGCCGCCGACGGTGCGTTCAGCCTTGGGATGCTGGCGCGGTTCGAGCCAGTCTTGCGAGAGCGCGGCGCGGCAGCCTATCGTGAACTGTTCTGGGAAGCCGGAATGATCGGCCAGGCCCTGTATCTGGCGGCGGAGGCGGCGGGGGTGCGCGGCACCGGCATTGGCTGCTACTTCGATGATGTGCTGCACCGCGCACTCGGTCTGGCCGGCCACGATTGGCAGAGCCTTTACCACTTCACCATCGGCGGCCCCATTGAGGATCTGAGGCTGCGCACCGCTCCGCCCTACGCGCCCCTCGCGGGTGATACGCCGTGACGATTCACAAAGGGCGGCCGTTCTTTCCGTGGAACGTGCAGGAAACGTGACTTCAGGCCGCCACCACCAGCCGCGCTCCAATCTGGTCGGCCAGCGTGAGCCGAAACTTGGTCCATTGCGTGGGTAGCTAGCGTATCACTGGGGGAGAGCTGGCGAACAGCCACCCGGTACCTATACGGTACCTAACGGGTACCTATCCAGAACCTATCCAACACGCGGCGAATGCGTGAAAATCACGCATTCCGGCGAGCCGGCGGCAAAGCAAAACTCCACTTACACAGATTACTTTACAAAACCGGCGGCAAAGCCGCCCAATGCGACATCAAAGCCACCCCAAAGCGTGTTGATAGGCAACCGATTGCGACTCCAAAGCCACCCTAAAGCCACCCTAAAGCCACCCTAAAGCCACCCTAAAGCCACCCCAATGCGACCCTAAAGCCACCCCAAAGCTCCCACAAAGCTCCCACAAAGCCTGGCGAAAGCGCGCGGAGGCCGAGGGCTTCCGGAGGCACTTGTTGCCGGGAGTTCTGTGCAAGCCTTTGCTCCAGCGGGCGCCGTTATCGCCCAACTTATCGCACCAGTGCGTGGAAGTTCCCCACCGCTTCACTGGTGCGCAGAGCGCGGTTGTAGAGGCGCAGATGCTTTAGCTCGCCATGCAGGTCAGGGGCGATTCGCAAGTCCCGGCCGCCACTGATGTCCTTGAGAATCGGGCTGAATCGGCCAAAGCCGAACTGGCGTTGCGCGCTGCCGTCGGTGAGAACGCCATAGACCACAAAACAGATGACCTTGGCGCGGCCATCCACGATGACGACAAGGTGGTGAAGGGTGTTGGCCTTGAGCAGACCGGCGTCGCAATCCCAGAAGGCACCTTGCCAGCCGTCCGACAACTCCAGGCGCGCGGTTCCCCCGTCGGCAGTCCGGAGCAGATAGCCGCGACCGGCGGCGTCGCGCGAGTCGAGCAGCACTTGGCCATGGGTCAGGTCGTTGAAGCGGACCGCCGGATCAATCGAGAAGCTGCCGGCGGTGTCTGTCGGGGCCTTGCGCTCTTGCAGGTCGCCGGACAGCGGAGCGACCGGCCCAGCCAGCCGCCCACCGCTCGAACGGCGCCCTAAGCCGGAGCTTGTCTTCATTAGCCAAGACCGGTAACGTCCCCGGCCATTGGCGCTTAACCCGCCAGCGGTCAGAAGAATTCTGGTATGCACTTACAGNNAACTGGGTGACCGAGCAGGTGCGCAAGTTCGGCGTGGCGGGCAACTGGCAATGGTGGGCCTTCGTGCTCACCGGCGTGGCCACGGTCTTCTTCTTCGCCCGCCTCTGGCGGCGTTCCGGGGTGATGACGGACCTGGAATTTTACGAGCTGCGCTATTCGGGCAAGGCCGCCTCCGTCGTGCGCGGCTTCCGCGCGGTCTATCTTGGGCTGTTCTTCAACTGCTTCATCATGGGCATGGTCACCTTGGCCGCGTGTAAGATCGCCAACATTCTTTTTGGCATGCCTCCGTGGCAAACCATCGTCATCTGCGGCATCCTGAACACCGTGTTCGCCGCGCAGTCCGGCCTGTGGGGTGTGCTGGTGATCGACATGGTGCAGTTCTTCATCAAGATGACGGCGGTGGTGGCCGCGGCCTATTTTTCCCTGAAGCAAGTCGGCGGCTTAAGCGTGCTGATTGCTAAACTCGGCCACCTGCAGGTGGTGATGCCCGAGGGGGGACAGCCGGTGATGTCGGCGATTGATGGCACCGGCCAGCCGATCCTTAACATCCTGCCCAACTTTAACATGTATCAACTGGCGTTGATGATTTTCATTATGCCCATCGCCATCGGCTGGTGGGCCAACTGGTATCCGGGCGCGGAGCCGGGCGGCGGCAGCTACATCGCCCAACGCATGCTGGCGTCCAAATCTGAGAAGGATTCGCTTGGGGGAACCCTCTTTTTCAATCTCGCGCATTATGTGTTGCGGCCCTGGCCGTGGATCATTACCGCGCTCTGCTCCATCATAGTTTACCCCGATCTGGCCTCCATCAAAGCTGCGTTTCCCAATGCCGATCCCAACTTAATTGGGCATGACAGCGCGTTTCCGGCCATGCTGAAATTCCTGCCGGTGGGTTTTGTGGGCCTGATGGTGGGCGGGCTGATTGCCGCGAACTCCTCGACGATCCTGACGCATCTCAATTGGGGGTCCTCCTACCTGGTGCATGACCTTTACCGGCGCTTCATCAACCCTACGGCCACGGAGAAGCACTATGTGAATACGGGGCGCCTTTGCACCGTGATGCTGTACATCTTCGCGGCGTCATTGAGCCTGGTGATGACTTCGGCGCAGCAGGCGTTCCAGCTCCTGCTTTCCATCGGCGCTGGCACGGGGTTGCTCTATATCGTGCGCTGGTTCTGGTCGCGCGTCTCGGCGTGGTGCGAAGTCGCGGCCATGGCGGCGTCGCTCATCAGCGCGGCCGGGTTCCCGTATCTCGAGAAGGTCGGCGTGCTGCCCCATCTGGGCTTTGCGAAAACGACCATCTTGCAGGTGGGCTTCACGACGATCTGCTGGCTGATTGCGGCGTACACCGCGCCGCAGACCGAGCGCGCGAAGCTGATCGAATTCTACAAAAAGGTGCATCCCGCTGGGCCCGGTTGGACGAAGGTGAGGAAGGAAGCCGGCGTGTCGGTGGCCGATGCGGCGCTGCACGGCGACCACATGGGCAAGGCTACACTGGGTTGGGTTTCCGGCTGCACGGTGATCTGGTCATCGTTGTTCGCCATTGGTAATTTTCTCTATGGCCGCACGCAACCGGCAGTGATCCTCACCTGCGTATTTGTGGTTAGTGGCGGGGTCCTGCTCTGGGTGGTGAACCACCTCTGGGACAAGAATGTGAGTGGCGCCGCGCCCGCGCTGTCGAACAAGAGTATTAACAATTAATCAAATGAGATACCAAACTGCTGCAATCCTCGTCTTGCTGATGGCGGCCAACGCCTTTGCTGGAGACGTTCCCGCGCTGATCCCGCTCCCCCAAAAGATGGAATGCCGCGACGGGGCGTTCACACTCCAAGCCAAGACGCGCATACTGACGGACGCCACGTCGCGCGAGACCGGCAAGTACCTGGTCGAGCGGCTGGGCAAGGCCACGGGTTACAACCTCGAGACCGCCACGACTACCAAGGCACAGCCGGGCAAAGGGACGATCCTCTTGACCACCAAGGACGCCAACCCGGGACTGGGCGCCGAAGGCTACGAACTGATCGTGACCGCGGATTCCGTGGTTGTGCGGGCGGGCAAGTCCGCCGGCCTGTTTTACGGGGTGCAGTCGCTGTTGGAACTGATGCCGCCGGAGGTGTTCGCGGCGAAGCCGGTGGTGGGCATGGATTGGAAGATTCCATGCGTCCAGATCGAGGACCAGCCGCGGTTCAAGTGGCGTGGTTTTATGCTCGATGTGGCCCGCCATTTCTTCACTAAGGACGAGGTCAAACAAATGCTGGACGTGCTGGCCCTGCATAAGATCAACACGTTCCACTTCCACCTGACGGACGACCAGGGCTGGCGGATTGAAATCAAGAAGTATCCCCGCCTCACGCAGGTTGGGGCGTGGCGGAAGGACGCCGGCTTCGGGTTAGACCCAAAGGCTAGCACCGCTTACGGCCCGGATGGACGGTATGGGGGGTATTACACGCAGGACGACATCCGCGAGCTTGTGGCCTATGCCCGTGCGAAGCACATCACCATCGTGCCGGAGATCGAAATGCCAGGGCATGCGAGCGCTGCGCTCGCGGCGTTTCCCGAGCTGAGCTGCAACGGTGGCCCCTATAGTCCGAACGCCGAAGGGGGCGTGTTTGCGGGAGTCTATTGCGCAGGCAAGGATGAGACCTTCGAGTTCCTGCAAAACGTGCTCGCGGAGGTGCGTCAGCTCTTTCCCGGCCAATATATTCACATCGGCGGTGACGAGGTGCCCAAGGACAACTGGCAGAAATGCCCCCGCTGCCAGGCTCGCATGAAACAGGAAGGCCTGAAGACCGAGCATGAGCTGCAAAGCTACTTCGTCCGCCGCATCGAGAAGTTCGTCAATGCCCAGGGGCGCAACCTGATCGGCTGGAGTGAGATCCGCGAAGGCGGCTTGGCCCAGAATGCGGTCGTGATGGATTGGATTGGCGGGGCGGTCGAGGCCGCCAGCGCGGGGCACGACGTCGTGATGGCGCCCACCAAGTTTTGCTACCTGGACTACTATCAGTCCACCAACCACGCCACCGAGCCGAAGGCCATCGGCGGTTATCTGCCGCTGAGCAACGTGTATTCATTCGAGCCGATCCCGGCGAACCTGGACGCGCAGTACCAGTCGCACATCCTGGGTGGGCAAGGCAATCTGTGGACTGAGTATGTCCCCAACTTCAAGCATGCGGAGTTCATGGCGTTCCCGCGCCTGTGCGCCCTGGCGGAGGTCACCTGGTCCCCCAAGGCCTCACGCAACTGGGATGATTTCACGCGACGGCTGCAGACTCAGTTCCAGCGCTTCGATCAACTCGGCGTCAACTACCGCAAAGGCACTCCTGAGCGTATCGGCGAGTAAACACTCCAGGGGTAGCGCAGAATTGCATTCTGCTGTGGACTTAGGCTTCCTTCCGTTGGAGCCGGTAGGTCCGCGCGTTGCGGTGGCGGCGTTTGAGGCCCAAGCGCTTCCGCTGGCGCTCCCGGGCTTGGATCATGTGCTCCAAACACATCAGCCCCCGCGTGATCGGGGTGCCGCAGATGATGCAACGCTTGTCCCGCCGCATCCGCAGTTGATACCGCCGCTGGCGGGAGATCTTCAACTTCGTGAACTCATCCTTGATGGGCTTGCTCATAGCTCAATGGGGTAGGGCTCGTGGGAATGTTCCTCCGCGCCGAACGCAGCGGACGCTTCAAATGGGCTTTTTCAGCAGGGCGATGAACTGCTTGATGGCCGGGGAGAGCACTTTGCTCTTCCTGTAAATCGCTGCCAGAGGCCGGAAATAATTGCCTTCCAGCGGCACCGCCGTCAGCGTGCGGTTGGCCACCTCCTGGCGGATGGTGGTTTCCGGCACGATCGCCACGCCGCAGTCGAGTTCGATGGCCCGTTTGACCGTTTCGATGTTATCGAACTCCATGGCATGCTCGACCACCACACCCTGATTTTTAAGAATCTTGTCCAGCGCCTTGCGGGTGGGGATATCCGGTTCGAAGCTGACGAGCTTCTGCCCGTTCAATGCCTTAAGCTTGACG
>PLZQ01000206.1 GCA_003152225.1 Limisphaerales bacterium | reverse complement strand
CCCATTAAATTCCCGGGATATCCTTTTTCTAGCGCCATCAACATCGGCTACGTGGACGGCCATTCCCGCAAAACCCCGCTCCAGAAGCTCAAGGCCGTCTATCGGCATGCCGGCTAACTGCCCGTGGACGGCGGCCGGATTCAGACTTTCTGCTTTTCCCGCCTCCCTTCGTCATCCCGTCCTCCCCCCTCTGTCCTCCCATTCCAGCATTTCCATTTCGCTCGCCCCTCACCACCCGACACTATCGACCCATGCGTGCAAAGAACATGACATTCTCACGAACCGACCGGTCTTGCTAGTTGTCGCTCACGCATTTCATGGCGCTCTGGACGCGCAGGAAGTCGGGCATCTGATCAGGACCTGGAACTTGCCCCAAGTAAAAGTAAGTCATCGGGGTCTTCCAGCGCCAGCGCTCAGCGTGACCGTCGGCAAACGACAGGCAGGCGCCCTGGTTATGACGGCCGGCCGGCATGTCGAACCATATTGAGCCCCAATAAGGCAAGCCGGCGGGGTTCCCAAACTGGGCATCCAGCAAGGTATCGGGGTGTTCATCGATGAAGACAAAGAGCCGGCTGGGAACCGGACGCTGGATCTCGGTGTATTTCTTCCAAAAGGGCATATCCGAGATGCCGAGAGTATGCAGGTCGATAAGATACTCGGCGTACCCGTTGACGGACTGGCTCATGTTGTAGCTTCGATTACGCAATTGGGTGAGCGGTTGGCCGGCGGGCGTTTCCACGGTCGATTTGTCCGCCGGACAATGATAGATAGCCACGGACGTGTTGTATTTGAACAATGCGCCGCGCTGGAGGTCCACGGTATCGAGGTCGGTGCGAGCGTGGTCGGGGCACCAGGAAACATTGACGGAGGCAGTCCCTCCGTTCATGTACATGACGGAATCGTTCGGAGGAAGGATATCCTGGTTATCGAGCGCATACAGGTGCCAGCAGGTCTCGAGCTGCTTGAGGTTGCTCAGGCAGCCAACCGCCATGGCCTTTTCCTTGGCCTTGGCCAGCGCCGGCAGGAGCAGGGCTGCCAGGATGGCGATGATGGCAATCACGACCAGCAGCTCAATGAAGGTGAAAGCGCGGGGTTGGGTATCTTCAAACGAATACCGGCGGCGTGAGCAGAAAGCATCCGAGGGTTTCATAGGCGGCACAAGAGGTTTCATTGTTAAACAGCCAAATCTTGTCTTCTGGACATGGTTAGAAACAGTGGCTTCGCCTCAAGAACCTGAGCATGGCAATCAAAGTCTCGTATTGTCTCTACAACCCGAGTCGTGACTCCCTGGCGTAAGATATCGCTTTGCACACATTACAATGTTTGGTGTCTGAGGTTCTGAATGTTGCGGTAGACATGGCTCAAGCCAATCTCCTACTTGTACCTCCTCAAGCGTTGCTTATGTTCCTCGATCATGAGTAACGTATCCCAAGCAGCCATGCGCACAAACGGCATCTTGCAGCTACGGAGTTTCTGAAGCGCATTTATGGTTTGGGAATCCAAATTCTCGCGGTATGCGAGTACAAGGCCCGCTGTCTGCCTCCTTTCGCTGAGGTTACTCTGAAGCATCAGTAATAATCGTCTATCGTCCCGCCAATCGGCACGCTTCTGTCCAAGCCGTCCCAATGCTTCTGCTGCGGCTTGGCGCACAGAAAGGTCTCTATCCTTAAGCAAATCAGACAATTGAGTAACGACCTGGTCCGTTAGCACTCCTGAATCTTCCGCAACTTTGGCGGTAGCTCGACGCACGGCGGGATTTGGATTGGTGCAAAAAGCCAACAGACTCACAACCTCTGGCGGTTTTTGGCTCCGAGTTGGGAACGGTTGGCGAGCTTTCAGGCCACCATCCGCTGGGTCCACGTTCCACGATGCACTCCTCAGGACATCGATGAACTGTAACTTTAGCAAAGCTTCACCAGCGCGACCAGCGACTTCGGGATTGGCGTCGTGTGTAAACTCGTACAGCGCATCCTTAACCTGCTTGTCGGGGTTTTCGATCAAGTCCAAGACATCAATTATGCGTCTGCGATTGAATGAATCGCAATCCTTTGAAGAATCCGAAAGCATTCTGACGGTTGTTGTGTCTTGCTTGCCCAATTCCACTAAGACCTTTGCAGCTCGCAGCCTGGCGTCGCGGTCTTCCCCTTTGACAAACTCCGCAAGCTTCACAGCAACGGGATCGATTGAATTCTCAAGCTTCATCAACGCTTGTACCGCACACGAGTGGACGTTCGAGTTGGGGGCACCGTCCATGAGCACTCCCACAAAAGCATCGAGCACAGGCGGGCTCACCACTCCCTGCTTGGCAAGCGATTCAGCAACGCGCAGGCGCACCTCGGGCTCCTTGTCTTTCAGCAATAGTTGAAGCCCCGCAATCACTGAGTTATCTGGGTTTCCCAGCTCTCCCAAGGCGCGTACCGCAGTAAGACGAACATCGGCGGCATTATCTCGCAGCATCGTGACTAGCGACGCAACTACAGCCTTGTCCGTCACACCTAATCTAACCAACGTGGCGGCGGCTTCCCCCTTGCTCCGCCCGGTCGAGCTAGTTGCATTAAAATATGTAGACAGAGCCTCTTTTAGCCGAGGTTCGACTGCACAGAATGTGGCAAATTTGGGATCTCCGGGGGTCGATGGAAGCCTTAGAAAACGCACGGCCCCAATGTCACCATCAGATGTCTTTAAGACCAACTCAGCGGCTGCTTGTTCTGGGACCAGAGGGACAAGTGCCTCGATTGCGTCATTAAGCAAGTAGAAGTCAATGGCCTCACCGGATTTAGCACTCCGCGCAACCAGTCCGGTGCTTATGCGGAACTGGAACGGGTTCCAGACCCGCACGATTTCGATTTCAGGGTCCTGACAGTCCTTCAAGGGTGTTATACAGATGCGGTACGTTAAGAAGTTGTTTGCGTAGGGAAATGCGATGCCAAATAGTACTAACACAACTATGCTGATTAAAACCCTGATGAGATTCTTCCTTGTGGGGCGCTGGGTTGCCGAATGTATTAAGGAGGATATACGTGAGGGTGGTCGAATTCGGGCGGGGCCTTCGGATGTTGTGTCACACGGCGCTGTCTGAGGCAGTTTTGGAATGGAGCCAACCGGGATTTTGACGACCCGCTCTTGTTTGGAAAGAATTCGGATCAAATTTACATAGCCCGAATCTTCCAAGTCAAAACGAGTGATACGGCAGAAAGTCCACCCACGCAGAAAGCGCGGTATAGCGGTTTCAGGTTCCTGGTCGAATAGGACAGTTAGTATTCGGCGGTTTCCTTTTTTATCATATAGTTCATCGTCGAGCAGACTCCCTTCCCAATAGATGCCCTTGCCCTTCTCCGGAGGTACTTTGCCCTCGATGCGGCGACAGTATTCAGCGGTGCAGATACACAGGACAAAATCTGAGTGTTCCCGGTCGGTCTGTTCGTTACACCATCGCGGCCAGTCTATGATTGTGTCCTGGTGGAACTGGTCGAGTTCGACATCGATACCGTTGCGGCGCAATGCGCCAGCAAACGCTAGAACTCGCGCGCTGTGCTCCGGAGAATCGTGGCTGTAGCTGATGAACGCTCTGGGGGAACTCTGGGTCCAATTTGGTTCTGGCTCACTCATGACTCACGCTCAAGGATTCTTTCAAACAGGCATTGTCCTTGCCATTGGCTGCTTCGTAAAAAGTGCGCTGTTGCGAGGTCAGGTTAGAGGGTGAGGATCGAAAAGACGGTAGTACAACTTGTTGGGCGAAGTATCTAGTCGTACTGCCAGGATAAGGAGATGGGAAGTCAATCAGTGCACGGAGCAGATAACCCCGTTGATTGTTGTAAAATCGCCACCTCCGGGCGTCTCGGACAGGGCATCCCACAGCCAACCCAGTGGCGATGGAAACACGGACAGCCTCCTGCATTTTACTCAATTCTGCCATATGGGTCATTTAAGCAGGAGCAGGAGAATCGTCAACTGTTACGTGGAAGGCGCAGCGGTAGCTTTATAGGCCTGTGGGCATCCTGGGCCGGGCTGGTCTTCCCCTAACCTGCCGCTTTCCGGAAACGGGTCAACCGGAGGTTGGAGTTCGAGCTGTGCGCGTCGAGTTGGTGTCTTCATTTTTGATACTTCCCACGCACACTGGTGCAGACGAAGCCGACTGCTCCCCGTGAGCAATTGTGCCCCAAAAGCGCGCAATTGCTTTAGCGAAACGTCTCAACCCGGAGATTGGAATTGGAACTGTGCACGTCGTGGGGGGACTTGGGGAAAAGCAGAAATTGGGAAAGCAGAAAGCTGAAATCGGAAGGCGGCGAAGTGCGGACTACGGGACGACGAGGGGAAAAGCAGAAACGCTGAAGTGGGCAGGCGGGCTGGACGAACGGTATCGGTGGTCGGCGCCGTGAAGGCAGAACGCAGAGCACAGAAGGCTGCGGCATAGCGAACCATTTCCACGTCCAACTGATCAGGGTCCTTGGTCATATGCGGCTAACGTTCCACCTCTTGCCGTCACATGTCCCCGCTGAGCAACCGCAAAAGGCCGGGCCGAGTCATTCCGGTTTTAATGAATTCTTCCACACCCAATCGCCTNNAACGTTCCATCCTCCACCCGGCGATAGAGCAATGGCGCGCCGTTGACGATGTCGCGTGGCAACTTCTCGATAAACTGCGGAACCAGGGTGTCCAGCGTTTCCGGATAGGTCCCCTGCGCGAGACGGTAACGCTCCAGCGCGCAGGCGATTTGGCCTTCATTGACCAGGGTTTGAATCCGCAACACGACCGGCAACCCCTGCTGGGCCTTTTTCCACGAGGCGAATGCTTTGGTGGCTTCGCCGGGGTGGATGATGCCGTCGGCGGGAGTCAGGGCGTTGATCAGAACGAGGTCGGTTCGTGAGAATGTCATATTCTTTGCGCGCATGGGTCAATAGTGTCGGGCGGTGAGGGGCGAGCCAAAGGGCAAAGCAGAAATTGGGAAAGCGGAAGCAAAAAGCTGAAAAGCTGAAACACTGAAACGCTGAAAGCGGAGCGAGGAGAACGCAGAAAGCTGAAACTGAAGGATGAGTTAGGAAGTCACTCTTCGTTTTGTGCGGCAGGGGACGGCGTGTTCTTTGACACGCAGCGGAGTAAACAGAGGCGGATTTGAGTCGTGCAAGGGGGTCGCAATTTGCAACCACCTCCCGAGGGTAAGCCTGTCGGGCTGCCGCCCCGGTTTGGGAAGGCTGCGAGCTTAAGGCCGAACAGGCGAGGCATCATCGGACTTGCCGTAGGACGGCGGTGCTTCGCGCAACCCATTTGCGCCCGGGGCGGGCTTCGCTGGGCGGATGGCGAGGGCACGTTCGCGCAGTGCATCGAGCATGCGCAATTTCTCGGCCACAGGACGTGAGGCCAGTTCGCGGCGCAGGGCGCGCTTGCTTTCGAGGATCTCCCGCAGGTCAAAACTCATGGTGCGTCGCTGAGGAATTGTTTCTCAAAACGGTGCCAGGCGTCCGCCAATCCATGCCGGCCGAGGATGGCCTGCAATCGCGCGGCATCCAGCGCGCCGGCTTCGAGGAACTGGAGGAGGCGGGCCTTGTCCTTGGCCCGGCCGGTCTGCAAGGCGACGGCGGCGAGATGTTCGGCGGTGAAGACGAGCGCAGGGGTGCCTTCCACGTCCTTGGTGACGGCATCGCGCAGCGCCTCCTCGACCAACGGGCCGGTGGGCGGCAGGAACTGCACGGGCCAGCCGGAGATGACGATGTATTCGCCTCGTATTGTCCCGCCGCGGGCTTTGAGGTAGTCAAAGATGGGCTGCGGATTGAAGAGGGCGATCCACGCTTCCGACTTAAACGTCACAAAGATGTCCACGTCGAGAGTGGCGATGGGTTCGAGATAGAACGTCGCACCCACCGCGCCGCCGATGGCGTAGCGTTCGATGATGCCGTCGGCTTGCATCTGGTTAATCGTGGCAATGGTTTCTTTGATGTTCATCCGACCGACGAAAACATTAACTTGATTCCTCAATCGGCGCGAGGAATTCGTTTGCCTCACGTGGGCCTGGTGGATATCGACTTTAGACAGAAAGCCGAGATTCCGCGAAGCCCGAAACTGTGTCGGGCTTGCGAGTTTTCTTTCGGGCTGCTGAGATTGTGTTAACAATTCTTGCCGCAACGATGAATGATACCGGCCCCGCCAGCCACCATCCCGCGCCTCACTACATGCCTGAGGAGCACGATCCCGACCACACGTTCCGCGACCTCCTCAACCGGGCCAAAGACATCAATCCCGAAGCCTTTGCCAGGCACTACTACGCTGCTGTTCTGGAGGAACGCCAGGAGTCGGCGGAATCCCACAACCCGCGCGAGCGCGAGCAGAAGATCGACGATCTCTTCGGCGGCCTGATCAACCGTTTGTTCGACATGTGGGGCTACGCCCCCGCTGAGACGTTCAGGCACTGGACGCCCGCCGAAGAGGATGATTTCCTCCGCGAGATTGCCTTGTATTGCGCGGAGCTCGACATCCTCCAGGAGACCAACTAGTTCTTGCCTGCGCCGAGCCACACCAAGCCATCCAGAGCCAGCCGGTTCTGGGGATCGCTGGCGAAGGTCGAAGAGGGCACCTTATTGGGCTTTTGGTCGAAATCGAGGTCGTTGGCTGCTTCCGCTCGCTCCACATCGAACGCCCCACCGCCTCGCGACGACGAATGGGCGCCTAGATGACGTTCGCCGGTGGCTGCGGTTCGAGGGCTAACCATTTGACCGCGTCCGCGGGCTTCACCAGTTTCCGGTAATCACCCGCGCAGCGCCAGGCACAAGCGGGCGCGCCCCAAGCCGATTTCTTATCAGCTTGCCTCTCCGCCACGGGCGGAGAGGCTGATTTCGTTTGCTGGCGGTGCTGCTGCGAGCGGCTACAGGACCACGGACCAGGGACCACGGATCACGGGACGAGGAGGGGAAAAGCTGAAATGCTGAAATGCTGAAATGCTGAGCATCGAACGTCCAACGCTGAACACTGAACTTTGAGCTGAGGGGGCAGGTTTGGGGCCTTGGGAGGCAGGATAGGAAGGGGAAATTTCACTCCCATGTGGGAGTGAGAGTCGGGCCTAGTTGCGCTTAGGGTCAAGCGCGGATGAAGTGCGGATTGAATGTGGTTGGGCCGCAGGTGCAGAGGTTTCGAGTGCGGAAGGTCTGGACGCAGCCGGTTCTCGCACAGAAACTTCAACTCCAGGGCTGGAGCGTCAGCACGGGCTCGGTTGGAAAGTTGGAGGCGCAACTGCGCCGGGTGCCGGATTGTGAGTTGATGTTTTTGGCGAGGGTGCTTGGTGTTTCCGTCTCGGACTTGTTCCCAAAAGGGGCACCCCTGAAGGAGGTTGGTCCGCAGTTTCAGGCCGGCCGCAGGTTGGCGGTTTTCCCGGCTCGCGGCGAGCTGTGAGCGTTTAAGGCGCGGCTGGCGCCTCGTGAATGAGGTTTGCCTGGCTCCTGGCCACAACAGGAGAGGGCTTTTTGGTTGGTGGGTACGCAAGAGATGGACGGAAGTGATGGTGAACATGGCTATGGCGTGGGCGCCGGACATGAGTGTCCGGCGGCACAGCAGCCATTGGGGGGCGGGCGGGGGAAAATGGGACCACAGGACCACGGGACCACAGACGACGGGACCGGGCGGAGGGAAAGCGGAAAGCAGAAAGCGGAAAGCAGAAATCGGGACGGCGGGACGGGGCGGGGGATGGGAGCGGTGCAGGCGACGGAGGAGGAGCAAGCGGCGATTCGGGCGATGTTGAGGAAGCGGGCGGAGTCTGCGCCTGCTGGCGCGGGGGTTGGCCGCGCCTCGGCGCTGGCCTGGGCTGGATTCAAGCTCGCTGCCATTGTGTTGCTGGCGGCTGGCGTTGGAATTGGTCTTGGGGATGGAGACGAGTTCGACGACGTGGGTTGTAGTGTTGCGCAGCAGCTTGGCGGGACTTCTCACGGCGCACGTTCGGCTCAGGCCCGGGAGCGGGCTGGCGGCAAGCTGGCTGGCTCTGACGGTGGGTCTGCTGGCAGTTCTGGCGGTGGTGGACCTCGTGGTGGGGGAAATGCTGAAACGCTGAAAGCGGAGAGGGAGGCGGGAAAACCTGAAACTGGGAAAGCAAACCCGTCCTCCGTAGCAGCACCCGTCCTCTGTATCGATACTGCGGAGGGTGGACCGCGGAGGGTGGAAAGCAGAGATTTGGAAGTGGCGGTGCCGGAAGTGGCTGCGCGGGCGGTGGTGAAGGCTGTGGAGGCGGCGATGGAGCGGTTCGAGGGGGAGCTTGCGGGGGTGCGGAAGGATTTTGCTGACTGGCAGAAGAATCTAGGGCCAGCCAACGAAGCCAGCCAGGCGGCGCTGCCCGAGCCCCCGCAACCCGATGAGCCAAACCTCAGCCTCGCAGCCAAGGTCTTCGAGTTGCTCACCGCTCTGGACCCCGGCAACCGCTTGAGAAAGGCTCCCCCCATCAAGGTCTTCAACCTCTACTACCGGCAGCGCCTGGGAGCCGCTGAAATCGCCCGCAAGTGCAACTGCAATAGGTCGTTGATTTATGATCGGCTCGCCGCCATTCAAGCGAAGGTCCCTTGGACTCCTCAGCAATTGCAGGACGTGTCACCGCACGTCGAAGCCATGCAGGAATCCCTCACGGACTCCAGGGCCAAGGGCATCTACAGGAAGGGTGCCGCCTATGGCGGCGAAGACGACAACCAGGTGGGTGACTAAAGCCATAGACCGGCTTCTTTAGGACACCATATTCGACTGCATTTTCGACAGTCGAAAATCCCCATCCCATCCGCAGCCAGACAGCAAATCTCGGCTGCCAGCTCAGCCCGCTTTTCGACACTCCCATGGTAGTTAGATGCCAGTGGCACAACGCCACCAGCCAAGCAAAGCAAACAGATTATGAGAAAGAACGTGCCAGTGAAAAAGCAGCCGCCCTTAACCGAAGGCCAGTCGCCAGACGTTCAACGCCGGATAAACGCCGGCTGGCTCAGGCTCTGCAGAGCGGTCTTTCTCAATACCCCGCCGCCGATGGCAGCCCAAAGTCTAAAGTCTAGAGCCCAAAGTCCAGGGTCCGGAGTTCAACGTCCGAAGTCCAACGTCCAAGGTCGGGCAGATCGGCGCCCTGCTGCCGTCGAGCGTCTGGCCAACTTTCTCGCTGTCTGGTTCGTGCTGGCGTTGTTGGCAACCGGGTGTGCTGGTTCCCGACCGCTCAAAGGCGGCAAAGCCGTCACGACGCGCAAGCGCGCCGGGGTCATCGAGCAGACCCTGGTTCAGGGTGAGAACCCTTCCCAGGCCAGCAAGCAGACCCAGGAGAGCGTAAAAGTGCGCACCTACACGGTGCCCGCCGGCTCCCGAATGGAACAATCCCAGCCGCCCGATGCCGTGCCAGTCCATTCTGCTGCCCCCATCTCGGAACCCTCAACCATCAACTCTCAACCCTCAACCCCCAGCTTCCAACCCTCAACCTCTTTGGTCTTGAGCGCTCCCATGCCGGTAGTGGAGCGAGAGGAAACGCATGCCGCCGCCGAACTGGGTGCGGCACAGAAGGACACGGCGCGGGAGTTGGGTGCCAAGCTTTCGAGCCTCAAGGGTATTGTCTGGGTCGGCGTCGGGCTCTTCGTGTTTGGCTTGGCGTCGCTCGTCTGGCCGCCCCTCAAGGTGGTCATTGGCAGCGTGACGACTAGCGCCGCGCTCTTGCTTGGTGGCCTGGCGCTCATGGTCCTGCCCAGTCTGATCGTCGGTAATGAACTGCTGATTCTGGGCGCCGTCGCACTGGCCGTCGGCGGCTGGTTCCTGGCGCACAGGCATGGTCAGTTGCGCGGACTGGTTGCCGCCAGCACGCCGAACCCAGCGACTAAGGCAGTCAGCACTAATCAGTAATCAGTCGCCACTCACGTTTCACGCTTCACGCTTCGCTAATAGCCAATGGCCAATCGCAAATCAAGAATCGAGAATCACCAGTCACGCATCACGCATCACGCATCACGCATCACGGGACGCAAATCGCAAATCACTATGAGCACAGACCTTCAATCCCAAATCGCCACGCCTCGCACCCTCACGGGAGAGGGCTGGGCGGCCATCGCCGGCGCAATCGGCTCGGCGTTCCTCCTCGTGAAGAGACTCGCCAGCCCCAAGCCGGCCAAGCCCGAGCACGTCAGCCGGGCGGAGTTCTCCGCCGAGATGCTGGCCACCCGGGAATGCTTGCACGCCAACCACCTCGCTATCCTGGAGAAGCTGGATGCCAACCACCGGGAACTGCTGACAGCCCTGGAGCGGTTGGCCACGCGGATCAATGCGCTCGAAGCCGGGCTCGCCCGGGTGGACGAGCGCACGAGGAAGTGAGTATGCGCTCCTTCGGGCAGAGTAGGGCAGGCGTCTCGCCTGCCCCGCGCTGGCAAGCGAGATGCCTGCCCTACTTTGGCAAACACTTTGGCGCGCGCATCTTGGTCGGCTCTGCCAGCCACGCGCGCCGTTTCACAACAACAAACAAAACAACAAAAGAAAGAAAGTAACGTATGAGAATATCAGATATCCCACAGTCAGGCAAACGCGGGAAGACGGTTTCAATGAATGGCCGGTATGGCCAGGTCAGCCGTATCCTGACCACCCCCGCAAACCCCGAGACCCCGGCGCAGTTGAAGATTCGCCGAATCCTCCAGAAGGTCTCGGCCCGCTGGCGGGCGCTTCAGGAAGCCCAACGGGCAGCCTGGATGACCGCAGCCCAAAACGTCAAGGCTCAGGCGCGTTTGGGCCAGAGCGGTCCGCTGACCGGTGCCCAGTTGTTCAACAAGATCAACTGCACGCTGGCGCTGTTCGGCCAGGATCTGGTGGATGCGCCCCCGCCGCTTCCGCAGTTCCCGGACCTGGCGCCGCAGGGCCTGGTCATCACCAACGCCGGTGGCGTGATCGCGCTCAAGCTCACCTGCACGGGCGATCCCGGCGAGAACACCATTGTGCGGGCCTCGGCGCCGGTCAGCCCGGGCCGGGAAGTCTGCCGCAACTACCGGATTCTCGGCACGTGTCCCGCCGCCGTGCAGAACTCGGCGGACATTACCGCTCTCTACACGGCCAAATATGGCGCGCCACCGGTCGGCATGAAGGTGTTCGTCCGCGTCACCCAGTTCGTTGACGGCTGGGAAGACATTGCGGCGAAGTTCTCGGCCGTTGTTCCGGACGCGGCCTAATCCTCGGCCAGGGGCGTGCCGGCTGCTGAGCTGTTACGCCCTCTGGCTCCCACGCGGGCAGGCGTTCTCCCGAGCGCCTGCCCGCCATTTCTATGCCCCTAAGTATTTTCTGCGTCTTCGCTCCCGGGAATGGAGGAGGGCCGCGTTCCGCCAGGATGCTAGCCACCGCACAGCCGCGGCAGCTCCGAACTGTTGGGCGGCCGCGAGAATCGAATCCGTTGGCCTTTGGACTTCGGCCTTTCCACATCGCCGAAAACCGTCCGGTCGTGTAGGTTACTCGCATGCACCCGATCTGGAGCTTTAGTTTGGGCGTGTTCGGCGCTGGCATTCTGGGCGGCAACACGTTGTTCGCCGACGATTGGCCGCAGTGGCTCGGCCCCCAGCGTGATGCCGTCTGGCGCGAATCCGGCATTATCGCGAGATTCCCCACTAACGGCCCGCCGGTCCGCTGGCGCGCGAGCATCGGCGGGGGTTATGCCGGACCGGTCGTGGCTAATGGACGGGTCTATGTCGCCGACCGCCGGCTTGCCCAGGGAACCAGCAACCCAGCCGACCCGTTCGACCGCGGCGTAATCCGCGGTGGCGAGCGCGTGCTGTGCCTGAGCGAAGCTGACGGCCAGGTGCTTTGGAAACACGAATACGAATGCCCTTACACGATCAGCTATCCGGCGGGGCCGCGCGTCGCACCGCTGGTCAGCCAGGGCAAGGTCTATACCCTCGGCGCCGAGGGCAATCTGTTCTGCCTCGACGCGACCGATGGCAAGGTCCTGTGGTCGCACGAGTTCAAAAAGGACTATGGTATCAAAGCGCCAATGTGGGGTTTTGCGGGACATCCGTTGCTCGATGGCAACCGGCTGATTTGCCTGGTGGGCGGCGCGGGCAGCACCGCGGTCGCCTTCGACAAAGACACCGGCAAAGAGCTCTGGCGCGCGTTGAGCGCCGAAGAGCCGGGCTACAGTTCGCCCGTCATCTACGAAGCGGGCGGCACACGGCAGCTCATCCTCTGGCATCCCGAAGCAGCCAACGCGCTCGACCCGGAGACCGGCGCGGTCTATTGGTCGGTGCCGTTCAAGTCGCGCGCCGGCATGACTCTCGCGACGCCGCGCAAGCTCGGCGACCAGCTCTTCTTCACCGCCTTCTATAGCGGTTCACTGATGCTGCGGCTCGATTCCGCCAAACCCGCCGCGGCCGTTGCCTGGCGCACGCTCAAAGTGAACGAAAAGGACACCACGCACCTCAATGCCGTCATGTGCACGCCCTTCCTTGAAGATGGCTACATTTACGGCGTGTGCAGCTACGGGCAGTTGCGGTGCTTGAAGATGGAAACGGGCGAACGGGTTTGGGAAACGTTTCAAGCCACAACCTCCGGCGAAGCGGTCCGCTGGGCCAATGCTTTCATCGTGAAGAACGGCGACCGCTTCTTCCTTTTCAACGAGAAGGGCGACTTGATCATTGCGAAGCTCAGCCCCCGCGGCTACGAGGAAATCAGCCGCGCCCACCTGCTGGAACCGACAAACAAGGATTGCGGCCGGTTTGTGGTTTGGTCGCATCCGGCCTTTGCGAACCGTCATGTCTATGCGCGCAATGACCGGGAGATTATCTGCGCGGACCTGGCGCTGCAAAAATGAGCGGCGGCCCGAAGCACGCCACCATACTGGTCATCACGTCGCAATGAGTAATCCATTTACCTTGCTGAAGGAAAGGGCTCTGCAAGCCGCCGCAAAAGCGTTCATCAATCGCGAGATCGAAGGGTTTGGCGTTGTCACAGAGCTCGCTATCGACACCAGCAAGAAGACGATGCGGGTTGAACTGGACTTGATCGGGGAGGCGTCCCGTATCTTGATCAACGTTGCGTCGTATGAACTGAGCGAGAAGAACGGCGAGATCCACATTGCGGTTCAGAATGTGACCGCCTCCAGAGAATGGATCACGGCGGTTCTGAATAAATACGTCGTCAGTCGGACCTTCCCGCTCCCCAATGCCGCCAGGATGCTTTTGTAGATGCGTGAGGAAGGGTAATGGGGAAAAGCGAGAGCCTGATACGGCCTTGAACGCGCTGCCCTAAACTACCACTTCCACCGGACACTTCGGCAAGGCGTCGATGAAGGCCTTGCCGTATTGCTTGGTCAGGATGCGGTTGTCCAGCGCCACGATGATGCCCTGGTCGGTCTTGGTGCGGATGAGGCGGCCGACGCCCTGGCGGAACTTCAGGATGGCCTCGGGCAACGAGAACTCACTAAAGGAATTGCCGCCGCGGGCTTCGATGGCCTCGATGCGCGCTTCTATGAGCGGATGGTCTGGCACGGCGAACGGCAGGCGGGTGATGATCACGTTGGACAGCGCCTCCCCGGGGACATCCACGCCCTGCCAGAAGCTGTCGGTGCCGAACAGCACGGAGTCCACGTCGTCTTTAAACTTCTCGAGCATGACCGAGCGGGGCGTGCCGGTGCCTTGCACGAAACAGGCGATGCCGATCTTGTCGAAAAACGGCTGCATCAGCTCGGCGACTTCCTGCATCAGCTTGTAGTTGGTGAAGAGCACGAAGGCCTTGCCGTGCGTCAGCTTCACGAAATGCTCGATCCAATGGGTCAGCGCGTCGCGATAGCCCTCGGTGCGCGGGTCGGGCATTTTACCGACCACGTATAGTTTCATCTGCCGCGCGTAATCGAATGGCGTGCCGACTTGCAGCAGGCGGGCCGACTCGGCGCCGACGCGGTGGGAGAAGTAGTGCAGGCCCGTGTTGTCGCGTGTTTTCGTGGCGTGATGCGTGATACGTGATGCGTGATGCGTGATTTCCGATGCGGGGCTCGGCGGCAGGACCATGCCTGAGACCGACAGGGTCGCGCTGGTCATGATGATCGAGGTGTCGCTGCCAAAGAGCCGGCGGCGCAGGAATTCGGCCACGTCAATCGGGGCGGCGTTCAGGGCCAGCGTCTTCTGCGCGCGGCCCGTCCGCTCAACCCAATAGACTGAATCCTCGGCGCCCTGGCTGAGGAAGACGGCGACTTCCTCGCGCAGCTCGGCCAGCCGGCGGTTACATTCCATCAACTCCTGGCCAATCTCTTTGTCCTCGCTCAGCTTGATCAGCTCGCTGACGGCCTCGCGCAGGCGCTGGATGGGGAGCGTGACGTTGTCCTGGACCAGCTCCGGCTGGCGGATGCGCAACTCAGTCCACTCGCGCCGGCGCGCTGACCCGGCCTCGCCGCCGCCGAAGCTGCGCTTTTTGGCCTCCTGCTGCAGGGTTTCGCACGCCGATTCGACGTTGGCGAAGAATCCATCAGACTCCTTCAACAGCTCGGCGACGAGCTTCACCGCGGCCCCCTTGCGCAACGTGGCGAGGAGGCCCTTCTCGGTGCGGGGATTCCAGAGGCGGTGCAAGGCGTAGCGCACCTGGCCGCTGGATACGCTCAGACCGATGTGGCGGGAGGCGACGTGTTCCATGTGGTGCGCTTCGTCGAAGATCACGAAGTCATTGCGGAACAGGATGCCGCCCTCGACTTCCTCTTCCAGGCCGCCGAGCAGGGTGAAGAAGAGCGTGTGGTTCACCACCAGCACGTCCGAGGAGAGGATGCGATTACGCGCGCGCTGGAAGAAACAGATGGGGTGATCCTTGCCGAAGTCGGACGGGTAACCGCAGAGCTTGGGCGAGCACAGCCCCCGCTCGGAGCAGACCTGCGCCCAGACCTTCGGGTCCGGCTCTACCTCAAAATCCGACAGGCTGCCGTCGGTAGTGGTTTTGGACCATTCGTGAATCCGCTGGAGTTCCTCGGCTTCGGAGGAGGTGAAGAGGTTTCCGGCCTGTTGGACGGCCTTATGGAGGCGGCGCGTGCATAGGTAATTGGCCCGGCCTTTGAGCATGGTGAAGCTGAACTTCACCGGCAGGATCTGCTCGAGCATCGGCAGGTCTTTCTGCGTGAGCTGCTCCTGCANNATTGATGGTGTGAGTCGAAATTACCGCCTTCTTCTTGTTGGCCACGGCATACAGGATGGCCGGCACCAGATAGGCCAGGCTTTTGCCGACACCCGTGCCGGCTTCGACCGCCAGGTGCTCACCGTCGGCCAGGGCCTGCGCGACGGCCACCGCCATTTCCTGCTGCTGCGGGCGGA
>PLZQ01000058.1 GCA_003152225.1 Limisphaerales bacterium | reverse complement strand
AGATGAGATTCTTGCCAGTGACAGGCTTAAATGGCAATTCGCCATGTACAGGCGCGCTACCTCCGCATCCGCTCGCTCAAGCCCGATGGTGACCACCAGAAAGGCGGCCAGATGAGTGTGGCGGAATTGGAGGTTTACTCAACCGAAAATGCCGGGGCTGGTCGTTGAGAGCCGGCAACCAGGCGCGGATGTGGCATTAGTTCAAGTCGGAAGCCATCGAACGCGAACGCGCTTTACTTGGACGGGGAAGGTGCCAAGGCCAGGCGGGCCAGCCTCTCACGGAGAAAAGCCACACAGCCGGGCACTTGCCCCTCGGTCAATCCGTGGAGCAGGAGCGGTCCCTTGAACCCATAGGCGTGCAACAGGGAAACATAGCGGTCGTAATCGAGCTTGCCTTGGCCCGCGGCCAAGTGGCCTGCATCCCCATCGTGGTCGAGATCCTTGGCGTGCGCCATCACGATGTCCTTGCCGACCAGCGCAAAGGCCTCGTCGAGCATCTCCCTCATCCGGGGCAGTTCGCCCGTGTGGAAGATATTCGCCGCGTCCATCGTGATCTTCAGGTGCGGTGAGCCGATCTCGTCGAGCAGACGCCGCGCCTTTTGCGCCGAATCCACCACATTGTTCACTTCGGGCTCAAAGCCCAGGCCCACGCCGGTTTGCCGGGCGATGTCGGCCGCTTCGCGCACGCATGCGGCCATGTCTTGCCAGACCGCCGGCAAACCGTTGTCAGGGTGGCGCCGCCACATGTTCTCGGGGTCGCGCGTGCCGGTGCACAGGTGAATCTTGGACGTGCCCAACCCAGAACAGGCCTCGGCCAGAACCCGAAGCCGACGCAGCCCCGCTCGCCGATGCTCGGGGTCAGGGTGGCTCATGTTGAAGGTGCCCTGCACGGAGGCAATGGTGATCCCACGGGCCGACGCCTCGCGGCGAATCCGGCCGGCCAGTTCCGAGGAGATTTCCTCGGGCATCGCTGGCAGTCCGGCACAATCCAGGCTCACTTGCACACAGTCCAGCCCGCAGGCTTTCACAGCATCCAACCTGGCTTCCAGTGTCGGCCCGGCAAACGTTCCCAGCAGGATGCCGATCTGTATGAGCGGGGCCTGCTTCTGCCCAGCGTCGCTGGCCGCGGAGCTTTGGGGAGTAGCAGCCAGGGCTTCGGACCGGCCTGCCGCCCACAAGCTTGGCCCACAGGCCGTCCCGACCGTGAAGGCGCTGGCCACGTGCATGAAATGGCGCCGACTCCCGCGGGGGTCGTTTTCAGGGATTGGATCGAACATAGGACTTGTGTCGGACTGCAGGTTAAAGGAACGGAGCACAGGCGCAAGCAAGGAGTGTCCCCAGCTTGCGCCTCCGCAGCTTCGAGGAAGGTTGTCCTCGACGGCAACTCCCGTTCTTGAGATCCTTTATCATCACACTCAACCAGCCTGAACAAGTGCAAGCGACGAGCAGAGAATCGTGTAGCTCAGTGGGCAGTTGGGAGAAGCCGGCTGCTGGCGTTGTTGGCTTGCTGGTGGCACTTTTCATCCTGGCCCTGTGCAGCACCGCCCACGCAGGCGAGGTGCGCAGCAGGCTGATTGGGATGTACGTGCACCAACACTGGCCCTATCACCACCCCTATGCCGCGCGAACCTGGACGCTGGAGGACTGGCGCGGCTATGCCGAGGGTCTCCAGCAGCTCGGCTACAATGCGGTGCTGATCTGGCCGGTCCTGGAGACGATGCCCGAACCGCTGACGGCCAGCGACCGGGCCAACCTTCGCAAGATCGCGCAGGTCATCGATATGCTGCACCACCAGTTTGGCATGCGCGCTTACATCGCGCTTTGCCCGAACGTAGTCGCCAAAGACCAGGCCGCCGCGAAGGCATCCTTCCAGAAAAGGCACTTCTTCTACTGCGACACCCGTCTGGACCCGGCTGACGCGGCCGCGATGGAGCGCCTGCTCGAGCGCAGAGCCCGGCTGCTGGCCGCGCTCAAGAACATGGACGGCTTGGCGATTATTGACAGTGACCCGGGCGGCTACCCGGATTCCAGCAACGAGCAATTTACCAACCTGCTGATGGCGCACCGCAAACTACTGGACCAACTGCGGCCGGGAATCGAACTGTGCTACTGGATGCATGTCGGCTGGCTCGGATACGGGCGCTTTTACAAGACGGGCACGTTGTCGTTTTCCACCGAAGCCGAGCAGACGGACATGCTGCTGCGCTTGAAAACTCTTAACCCGGAGCCCTGAGGCATTGCCAACGGGCTGGAGTTTGCGAAGAAGGCAGGGCTTACTGAACGGGGCATCAGCTTCAACTACGGCCGGATCGAAGGCGAGCCCTCTTTTCCCATGTCCAACTTCGGCGGGAACACCGCCTATGAGGGCGGAGCGCAGCCGGGGCCGCGCGGAGTGATGGACAATGCCCAGACCCATTGTATCCAACTTCCCAACACCTTCGCCTTTGCCCGCGGCGCTGCCGGAAAGCCGGTCGCCGACGCCGACTACGTCGCCTTCGCCGAAGACCTGATACCCGGCCTGGGGGAAACCATCGTGCGCGCCTGGAAGGCGCTGGCCGGCAGCGGCCCGGCGGCCATGCGCGCCTGCGCCGCCGAGTTGGCCAGGCTCCCGGCGCGGCGGCTCAAGCCCGGCCCGCTCAAGGGCCTGCTCTTTGGCAGTCCGCGCCGCTTTGTCAATGACCTGGCTATGATGCTGCGCGTGTGCGCGGGCTTCGAATCGTTGCGCGCGGCAGCGGAGTGCCGCGCCTCGGCCACAGAACCGCTGGGAGAATTCGTGGCCGCAGCATCTGCGTGGCAGCGCCAGCATGGCTATGAGAACACCTGGTGGTGGCCGAATCTGGACGAAGTACTGCGCAAGCTAGACGCACCTGAGATCAATGCCGTGCTGGAGACCCGGTTCGATCCCTTTGCCCTGCCCAAGCTCCGGCCGGCCGAGACCCCGTTCCAATACGTCGCTCGCAAGCTGGCCGAGGAGGAATCCAATACGCCCCGACGGCTCAAGGGGCTGGGAGCCGCCTGGAAAAGAATGGCCCGAGGAGTGAATCGGTGATGACTGTTCCCCGCCAGAAACTCGTCGAGCAGGCAATCCGGTTTGCTAGTCCTGAACGCGTGCCGATCGTCTTCTGGAACCGCGACCAAGAGCAAGGGGACATCATGCTTTACCACCTAGCGCTGGGCGCACCGGACGATGGCACTCCCAACTCCTGGAACTGGACCGAGAACGAATGGGGCTACCGCCTGGAATCGCTTGGGGATGGCACGATGGGACATCCCGTGGCGCCGTTCTATCCCGAGTTACCCGAGCCCGAAGCCATCCGGGTGCCGCGCTTGCGCGAGGCCGAGCGCATATCAGCGGTGCCGGCGTTTCTCCAAGCCTGCGGCGACCGCTACCGCCTGGCCAGCCTGGACCTGAGCGGCTTCACCGTTTACACCTTGCTGCGCGGGTTTGAAAATTCCATGCAGGATTTTCTCCTGAACCCGGAAGGCTTTGCGGCGCTGATGGACCAGATCCTCGCTTTCGAGTGCGAGTTGATGCGCCTGGCCGCGCGGCACGGTTTCCATGGCATCCACTTTGCCGATGATTGGGGCACGCAGACCGGCTTGATGATTTCGCCGGATTTGTGGCGGCGGCTGTTCAAACCTCGCTACGCTCGCCAGTTTGCCCTTGCCCACCAATTGGGCCTGCACACCTGGTTTCACTGCTGCGGGAAGTTCGATTTGATTATGGACGACTTCCACGAGATCGGCGCGGACGTCATCAACATCTCGCAGCCCAATGTGGTGGATGTGGCGAGAGTGAGCTGCCGGTTGCGCGGGCGGCAGTGCTTCATGGTGCCGATCAGCTATCAGACCGTCTCCATTCGGGGCACGCCGGCAGAGATTCACGCGGAGGCCCGGCGCCTTTACGAGCTGCTGGGCGCGCCTTCGGGCGGTTTTGTGGGCTATGTGGAGGAGTATGGCGTCATGGGTATGTCGCCGGAGAATTATCGCGCCTGCGCCCAAGCATTCCGCCAGCTTGGTTGTGCTCAATAGGACCGCTTCCTCAGCCTTCTCCATCATGAAACGCGAGGACATTCGGCTTGTCGCGTAACCTATTGCCGTTGAAGCACTTGCGCTGCTTCCATCGGCCTCTGCCGCTGCCAGGCTCTCTTCCGTCGGCGGTGTTATCCTGGTGGCACCCCGGAGGAGGCCCGGTGTGTACCCGAGGTTGATCGGGTAACATACTGCGGTTGCAGCACTTGCAGCCCGAATTCGGTCGTTTACGGATTGACAATGAAGGTGTGTGTAACGTGGTTGTCGCTGCCGCTCCTGACGGAGAGAGGCATCTTCCGGGCTGGAATGGGCGATTCCCTTTCAACCGCCTGGTGAAGTTCTACAACTTCACCGAGATCAACCGGGCCATCGCCGACTCGAAGCGTGGTCACACCGTCAAGCCCGTGCGGTTGATGAACCAATAGGGGATCAACGCCCGCCCATCTCCTTGAAAAGTTGCTTCATCACCGCCGTGACCTCGTCTCGCGTTTTGGGAGGCAACCCATCGAGCCGACACAGGCTATGAAAGAACACGCCGTTTGCGCCGGAGGCCAACGCCTTCCTTGGATAGCTCTCAAAGTAGCCTGCCAGCGTCCGCTCGCCAAACCGTTCACGCCAAAAAGGAGTTCCGGGACCTTGGCTTTGCCCGGCCACCACCATCGTGCCGCTCCAATAAGCCACCGGATGGTTCGGCAGGCTCTTCAGCGCGCCAGCCCACTCGCGCGTGACTTCCGCCAAGCCGAAGTCCCCGCGCGCCTCCAGGAAGAGGTTGTAGCCCATTTCGCCAACCACATCCACGTGCCGGGCGATCCCGCGCACTTGGCTCGCCTGCGATGCGGACCCGTACAGGAACAAACCCACCGGCAGCGCGAAAGCCGTCCGCAGTTCGTCGCAATGACCGAGACAGGACGCCGGCATAGCCAGGCCGCCACTGCCGCTCTCCTCATCGACGAACAGAATGTCCGCACCCGAGCGGACGTATTCCTTCCAGATTTCCATGATCCGGCGATGGTCGGGGCCGTCCTCGTAGGAGCGCCGCCGATCAGTGAAGCCGAAGATGCCGGCCTTGATCCCTCGCGCGTGGAGTTTGGGAATCAGCGTCTCAGCCAAGTGTCGGAATCGAGGGTAACCCCAGGAACTGTCGTCCAACTGGCCCTTCCAGTAGTGGAAGCCTTTGATGAGCACGAGGTCGTAGTCGCCGAAACGGTCGAGGGAGGCCAGGATTTCATCCGCTGAAAGGTCGCTTTCGCGATGTCCGCGCTCGAGGAATTCGTAGGTAACTACCCGGAGGTTCCTGGCCAGCCACCAACTCCGTGGCGCACTCGGCTGCTCGCCAGCCCAGACCAAGCTGGTCCATAGCAGCATGGCCACAGTGGCGCGCAATCTCATCTGGCGACTTTAGCCGAATGTACGGGTAGATTCAATGAAAGCCGGACGCAGCGTTCAGAACGGTTTCCAAAGACTCCGGGGTTTTCGCTACCCACAAGGCGTTCACAAGCCACTCGCGCGATTCAACTTGATGGCATACACGTGCACCGCCAGCGGCAGGAACTCGTCCGCGAAGCGGCCTTGCCCCGCCGCAAGCTGACGGTTTTCAAATAGCACCTCTACCTCGGTTCCGGTGCGGCGTCGCAAATCGAAGTCCACTCGACGCGCTGTTTGAGCAGGATTTGCCGCCAGTAAATACAGCCGGTTCCCCTGCCGAAACAGGCTCGCCTGCACAGGGCTCTCCTTTGGTGTCAGACTCCAGGTCCCCGCCGACTCGGTGGACATGAGCGCTGGAGTGAGGGTCTTGACCTCGGCCGCGATGGATTTCATCCACCCCCACATCTGGCGGTACTGCGGCAGGACCCGCAGATCGTAGTAGCAATAGTAAATCAGCCCCTTCGCCCCGTGAATCAGGCCGAGGTAGGTCATGCAGCGTTCCTCTTCGTACGTCGGTGCGCGTCCCGCGCGGAGTTCCTCGTCAGCCGGAAGGTGGCCGCGGTCTGGATTCCTAGAGTTGTACTGATACCAGGCGAACGCCTGCGGGACCAGCCACACGGGTTGGTTATCCCGCACGGCCTGCCGTGCGACCGTGACGAAATCGGCGACGCGCGTAACCGGCTCGCGAGGGATAGGATAGGGATCCACGCCGAGGATGTCCGTGGTCTGTGGGAAATAAGTCAACTCCGATCGGTTGCACAACACAATGAAACAGGGATGCGCGGGATCGCCCGACTGTACTCGGTGTAGTAATCCTCGAGTCGGGGCGCCAGCGCGTGCGGGAGTTCGTCATTGAGATACCACGCAAGAACTGCCGGGTGATCCCGATACGCCGCGACCACCGCAGCGGCAATGGCGTCGTTGCCGCGAATGCCTTCCCAGGCTTTGCCTTCCAGGTAGGTGGCCGTGGGATACACATCGTTGAGGCAATAAACCAGCCGGAGGCCCGCCACCCGCATGCGGTCGAGGAACCGTCGCATTTGCTCAGGGGGAACGAGGTCGGTTCCGTACGCCAGGAGACAGTTGAACGGACTGTCGGCAATCTCCGCAAGCTGGGCTTCGTCGACCGAACCATACCATCCGAGCGGGAAGAAAGGCCGCCCATCCACGATCAAGCGGTTGGCACGATCCACATAGACCTTCAACCCCGCCACCTCACTCGTTGTCAGGATTCGCAGCGGCCAAGTCCGGCTCGCGAGTTCACGATTCCGCGAGTGGATGGTCGCTTTGAGCACGGCATCGCCCGGCGCCGCCCCTTCCACCGCGATGGCCAAACGGTTTGTGTCTTCACTCCAGCGCCGCTCAACGGTGCGATGATAACTGCCCGTTGAGATTTCCAACCGCAGCCGCAAGTCCCGAGGCTGATAACCATGTTCGTAGGGCGCCACCGCGATCTCGACCTCCGCCTCGCGTTCTCCGGGGAGAATCCACCCGCGATAATTGGGGTGGCGCAGGAGAAACTGAGCCAGGGCGGGTGGTTCCGCTGGTTCAAGCCGCAGGTGATCGACGACCAGGGTAAAGGTGTTGGTCGGCCGCAAAGCGTATAGGACCACTTCCTTCACGAGCCGCACGTCGCTGTCGGCCGCCGCCTCTCGGATCAGCAATTCGGCCCGATTCCACTGGTGGGGATGCACCGTGATGTGTGTGGTCCAACTGTCATTGCCCGCCGTATCGCGCAGCTTGAGTCCCAGCTGACCGGGTTGTTCCCCTTCGACCCAGGCATCGACGATGATCTTGCCGTACTGGGAGAAGTCGGCCGCGCCGTTGCCGAAGTCGAGAGGCAGGCGAATGCCGGGCCGGGGCTCCCGGCCTTCGGCCCACGCCGGAACCGTAAAGCGCAGTGCATAGCGGCCCGACGACGCCCGCTCATCGGTGCGTTCGCAGGGCAAGCCCTTCCAAGGAGCAACGGAAGCGGGATCTTCAAAGTCCGCGAGGATCTTTGTTTCGGCAGGACGCCTTGCCGGAGTATTGGATGCCGAAGGCGCTTTGGCGCCGCACAAAAACGCGAGCAACACGGTGGCGCCGGCAAGTCGCAGCACTCCAACCGGGCGATTCATGAGCGCCAGCCTGACCGTTTGGGTGCCTGCGCCGCAACCTTTTTTCGACTCCCGGGTCCGCGCAGATCATCACGCCGATCTTCTTCAACGGGGTGCCCGCCACCGACGATTCACTGCCCGCCGTTTTGCGCATCGACTCGTGTTCGAGGTCCTGGCCAGCGCGGGAGTTTTCGCTACCCACCGCTGGGCGGAAACACCCCGGGCGAGAGAGCCGGTGGTTCAGCCACGCCGCTAGCCAATCTTGCGCTTTGCCGTTGGCTAAGCCATTGCCACGGTTTAGTTCAGCTTCCAATGGCTGCCCGACCAGGATTTCGCCCTGTACCCGTTCGCCCTTGCCGGGCTTTACTGGCTAGCCACAAGACCGCATTATTGCAGGATGAAGTTTTCGCGTAGCCGCAAGAGCTTGTCGCTGCTGAGAATGCTCCAGGGTGTCCGGTTCGGTGCCTCCAGCCTTGCGATCCTGGGTGCCCTGACTGTGCTCGGCGCGGAACGGGAAATGGGCGCTGCCACGGCGGTCCCCGACAGTGCATTTCCCGCCTGCATCCAGTTTTCGCCGGTTCCTGCCGGGAAGGGGTGGAAGGGCGAGAAGCCGCCCGTTTCGGCCGAGGTTCAGCAGGATACGCTGTGGAACCTGATCCACCACGGTTTTAGCGTGCTTTACTACCCCGTTGGCGGCCTCTCCGAAACGCAAAGTCAAGAAGTCTTAGCTTCGGCCCAGGCGCTGGGCATGAAGGTCAACTACATGACCGGTGGTTTCGAGGGGTTTGATCGGGAGCATCCTCCCGCGATCAGTGTGTACTCGCCTCGTTACGCGAAGGAGGTCAGCAAGCGTGTCCAGGCAGGTCTGGCGCCCATGAAAGCGATCCAGCGGATCTATAGTTTATTCCCCTTCCAGGATGAGCCGTTCCATGCCGGACCCGGCGCATTCGATTACAGCCGCGACGCCCAGGCGGAGTTCTGCCGCCGGTATGGCTATGCCATGCCGGCCAGTCTCGATTCCGTGCGGAGCGACCCAAAGCAATGGCTGGATCTCCTCAACTTCCAGTCCGAGACCTTCCGGGATGGCTGGCGCCAGGTCTATCGAATCGTGAAGGCTTTCGACCCGCGCCCCAAGATCGTCCTCACTCACGACAGCCACGGCACGTTTGGCGCTGGAGTTAAATCCGATTCGCGCGTAGCGATTGATGATGTCTTTCATTGGGGCGGCGATTTTGCGGACGTGTTCATCTATGACATCTACCCCTACACAATGTTCGATTACCGCTACGGGGAGTTGGGCAAACTGCCAAAGCCGCGGATCAGCCAGATGCACTACACGATCTCCCAATTACGCAACGTGACGACCACCTACGGCAAAGAGCTGGCGTTTTGGGTCGGCACGTACAACAAGGCGTGGTTCAAGGATTTCCTGAGCCCGGCGAAACAGCAGGAGTACTGGGGCGAGCGCGAGCTGGCCTATACGGCGGTTGCCCAGGGCGCCAACTTCCTGGTGACGGGCCTGGATGTTCCGGAGGATGCGCGGCACTGGGAGGATTTCGGCCAAGGCATGCGGGTTATCCAGAAGGCCGGCCCCGGGCTGCTCCAGGCACCTAAAGTGAAGGCCAAGGCCGGCTTTGTGTTTCCTCGTAGCCAATATTTGCAGCTCCAGGAGGAGTATTTCAACGTTGGGCTCGCCTTCGAGCTATTCTTGCGAGCCTTCGGTGAGCTCGACATCCTGCATGAAGACCAAATCAGAGATAACCAGCTCGCCGGTTACCAGGTGCTCGTGCTCTGTGATGTAAAACTCCTGGCGGAGGAGGGAGCCAACAACATCGAGCGATTTGTCCGCCGTGGGGGCGTCGTCATTGCCGATTGCGTACCCCAAATGAACGAATACAGAAAGCCCCTCAACACGCTGATGCCGCTCTTCGGCCTGCGCCGCGCGGGCACCGAACGGTCGCTGCAGGAAGGTCATTGGATCCCGTATTCGACGCGTGAGCCGGTCATGGCCAACGCCGCTCCTGCGGATACGAACAAGGCCCCACCCGTTCTCACTGTCGCCGCCGGCAAGGCATTCGGTCACTCCTATGAGTTCAAGGTGGCGAGCCCGCGCGCCTGCGAGGTTATGGCGGGCAAGGTGAGGCTAAGGCTCAAGTCGGGCCAACCGGCCTTAATCAGCCATCGGACTGGCTCCGGCAGGGCTTACCTCCTCGGCTTCTGCCTGCAGGACAGCTATTTTCAGACATACCGGGATGCGGATTTGCCGGCCCGAAGCCAATTGGGCAGCCTGATCAGCGATCTCTTCCGTGACGCAAAGGTCCGAGCGCATATTCACTCCTCCAACCCGGAGATCGAAGCATCCGTGCGAGCCAACTCAACGGAAGGTTACGTTTTCATCATCAATCACGAGGGAATCCAGCCCCAGGCGACCATTCACCTGGCCGATCTCAGTTTCCGGATCAAGCGCATCGTGGACGTCGGATCCGGCGAGTCAGTACCGTTCCGTCTCACCCGAGAAGGGATTGAATTCCCAATCACGGCCACGTTCGGTTCGACCCGCCTGCTCCGCATTTCACCCTAACCAATACGATTAACATGAAAGCTAACCAAGGCCCACTTTGCCGTACGCAGGGGAAAGGTATTTTCTTATTCCTGATCTTGTTCGGCCTGCTGGGCACGGCGGGCGGCACGGCTGCGGAGGAGGCCCTTTATTATCGTGATCTTTTCCCCGACACATGGGTGGGGCATGACGCCTTGGGCCGGAACGCGCCGACCTACTCCGTAGTGGGACCTGTCAAGAAAGATCACCGCCGGGTGGTAGGCATCTTCTACATCACGTGGCACAGCGATTCGGCGCACAAGGCCAAGAGCCCTTATAGCGGGGATGTCAGCCGGGTGCTGGCTGCCGATCCGAAAGCCCGGCTGGATGCCAAACATCCGCTCTGGTCGG
>PLZQ01000149.1:28106-30032 GCA_003152225.1 Limisphaerales bacterium | reverse complement strand
GGCGTGGCGGCGCGCAGATAGTTATCCACGCACCAGAGCACTTCGACGTTCCACTTGAAACGCGCCCCCTCCGGATAGTTGGCGGTGGCTTTGGCAAGGCGCAGCCCCGTTTCGATGTTGCTGTTCTGCTTCTTCTCAACATCAGCCTGCAGTGCCGTGTAGCCGATGTCATTGTGCGAGTGCGGCAGTAGGTAAATGTCGATTCTTCGGACCGGCTTGAGCGTCACCTCGCGGCTGGCCACCGGCACCCCGCCAGCCTCCACCTCGACCTTCATTATCTTCTCCGTTTCCAGCGCAGGGACCGACAAATCGATGCTCTGCCTGCCGAACTTCAAATTGATGGCCTTACCCTCGGCCCCTGCGAGGCGGACCATCCCGGGCGCCGGTTCGGCATAAGGATAGTTTAGTGTGACCTTCAACGGCCTGACCAGCGTCGCACCGTCCCGCTTCAGCAACTGCGGTGCCTGGCTCTCGATCGTGATACCGCTGGGGCGCGACTCCGTCTGCCCAAGGGTGAAGAAGGCCATCTCCGCCCCGCCCACGGTGCGAAGGCCCGCACCCAACTCGGTAACGTGCCAGCGCACCCGCCGGGCGGTCACCGGCGACGGCAGCGTCAGGAACGTCACCCCCCCGCGCCGGTTCACGTGCTTGACCGGCACCGTGCTGACTACCTTGCCGGAGTCATCCAGGAAGGTCAGCTCAGAGGACGCGATCGTCGCCGGGTCATTACGGTCAATGTGGCGGAAGGCTGCCACGCGGGTCGGTGCGCCCAGGTCGAACTCGATGAAGGTATCGGTGCCTTTGCCGTTCGAGGAATACTCCGTCCTGGGTTTGCCGTCGATGATGTTGCCGACGTCATGGTTACCGCCTGGATAGGCCTCGGCACTTGCAATGATCTTCGGCGCCGGCACTTGCTCCAGCCGGGTGAAGCGGTCCGGCGCGTCTTGCCCCGTCGCACAGTCAAGAAAGAGCAACGAGCCGAGACCGGCGGCAATGAACATCGGGAAAGCAAGCAACAGCTTTTGCATGGGGTCTTGTTTACCGGTTAGCCCGGGTGCAGCGCGAGGTAATTCTGGCATTCGCGAAAAGGCAAAAATACAGCTTGATTAGGGTGACCGCGCTACCTATATTGCCGGCTCTTTTTGAAAGAAAGCTAATCGATTTATGCGACGTCCAAAAGGTGTCAAAACGAAGAAGTCCGCGGCCAAGCGTTTTAAGATCACGGCCAGCGGGAAAGTCATGCGCTCGAGCGCCGGCCGACGGCACTTGTGCTCGACTAAGAGTCCTAAACGCCGCCGCAATCTGCGCGGCACCACCACGGTGCACTCGACGGACGAGTATCGCATCAAGCAAGGCCTGATGTTCAGCCACTGACGTTTCTATCAACTTTCAACCATCAACTTTTCACTAGACCATGCGCGTAACTAACGCCCCCGCTTCCCGCAAACGCCGCAAACGGATGGTAACAGCCGCCAAAGGCTACCGGATGCGCCGTTCCAAACTTTACCGGTATGCCTCCGATGCCGTGGATCACGGCCGCGCCTATGCCTTCCGCGACCGGAAGACCAAGAAGCGCAACTACCGGGCGCTCTGGCAAATTCGCATCAACGCCGCCGCCCGCGCCGCCGGCACCACTTACAGCCGTTTCATAGAAGGGCTGAAGGCGGCCAAGGTCGCGCTTGACCGCAAGGTACTGGCGGACCTCGCCGCCACGGATGCGCCCGCGTTCTCTGAGTTGATCAAGATCGCCCAGAACGCGTTGAAGACCAAAGCCGCCAAGGCTTGATATTTCCGGTTGCCGATCCTGCATCGGCAATTGGTGAACGGGCGACCTGCGAAGGTGCGCCCGTTTTTCTTTATGTCCTTAGCACTCCCTTGCGCGTAATCTGAGAACGTTATGGCTGGATTCCTGGACCAAATAGAACC
>PLZQ01000149.1:0-28070 GCA_003152225.1 Limisphaerales bacterium | reverse complement strand
CCCAGTGCCGCGGCGAACTTGAGCTCAAGGCTGCCCTGCCCCAGGAACCCACCGATTTCACCCTCCCTGGACGCCGCCGCGCAGTCGGCAAGCTCCACCCGCTGACTCAGGTCACCGAGGACATCGTCCGCAGCTTCCGCAAGATCGGTTTCGTGGTCGCCGACGGGCCGGAGGTCGAGGACGAGTATCACTGCTTCGACGCATTGAACACGCCCGCCGACCATCCCGCGCGCGACACACAGGATACGTTCTATCTTGGGAATGCAGAATGCAGAATGCAGAATGCAGAATCCGGCTCCGCGCCATCATCTATCAACTCTCAACCATCAACTCTGCTCCGCACCCATACTTCCTCCGTCCAGATCAGGGTGATGGAGAAGCAGAAACCACCCGTGCGGATTATTGTGCCGGGGCGCGTGTATCGCCGCGACAACGCCGACGCCACGCACAATCCCACCTTCCACCAGGTCGAAGGGCTTTACGTGGACAGCAACATCACAGTTGGCGACCTCAAGGGCACAGTCGAGTTTGTGTTCAAGGAATTGATGGGATCGGAAACGCGCATCCGCTTCCGGCCACACTATTTCAGCTACACCGAACCCAGCTTCGAGATTGATTTCAGCAGCGCCCTGACGCGTAAGATGGGCAAGGAATGGCTGGAGATTGCTGGCTGTGGCATGGTACATCCCCAAGTATTCGAGAACGTCGGCTACGACCCGGAAACCTGGACTGGCTGGGCGTTCGGCTTCGGCATTGAGCGCATCGCCATGATCCGTTACGGGATCAATGATATCCGCCTGTTCTACGAGAACGACGTGCGGTTCCTGAAGCAGTTCTAGAATGAAAGTCACACTTAACTGGCTCAAACAATACGTCGAGTTCAACTGGTCGCCCGAGGAACTCGCCGAGCGGTTGACGATGATCGGCATCGAAGTCGAAGGCGTCAAAAAGCTCGGGGGCGAGCTCGACGGGGTCGTCGTCGCCCAGGTCGTCACCAAAGACAAGCATCCCAACGCGGACAAGCTCAGCGTCTGCTGCGTCAATGACGGCAAGGGTGGGCGCCAAATCGTCTGCGGGGCGCAGAATTTCAAGGCCGGCGACAAAGTGCCGCTCATTCTCCCAGGCAGCAGCCTGCCCGCGAAGCCTGGCGAGCCGCCCTTCACCATTAAGGTTGGCAAGATCCGCGGCGTCGAATCCCACGGCATGATGTGCTCGCCGCAGGAACTCGGCCTCCCGGACCAGATAGAGGGGCTGCTTATCCTTCGGGAAGACGCCAAAGTGGGCCAGCCGTTTGCGGAATATCTCGGGCGGACCGGCAGCGACGTGGTTTATGACCTGGAGATCACACCAAACCGGCCCGACCTGAACAGCGTCATCGGCATCGCGCGCGAGATCAGCGCCGTTACCGGCAACCCGTTGAAGGTGCCACAAATCAAGCTCACGGAGGCAGGCAATCGAGTCGATGAATTGGTGGCGGTGCGAATCGAAGATGCTGAGCTGTGCCCGCGTTACACCGCGCGCATGGTGCGAGGCGTTAAGATCGGCCCGAGTCCGGATTGGCTCAAGAGCACTTTGGAGAAGGTGGGCATCCGCAGTATCAGCAACGTAGTGGATGTGACCAATTACGTAATGCTCGAAGTGGGCCAGCCTCTGCACGCCTTTGATTATCATCTGCTCCAAAGTGGGGCAGGCGTCTCGCCTGCCAGTGAAACGGGCGTCCCGCCCGCCGAACCTCACGCGTCACGCATCACGCATCACGCCCCGCGCCCCACTATTGTCATCCGCCGCGCCGCCGACGGCGAGAAGTTCACGACCTTGGACGGCCAGGAACGGAAGTTGAACAGCCAAATGCTCCTGATCGCCGACGAGACCAAGGCGGTGGCTCTGGCCGGTGTCATGGGCGGGCAGAACAGCGAGATCAATCCCAACACATCGGATGTGTTGATCGAGAGCGCCTGCTTCAAACCCCAGAATATTCGCGCTACCTCCAAGAAGATTGAGCTGCGCACCGAGTCTTCGTACCGCTACGAGCGCGGGGCCGACATCGGGATTTGCGATTGGGCGAGCCAGCGCGCGGCCCAATTGATCCTGCAAACGGCGGGCGGCACGCTGGCTCAAGGGGTCGTAGATGCCTATCCAAAGCCATTTGAGCCGAAGCAAATCGTCTTGCGCCACACGCAAACCGATGCCGTGCTGGGCATTGCCGTTCCCATGGAACAGCAGATCGAGTATTTACAGCGGCTCGGGCTGGAGACGCAAACCGCCGCCGGCATTGCTCCCTCCACGGGAGTGCGTATGCCGCCCACAACCGTCTTCCGCGTGCCCTCTTTCCGGGTGGACCTGAAGCGGGAGATTGATCTCGTTGAGGAAGTTGCCCGGCTCTACGGGGTGGACAAGATCCCCGCCACGACTCCGCGCGGGGCCATCGGCACCAACCCCTACGATGCGGTGCATGATCAACTGTCGGATGCCCGCCGCATTCTCACGGGCCTTGGGCTGTTTGAGGCGCAAGGTCAAACATTGATCTCGGACTCGGCGGCCAAGTTGATGGCCGGCGACGCCTTGGTCCCCCTCTCCAACCCGCTCAGCAGCGACATGAATGTGCTGCGGCCGAGTTTGCTGCCCGGTCTGCTGGATGCTCTGCGCCACAACCTCAGCCATAAGACCTATGACGTGGCCTTGTTCGAAGTCGGCCGAGTCTTCATCGAGGTCGAAGGCCAGCGCCGCGAGGAGCGTCGCGTCGCCATCGCCCTGACTGGCCAGCGCAATCCTGTATTCTGGAGCGGAAATGACCGTGAGGCGAAGTTCGATATCTATGATTTGAAAGGCTTGCTCGAGGAATTCCTGGAGCAGTTCGGTCTGCGTGGGGTGAATTACGTGCGACGGCAGGACTCCACTTCCCTCTTCCTGGAAGCCGCCACCGTGAACCTCGGCAGATTCCAGCTTGGCGAGTTCGGCCAATTGCTGCTGCCGCTGGCCCGGCAATATGACTTGCGCGATGCCGTGCTTCTGGCCGAGCTGAACCTCGACCTGCTGCTCGCACGACGGAATACCACGAAATCATTCCGGCCGCTGCCGGCTTTCCCTACGGTCCGCCGCGACGTGGCGATGCTGGTGCCCGAGACCACCACGCACGAAGCCGTCCTACAGGCGGTCAAACAGGCCAAGCCGGCGAACCTGGAGACCACTGAGCTTTTCGACGTGTTCCGGGGTAAGAACGTGCCCCCGGGGCAGAAGAGCATGGCTTACGCCTTCACTTACCGCCATGCGGAGCGGACGCTGACCGATACTGAGGTCAATGCGGCGCACGAGAAGCTGGTAGCCCAACTCAAGCAGCGGGTGCAAGCGGTCGTGCGGGAGTCATAGTCGCGGCCTCAAGCAACGGAACGCAATGGCGCGCCAGCGTTCGGAACGTTGTCCGTTGCGCTTGCGCGGCTGCTCGCAGGCCCTCCGACGAATCGGAGCCGACAGCGTGGCCCTTCAACTGTAAGTGGACTAGCCGGCTATCCCTGGGCTGGCCGGAAGGGCGGGTGTCCTAAGGCAATCAAACAGCGCTGAAGCGTCAGCATAGATGAGCGGCATGGTTTCGGGCTTTTCGCTCCTTCAAAATCGGGTTTCCCAGGACGGGCTTGGCCATCTGCCGGGCGGCCAAAACCTCCGCCATGATTTCCGGCCATTCTGGATCAATGGGTTCCTCAACCGGGACAATAAATCCTTCCGGCTCACCATCCCGCAGTACCCGGAACCGCTCTCCCCGGCGCAGCCGGTCCAGAATCTGTCCCGTCTTCTCATGCAGCCTTTTAGACGTTATATCCGTCATCATGGCATAAAGAGACACCAAAACCGTGTCACCCTCAAGCCTTCACCACCCCCATCAGCATCATGGAGTAAGGGCCAATTCGACAACGCAGGCTTCCACTGCTTTCGCGCAGCAAGGGACGATCCCATCCTGCATCAGTTCCGCCCCCGTCAAAGCGTTGCCTTCTTGCGGCAGCGCGGCGCGGCCGGGCGCGGGGTTGAGTTCATGCACGGAATAGTGTTTCGCCGGATCTAGCCCTTGCGGGTGAACCGGCAGGGCCTCCGCGTCTTTCAATTGAAACACGAACACGACGGCGCGTGTCCGGTCGGGCGACACGTAGTTCAGGGCTCCGCGCGCGGCGTCATGCGGAGGTTCCAACCGGTACACGTCGCCGAGCTGCGTTACGTCCCGAATCTTCTTGTAAGCGCTGATGGCTCCGGCGCAGATGGCTTTGTCGCCGGCGGAAAGCTTGACCAGGTCGAGGTCCATGCCAAAGCGCGCGCTCATCGCCACGCTGCACGCGAAGTGCATGGGACGCTTGCCCCAATGCGTGACGTGGCCGGCGAGGGCCATGGACGGGAAGAAGTAGGAGTAATCCCACTGCATGGCCACGCGCGCGACCGGGTCGGTGTTATCGCTCGGCCAGAACTCGTGGAAATAGCGCAGTGCCCCGTAATCCGCGCGCCCGCCGCCGCCCGAGCAGAGCATCAATTCTGTATCCGGAAAAGCCTTGGCGGTTTTGTCCATGAGCGCGTAGAGCGCATGCACATAATCAATCCAAAGATGCGATTGGCGGTCCGGCCCGAGCCACGATGAACCAGGCTGGGTCAGGTAGCGGTTGCAATCCCACTTGGCGTAGCTGATGCCCGGAACTCCGAGCGTGCTGCTGATCACCTGCCATTCGAACGTCTGCACTTCGGGCCGGGTGAGATCGAGTGTGAGTTGATTGCGCTGCAATTCCAGTTCGCGCTTGGGCTGCCGGATCACCCAATCCGGATGCTTATCAAATAACTCACTCTTGGGATTCACCATCTCCGGCTCGATCCAGATGCCGAATTGCAGCCCGTGCTTGTTCGCTTCAGCGGCGAGCGGCGCCAAACCCTGTGGCAGCCGCTGACGGTTCGGCTCCCAGTCGCCAAGCCCGGCGTGATCATTCACCCGCGGATATTTGTTCCCGAACCAGCCGTCATCCAGGAGGAACAACTCGGTGCCGATTTCCTTTGCGGGATCGTAGAGGCTGACAATGCGGTTGAAATCAAAGTCGAAGCCGGTTGCCTCCCAGTTGTTCAGCAGGACGCTGCGGGTCTTGTGGCCATCGCGAATACCGAAGTCGCGCGCCCACGCGTGGAACTTGCGGCTCATTTCTCCCAGGCCGTTGCCGCTCCAAACCCAGATCATGGTTGGCGTGACAAACGTCTCTCCCGGTTTCAGATGATACGCCGAAGCGTATGGATTCACGCCGCACAGGGCGCGCACCCGTTGCCCGTTGTGATCGAACGCGAGGGCAAAGCTGCCGGACCAGGCCAGCGAACCAGCTAGCACCTGGCCGCTGTTCTCCGTAGGCGGCCCGCACAGCGAGAGCACGAATGAAGGGTTGCCAAACTGGTGCGCCCGCATGCCGATCTTGGAATCCAGCACTTTCGTGCCGGGAGTGAGTTGCTCGGTTATCGGGCTCAGCATCTCCTTCGCCCAGTCGCCGGCAAAGTGGGTGAGGAAGATATTTGTTGAGAATGCCGGGGAGGCCGAGGCCATCCGTTCCAGGGTCACTGGGCCGCTTTCCTGATGGCAGATTTCCGTCCATTGTTCCACTACGTCCCGATCGCGCTGCGCCCGGAAACAGAGCGCGACTTCAAATGGGTAAGCTGGATCACGCAGTTGGATCCGCATCAATTCGCGGCCGTCAGCTTCGTTGGTTCGAGTGACGCCTTCAAACAGCAACGCCGTAGAGGTATTGCCGTCGGCATGCACCACCTGGATCGCCGGTTCATAAATGTAACCGTCGCCGGCCTGGGGATAGGCTTCATCGATCCGCTGGGGCTTACGGTCGGCGCTGGTAACGCCGATGGGGGTTTGATACAGGCGTCCATCGTCGCCCACCTCAAAGTCGAGCGTGAAGCTGGCCGTCTTGAGGCTGAACGTCTTGTGCAATGGCGCAGCTTTCGCCGGGCCGCCTTTCATAACGTCGGCGGCGAGTGACGAGACCACCCCTGATAATGCGAGGGACAGGACGCAAACAACGAGCCTAAGTTTCATAGGCGGGGAGCTTAGCGAATTACGATCACCGTTGTCGCTGAAAAAGCTTCCCATAATAACGTCACGGGAAATGTACAAAAAAGCGTCTAAAAGGCCTGAAAACACAGGGGAGTTTGTGACCCACCTCGGGTACACGCCAGGGTATATCCGGAGTCCCGCCAGGACAGCGCGAGGGGCACCTTAGACGAGCTTCTTCAATTTCGGGTCCTCAGCCAGCTTCCTGACCAGTTCCTTGACCTTCTGCGACTGGCTCTTGTGCGCCAGCAGGGTGGCGTCGTCCGTCTGGACCAGAATCGAATCGCGCAGGCCGACCACCGCTATGAGTGTGCGCCGCTCCTTGCTGCGGGCGTCAAAGATGATATTCCGCGCCGCGTCCACGTGGATGAAATCGGCCACGGCGCAATTGCCCTCGGGATCGGCCTTGAGGTGCCGGCCCAGCGCCGTCCACGAGCCCAGGTCATCCCACTCGAAGGCGCCGTCGGCCACGATGACATTCTGCGCGTGCTCCATCAAAGCGTAGTCTATGGAGACCTTCTTAAGCTCGGGATATTCCTTGGCGAGGATCTTGGCGAGTTTGGCCGGGCTGGCCGCCACCTTGAACCAGCGCTGGCAAGCCTCATACATTTCCGGCTGATGCTTCTGCAATCCTTCCGTGATAGTCACGAATGACCAGATGAACATGCCTGCATTCCAGCGGTACTGGCCGCTGTTCACGTATTCGAGCGCCTTCTCAAAGTATGGCTTCTCCACAAACTGCTCGGCGCGGTGGAAGAGGGTTTTATACGCCTTGGCGCCGGGTGGCGGCGGCAGCGTCTCGCCGACGCGAATGTAACCATAGCCCGTGGCCGGCTCGGTTGGCTTGAGGCCGATGGTGATGATGGCCTGCCCGCGACTCGCTACGTCGAATGCGTCGGACAGGACCTGCTGAAACTTCTTCTCGTCCGGGATGACGTGATCCGCCGGGAGCACGGCCATGACCCCCGTGATGGAACGCGCGCCGACCAAGGCAGCCCCCAGCGTGACCGCCGCGCAGGTATCGCGGCCAATCGGTTCGGCAATAACGTTCTCCTTTGGCAGCTTGGGCAGTTGTTTGCGCACTTCGGGTGCCTGGACTTCGTTGGTAATGACGAGGATATTCTTAATCGGCATCAAGGGCAGCACCCGGTCAACTGCCTGCTGCAAGAATGAGCGACCGCCCAGCAACGTGATGAGTTGTTTGGGCATCCTCTCGCGGCTTACCGGCCAGAAGCGCTCGCCTCTGCCGCCGGCCATGATTATCACGAAGCGTTCGGTAGTATTAGGTCTGGCTTTCATGGTCTTTTCACCGCTGCCACGAGCGGTTTCACGAATTCGCTCACTCGCCTGATTAAATCCGGGGCTTTGCCGTGGCGCGCAATCTGGTCCACTATGGCGCTGCCAACCACCACCGCCTCAGCGCTCGCCACCACGGTCTTCGCTTGATCGGGCGTGGAAATGCCGAAACCGACCGCGATGGGCAGGTCCGTGTGCGCGCGAATCTTTGCGGTCATCTGCGTGATGGTATCGGCTACCTTGGCCTGCATGCCAGTGACGCCTTCACGCGAGACGTAATAGATGAAGCCGGCGCCGCGCTTAACGATCAGCTCGATGCGGTCCTCCGGCGTCGTGGGTGCGACGAGATAGATATTGCACATCCCCGCCCGCCGCATCAGCGCTTCGTAGCCATCGCTTTCCTCGGGCGGCAAATCGAGCACGAGCAACCCGTCCACGCCCGCCTTCGCCGCCTCCTGGATGAACCGTTCGAGCCCGCGCCGATGGATGAGGTTGAAGTAGATGTAGAGGACAATGGGTATCTGCGATTCCGTGCGGATGGCCGCCACGGTCTTCAGAACGCCGGGCGGGGTAGTGCCGGATTCCAGGCCGCGCTGAGCCGCGAGCTGGTTGACCGGCCCATCCGCCAGAGGGTCGCTGAACGGCACGCCCAGTTCCAGCACATCCACGCCGAGCTTATCAAACGCCAGCGCCAGTTGCCGCGTGGCTTCGAGGTTCGGGTCGCCCGCGCCGAGGTAAACGATGAAGCCCTTTTGGCGCTCCCGTTTCAGCCGGTCGAATCGTTCAACAATGCGATTCATGCGGCCGCAGGATGCCCCAACCGTCCTCGCGATTCAACGGTTTTAACAGCCCCGACTCTCATGCTGGTGGAACTGCCACACCAGGCGCAGCCCTTCCAACGTCAACAGTGGGTCCACGGCGGTAATCTCAGGCAGCTTGGAAGCAATCAGCGACGCATAACCGCCGGTCGCGACGACCGGCAGCCGCCGGGCTTTCAGCTCGCACTTCAACTCCATGACCAGCTCGCGGATTAACCCGCGATAGCCATGCACCGCACCCACGAGCATGGCCTGCTCGGTGCTCTTACCAATCGGGCTCTGGACTTCCCGAACGCGGATTCGTGGCAGAAGCGCCGTCTTCTCGTGCAGGTAATCGGTCATCGCCGCCAACCCGGGCGCGATGATTCCGCCGACATAATTGCCGGCGCGGTCCACGACGTCGAACGTCACCGCCGTGCCGAAATCAACAACTACCGCGGGCGCGCCGAAGCAATGACGCGCGGCCACCGCGTTGGCTAGGCGATCCGGGCCGATCGTGTGCGGTTGGGGATAATCGATGCCGACGCCGCGCAGCGTCTTGGGAGTAAGCTCTAGGCACGGCAACCGCCAGAGGCGTTTGGCCATGCGGCAGACGAGCGGCGTCACGCGCGGCACGACACTGCACAACGCCACCCCTTCGAGACGCGCCCCGCCGATGAATTTCATCACCCGGCTTTCCGCCGCCCCGTTCAGCCAGGCGGTGGTAGGAATGTCAGCTTGTTTAACCACGCGCCCGGAGTTCGCCAGCCCCAGATGCGTGTTGGTATTGCCAATGTCGAAGAGGAGGATCATTTCTCAAGCGTCACATCGCCCCCAATGATTCGCTCCAGGTGGCCATGTTCCGTGCGGAGCAGCAGCGCGCCATCCTCGCCCAGCGATTCAGCGCGTCCTCGGATTCGGCGGTCGCCCGTTCGGATAGTTACCTCCTGTCCGATCGTGGTGCCATGCTCCTCCCACTCGTCTGCCACCGTCGCAAACTGCCCGGAGGCAATGCGCGCGTAATCATGGTCCAACTCCCGCAGCACCGCCACGGCAAGCTCTGGCCGCGAAACCGGTTTGCCTAACTCCGCCTTAAGGGACGTCGCCACTTTGCGCAGTTCGGGCGGAAAGTCACCCTGGCTCAGGTTCACATCCACGCCGATGCCCAGGATGACGTATTTGACGTGGTCCAACTCAGCGCTCATTTCGGTGAGGATGCCGGCCACCTTCTTCCCATAAATCAGGATGTCGTTGGGCCACTTGATGTCCGGTTTCAGGCCGGTCTGCGATTCAATCGCACGCCGTAGCGCGGTTGCCGAGGCCACGGTCAGCCGGGTGGCATCCTGCGGACGCAAGTCGGGCCGCAACAGGATCGAGAGCCACAATCCCCTTTTCGCCGGTGACGTCCACTTGCGCCCCAGCCGTCCCCTGCCCCGGGTCTGTGACTCGGCAAAGACCACGACGCCCTCCTTGACGCCGTCGCGCGCCAGTTTCTCGATTACGTCGTTGGTGGAGGTGGTTTCCTCGAAGACACGGATGTCGCGCCCGATGACTTTCGTCTTACCCAGACGTGAAAGCAGATCGTCCGCATGCAAAACGTCCGGTGTGCCCAGCAGCCGGTAGCCCCGGTGCGGGCTGGCCTCGATATCGTAGCCCAGCGAGCGCAAGTCCTCGATGCGCGCCCACACCGCCGCGCGGCTCACGTGCAGCTTTTGGGACAGGTCCGCGCCCGAAACCGCTCCGTCTCTGGCGCCCCGCAAGGCATTGAGGATTTGAACATCGAGGCTCATGCGTTGGCGTGCAAGAGACGGAACAACCACAGATGAACACAGATGAACACAGATAAGATGTCCCTGAAGCCTGGATTTGTTAAGAAAAGTTCCCGCTCACAAGCAGATGAAGCCGTGGAAGGCAGGTCCAAAGCAACGTCTGGTCCGCAGAATCTGTGTTCATCTGTGTTCATCTGTGGTTTTGCTCTGCCTCCGAAAGCTGCTGCATTCAAAGCTCGAAGTCGAGCCCGATATCGACCGCCCGGGCGGAGTGCGTGAGCGCGCCCACCGAGATGAAATCCACGCCCGTCTCGGCAATGGCCCGCACGCCGGCCAGGCTTACCCCGCCGCTAGCCTCCGTTTGCACGCGGTCTTTGCACTTCAGCACAGAAACCCGCAACTGCACGAGGTTCATATTGTCGAGCAGGATGATGTCGGCGCCCGCGNNATGGCATTGGGCAACTCATTCCGCAATGCCGCCAGATGGTTGTCCTTGATGAGCACCATGTCGAACAGGCCCAACCGATGGTTCCGCCCGCCGCCGCACGCAACCGCGTACTTCTCCAACCGCCGCCAGCCCGGCGTGGTTTTACGCGTATCGAGGATCTGCGCCCCCGTGCCTTTGACGGCGTCCACGAACTGGGCGGTCAGCGTGGCGATGCCGCAGAGGCGCTGGAGGAAATTGAGGGCGACGCGTTCCGCACCGAGCAAGGCGCGGGCCGTCCCGGCGACCCCCATGAGAGGCTTGTTCTCTGCCACATGCTGGCCGTCCTCCACAAAGCGGGTGACTTGCACGGCGGGGGAGAGCTCGCGAAAAGCGGCTTCAGCCAACGCCAGACCCGCGACGACCAGCGGCTCGCGCGCCCGCACCTCTGCTTTGGATTGGGCGGTTTCAGGCACGGTTGCCAGCGTCGTCACGTCGCCACTGCCGGTATCCTCTGCCAAGGCGAGTGCGACGGTACGACGAATCTCATCTGCGGACAATGGTTCCACGCCCCCAGAATGCACGAGCAGCGCGGACAACAAAAGCCTGTTATCAGCGATGCGGTCTGCGGCGCGGCCAGCAATTCCCCCTTTGGGTTGGCAGCCTGCACCCCCCATCTCGGGCAGCGACCCACCAGAGCAACACGGCATTGCCACTAGAGCATCGCCAGAGTGCCTGCCCGGTTTGAAGGTCGTTTCAAGCTTCTTTCGAGCCCGTGACCGCAGCACAGATGAGCCGCGTTTGAAGGCGCGGATCGCAACAACACCTTTGACGAACTGCGCCTTGCCTCGCAATATCTCCTCATGCGCACGCGATTCCTTCCGTCAAGGACGTGGTCAGCCCTGGCAATCGGACTGGCTCTGAACCTGTCACTCTTCGCCCAAACAGGCACGGAGACGAAGCCGCCGCCGGAAGCGCGATGGGAGAAAGACATCCGCGCATTCGAGGCTGCCGATAAGACTAATCCGCCGCCCCTGGGCGCGGTCCTGTTCATCGGCAGCTCCAGTATCCGCCTTTGGAGGAATCTGGCGCAGGCTTTCCCAGGCCACAAAGTGCTCAATCGCGGCTTCGGCGGCTCGGAAGTGTCGGATTCCGTCGCATTCATTGACCGTATCGTCACTCCCTACAAGCCGAAGCTGGTGTTGCTCTATGCGGGAGACAACGACATTGCCTTGGGCAAGTCCCCGGAGCGTGTCTTCGCAGACTTCAAGGCGTTCGCTATCAAGATTCACGCTGCTCTGCCGGATACGCGCATTGCTTACATCGCCATCAAGCCGTGCCCGCTGCGGGAGAAGTTTCTCGATCAGGTCAAGACCGCCAACCACCTCATCCAGGAATACTGCACCTCGGATAAATGGTTACTCTTCGTTGATGTGTTTACCCCGATGCTGACCAAGGAGGGCCGGCCACGGGCAGATCTGTGCCTCAAAGACCGCCTGCATCCGAACGCCCAATGCTATGAACTCTGGGCTTCGCTCGTTCGGCCGATCCTGGATAAGTATGACCCACCCGGGAATGGCGGCAGTCAACCCTGACCTGAAGGGAACTCTGATCTTCCCCAGCAACCTGGTGGCGACGAGGTTCGGCTTCCAGCCGCAAGACTTCTGCAGCGTGCCGCCCTGGGGTTCCCGGGCACTACGGTCGGCGGTTTAACCAGACCCGCCCCCTTATTCCATAAGTTCCCTGAATACAATACCTCTCCCAAAGGCCCCTCGGGGTACTCTGGAGGCGGTCTGGTACCTCCCTGGACATACCCTGGTACCATAGACTCCCCAAAGAAAATCATTTTCGATCACCTCGGCTTATACAACGCTCCCTCCCGTGCCCCGAACACCCCAGCCCGGTTGACTCATGACATCGCCAGCTACGATTAATTGTCTATTATTAATCCTCGCGTACTTTCTCCTTATTATTTTCTTGACTCGAATGCCACGAGCTGAACATACTTCCAATCAGAATTTGAATTATGACCGCGTTGTGGTGCCAACGTTTCAACGGGGCAGGGCTGGCTTCCACGGTGATCGAATTGTTGGTGGGCATCGCGATCATTTCCATCCAGGCGGCGTTGCTATTGTCGGCGCCTATGCCACGAGCCAGTTCGAAGTGGCATCGGTCAAGAATTTCTCGCAGAAGATCATGCTGTTAGAAGAGCAGGCCACAAAGAAGCTGGGCGAGGCCTATGATCTCACGGCCAACGTCGTCACCGACAGCCGTTTAGCGCCTGGTGCGGGCGGAACCGGCGATGCGCCGGCCAAGAAGTGCGAGGTTGGCTTCGGCGATGGCCACGTCCAGCCCGTCACAGTCGTCTTCGGCAGAAACATTACCACCTGTCAGGCCGATTTTAGCCAGCCCTTCCGTAACCAACCAAATCAATTCTCGATCAAACCATAACCAAGAAAAGCGTAACCAGGCAAAAACTCCTGACCACTACACTAGCCATGGTGGCCGACTAGCGGTGTCTGCACAAAACCAACCAAGAACCCTCGAAAGATTCAATATATGCGTCCCTTCAGAATCCTCGCCTCGAAGATCAAGCCCGGCCGTGCGCTCATCCTCGGATCCGCCTTGGCCTGGCTCAGCCTCAGTCCATCCGCTTGGACAGCCGAGCCGCTTTACACCACCACTTTGAATCAAGGGGGCAGTCCCGGCACCTCCTGGGCCAGCTCCATCATTTGGAAATTGAATGGGGCCGGCACTGCGGTAGGCGCCACGGCTGGAAACACCTACGAAGCCCTGTATAACGGCACGGTCAAACTCGGCAACGGCACAGCCACCACTCTCCTCCGCAACCCATATTCTGCGGGCACCCCCACCATCGCCGTGTTTCCCGGCGACTCCCTGATTCTCGATACCAATGCCCAACTCCGCTTCAAAGCCCTGGGCACCTCGGGAACAACGGCGCAAGGCGCCGTTGCCATCGCCTATCCAACCAACGCCTTCAACGGCGCCAACGGGTTGCCGGGACTGGTGCTCAACGGCGGCTGCTTGAACACCGGGGATAGCGATGCCTTCGTCATTCTTGGGACGATGCAGGCGGCTCCCGGGACCCTCTCCTACCTCAATCCCGCGAACACCTTCTCTGGGGACACCGCAAAGCGGGACCTCATTATTGCGGCCCAGTTGTCCGGCAGCGGCAGCCTGGCTTTATTGAATGCAGTCAACACCGTGCCGCAGTTGATTAGTGGCGCGTCCAACACCTTTAGCGGGACCTGGATTGTCAAAGCCGGCTGGCTGGAAGGCACCGGCGACGGGACGGCCGACGGATACAACTCGCTCGGCACCAACACCGCCTGCACCTTCGTCATTGACCCGCAGTGGACTCCGCCGCCGATTTTCGACGCCGCAGCCGTCTTCACAGCCGGCCCGGCCTTGCTCGACATGGGCGCCGCGACCGCCAACTGCGGAGGCACCCTCATCTTGACCAACGGCGGCCAGCTTAATCTCCACGGCATCGTGGTTTTCGGCGCCGTCACCATTGAAGGCACTGCCATGGCTAACGGCACGCACTTTTACTCGGAACTGATCACCAACTTCCCGTCCAGTTTCTCGGCCGGCGGTTCCGGCGCGATTATCATCCGGCCCTATAATCCAGTCCCCCCGGCGCTCGGGCCAACGATTGTGACCCAACCGTTGCCGGAGATGGTCTATGCGGGAGTCACCGCCCAGTTCACGGTCAGCGCCACGGTCAATGGCGCTCCGCCGCTGACTTACCAATGGCAGAGAGCGGGAACCAACCTGGTTGACGGCGGCAACATTTCCGGTTCGACGAACGCGACTTTGTTCGTCAGCAATGTGAGCGTGGCGGACGCGGTCAGCTATGATGTCGTCGTGCGCAACGCGGGCGGGCCAGTGACGAGCGCCTCGGTGCCACTGACGGTGGTCGCGCCTAGCAGCGAGCCGTACGAGGCCGCCGTCCTGGCAGCCCATCCCATCGCGTTCTACGAGTTGAATGAGACCGGTGACCCGGCCACCAACAACAGCCCGGCCTTCGATTATGCGGGCGGGTTCATCGGTACTTATGGCAACACCATCCAGAACGGCAATGGAACCTATAACATTGCCGGGCCGGGCGTGGGCGACGGTTTCCCGGGCTTTGCGACGGGCAACAAAGCGGCCCAGTTTGCCAACGGCACCACCGGCTCGAGAATCAGCGTCGCGCCTTGGAACATCAATACTAACACCGTGACAATTGCGGCCTGGGTCAATCCATCCGGGCCTCAGGTCGGCTCGAGCGGCATCGTCAATGTCCGCAACGGCACTGGGGCCGCGACTGCGGGCTTGGAATACAGCGGCGGCACGGATATCAACGGCAACCACACTCTGGGCTACAATTGGGATGATGAATCCGCCACCTATAACTGGAGCTCCGGGTTAACGACGCCGCCCGGCCAGTGGTCATTTGTCGCGCTGGTGGTAACTCCAACCGACGCCACGATCTATGTCGTCAACACCAACGGCGCGCTCTCTTCGACGCACACCTACAGCCATAGGTCGCTGGCGTTCACGGCGACGACGCAGCTTGGAGAAGACAGTTTCGATGGCGGCAACGGCACTCGTTCATTCAACGGTATCATTGACGATGTGTCGGTGTTCGGCAGCGCCCTATCGCCGAGCCAGATCATGGGCCTCTATTCCGCCGCGTCGGGCGGGGCGACTTTGGCGCCCGCCATCGGGGTGCAGCCGGTCAGCGCGAGTTTGTACCAGGGCCAAACGGCGCAGTTCACGGGACAGGCGGCCGGCACGCTGCCACTCGCTTACCAATGGCAGGCCGGCGCCACTGGCAGCGGCGTTTATACCAACCTCACCGACGGGGGCCAGTTCTCCGGCTCGACCGGCCCAACTCTGAGCATCGCCGGCATTGAGATGCCGAATGCGGCTGATTACATCGTGGTGGTAACCAATCTTTATGGCACGGTCACCAGCAGCGTGGTGACTCTCACTGTTCTAGCGACCAACGCGGCGCAGAACATCACCATGTCGGTTCAGGAGGCTGCGGGCCAGGATTGGAATACGGCGGGGGTTTGGAGCGACAGCTTGGGCGGCGTCGCAGCCTCGGTTTCCGCTGCCGCATTCCCCGGCAGCACCTATGAACTGTTGCCCGGCTCGCGCATGCGCACGCCCGCCGCCCCGCCTAATAATACGTTCCCGGGAATAGTCCTCACGAACGATGGAACCGGTGTTTTCACGAATAACCCAGCCGCGGGTGCCCCCAACGCTGAGATTCGCTTGAAACAGACCAACCCGGGCGCGATCACCAACCCCGCCGTAGTCGTCTTCCCACACCTGGTGATGAACGGCGGGCAGGTTGATCTCGGCAGTGATGGCTTGGCGGTCATCCAGGGTGAAATTGACATTATTACCAACGCCATCTTCTATGTTGACAGCGGCGGCGGCGCGAACCGTTGGTACCAGATTGATGCCTTCCTGACCGGCTCCGCCAGCATCGAATACCATGCCTTCGACACCTCGTTCACGGGCGACCTGAATATCACCTGCCCGACCAACACCTACTCCGGCACCTGGAACGTGGTGCAGGGCGCGCTGCTGGGCACCGGCGCCAACTCGCTCGGCACCAATACCATCACCGTCGGCACCAACGCCGCCCTCGAAACCACTTACGACATCTACAACCCCAAGGGCAGCCTCCTCCTCAACGGGAAGATGTTCTTGCACCAAAATGATACCTTCGGGGCCGTGGCCATTAACGGTAATCCGCTGAGCCCGGGCGTCTATCCCTTCGCCACCCTGACGGCCACTTACAGCAACAACTTCCCTGTCACCTGGAAGCCGCAGGTGGGGGCGGCCAACTTCTCGACTGGCTCGGGCAGCCTCACCGTCCTGGGCCTGGTGCCGCCAACCATAACCGTTAACCCGGTGGCGTCCCAGACCCTCTACGCCGGCCAGACAGCGCAATTCACGGCCACGGTCATTGGGAGTCAACCACTGGCCTATCTCTGGAAGGCGGGAGCGGTCGGCAGCGGTGTTTATACGAATCTTCCCAACGGCGGCATCTTCTCGGGCACTACGACCTCCAATCTGACTATTGGTCCCATAGGAGTGGAGAATACCGCGGATTACATTCTTGTCGTAACGAATTTGGCCGGTTCAGCCAACAGCCTGCCGGCGACGCTTACCGTTCTGCCAACCTTCCCAGCCCAGAACATCACATTGGCGGCGCAGGACGCCATCGGGCAGGATTGGGACACAGTCGGCTTGTGGAACGACGGCCAAGGCGGCCTCCCCGCCTCGGTTTCCGCGCTCGAGTTCCCAGGCAGCACTTATGAAGTTCTTCCCGGCGCGCGGTTGCGCTCGACCGATAGCGCGACAACGGCCACCTTCCCCGGCAACGTCCTGACGATCGACGGCAACGGGGTCTATGTCAATAATCCCGCCCCCACCGACCTGGTTGGCGAATTCCGCTTCAAGCAAGTCGTTGGCGGCGTCGGCACTGTGACTGTTCCCCGGCTCGTCATGAACGGCGGCCAGCTTGATTTGGGCAATGACGGCACGGTCATTGTGGCGGGCGAAATCGATATTGCGGCCAACACACCGTTTAACAACAACGCCACGACTGATCGCGGCTATGTCATCGCAGCCTGGCTTACGGGGCATGGGAACATCGAATACCACGGCTATCAAAGCGGTTTCCAAGCCGCCTACGTGAACAACCTGAACATTGCGGGTACCAGCAACACTTACTCCGGCACTTGGAATGTGGTCGCAGGCACCCTGCTGGGCACGGGCGCCAATGCGCTGGGCACCAATTCGATTACCGTCGGCCCTGACAGCGCGCTGGAAACCACCTACGACATCAATAGCCCGAATGCCTCCCTGATCGTCAGCGGCCGGATGTACCTGCATCAGAACGACACCTTCGACTCGGTATTTGTCGGCAACACCGCCCTGGCACCGGGCACCTACACCTTTGCACAGTTGAACACAGCCTATCCCAACTACTTCCCGGCAACGTGGACCGCGCAAAGCGGATCGACGACTTCGGGCGGTTCGGGCAGCCTGACCGTCCTGAGCGGGGCGCTTAGTCTCTCGGCTGTTACTCCGGTTGCTTCAATTGGACAGGATATCAGCGTAGTGGTGAGCATCCCGGCGGGCGCCAACAGCGCCAGCCCGGTCACCGTTACTGTCGCCAACGACAATCCGACCGTGACGAGCCTCCCAGGAGGCAACCCCAGCCTCGTCTCCGTGGTCTTTGGCACAGGCGCCGCGACGGTGCAATCCTTAACCGCGCATGCCCTCACCGTAGGCACCGCCCACCTAACGGCGTCCGCCGCGGGGTTGACGGGCTCTCTCCCGCTGAGCCTTTTTGTCCGCCATGCTCCAGCCCTGATTGGTCACTGGACCTTCAACGATGTGAATAATCCTTACGCCGAATCGTCCGGTTTCCGTCCAGCCACCACGCACGACGGCACGGCGATTGGAACCGTCGCCTTATCGAGCGACCACCCAGCGGTGCTAACCGGCAACTCCCTGGATCTCACCGGCGGCGGCGTCCTGGAAATCCTCAACACCCGCACCGCCGAAGCTGGTTACCTGAACACCTTCGACAATGAGATCGCCGCTGGGCTGACCGTTTCCTCGTGGGTCAAGCTCAACTCGAACTGGACTGCCACCGTTTGGGTTGCTTTTGCCTCCAAGCGCGGTGACGACAATTCCGGCTTCCAATTGCGCCGCTTCAACACCGGCCCGGACGCCTGCTTTACCATCCGAGGCACACCCCAGGCCGATGATCCGCAGGGGGCGATCAACTACGAAGATGGCAACTGGCACCTGATTACGGGTGTTTGGGACGGCGGGGCCGGCACACGACTACTGTATGTGGACGGAGTGCTGGATACCGCTGCCAGCTTGACGAACGACTTCGCGCCGATGGCTCTGGCTCAGACCAATTCCCTGGTCATCGGCGGAGAGGACCGGTCTAATGACGGCTCGGGCAGCACCGCCATCACGAGCCAATTGATGGGCTACCTGGCCGACGTCCGCGTTTATAACTATCCCCTGAGCCCGACCCAGGTGCAGATGTTGTATAACCCCTCGTTCGTCCCAACTGTGACTCTCGGTCTCCAGTTCACCAACGGCAGTCTCAAATTAAGTTGGCCCAACGGCACACTCTTGGAAGCGACGAGCCTGGCCGGGCCTTGGACCACGAACGGCGCCCCCTCACCTCTCACCGTTACGCCTACAGGGCCCGGGAAGTTCTACCGGGTCAAAGTGCAGTAATTGTGGAACGGTGAGCGCAGCGCGGGATGGCTTGCGCCCTAAAGAGTATCCACCCTGTGGGGTTTGAACCCCCACAGGGCCTCCGGGCGTGAATGGCGGCCCATTCGTTGTTTTACTTGCATGCGTCGTCTTGCGTTCCTCATCTCCGCCGGCTGCCTTTGGCTCCTGCTCTGCTCGTCCAGGCCCGCCCACGCGGGGACCAACCTCACGACCACGATTGTTGAAGCCGGCGGCACCGATTGGAACGCGGCCATCTGGAAGACGAATGGAATCGGAACGGCGGTTTCTCCCGTTGCCGGGAACATCTATGAGACGGTGTTCAACGGCACCTCGATTGGGAACGGTTTAAACAACACCCGCATCCGCAACCCGGCTGCGGCGGGCCTGCAAACCTTCCCGGGCAACTCCCTTATGCTGGACACCAATACCGAACTGCGAGCGAAAGGCGTCGGAGCTACTCTGAATTTCCCGGGCGTGGGCGGCAACCCTGGGCTTATCCTTAACGGCGGGATGCTCAATGGCGGGGAAGATACGACGTTCGTCGTCACGGGCAGGGTCCAAGTGGCAGCACAATCGTATATTTCCCACGGAGCGAACGGCGGGGGCGGCGGGATTTCTCCAAACCGAGCCTTCAATTTCACGGGCGTGCTCACGAGCACGGGAAACCTCGTGATTCTCAACGCCGGTACCAGCATTCCGCAGAAGGTCTCCGGCGGCTCGAACACTTTTTCGGGCCAGTGGATTGTGCAGTGCGGCTGGCTATTGGGAAGCGCGACCGATTCCCTGGGGACCAACAGCATCACGGTGGACCCGCTCTACGCGGGTTACCTGGCGGCGATGCCCAACGCCGCCTCGCCGAACGGCCCGGCCTGGCTCGAACTTGGCTATGACCTCAATAGCGCGGGGAGGCTGATTCTGACGAATGGCGGCCTCATGGTTTTGCATCAGAACTGCATCTTCAGTTCCGTGATCATCCAGGCCGCGGCCTTGAGCGCCAGCACGCATTATTACGCGGAATTGGCGGCCAGCTTTCCGAACAACTTTGCCGCCGCCGGTTCCGGCAGCCTCACCGTCCAGCCGTATGGTACGCCGCCGCCGTTCGCCCCACAGTTCACTACCCAGCCCCTGTCGGCGATCCTATACACGGGTAGCCCCACACAGTTTGTGGCGATCGCTTCAGGCGCTTCGCCGCTCTACTACCAGTGGCAGAAGGGGACCAATGCCCTTTATGCCAATCTGACCGATGCCGGCGACGTCTCGGGCTCCAAGACCAATATCCTGGTCTTCAGCGGGGTGGTGCCGGGCAATGCGGCCGATTACCGGCTCATCGTCACCAACGCGGCGGGCACCGCCACCAGCCAGGTCGCCACGCTCACCGTGCTGTTCACCGACACCAACCGCCCGGCGATAACCGCGCTCAATCCCGCGGCCGGGGCCACCGTCAGCACGCTCACCCAAATCCAGGTGACCTTCAGCAAGACTGTTATCGGCGTGGACGCCGAAGACCTACAAGTCAACGGGGCTCCTGCCGGGTTCCTTTCCGGCTCGGGTTCGAATTATCTCTTTAGCTTCAGCCAGCCTCCGCCGGGCACGGTCCAAATCACCTGGGACGTGGACAGCGGGATTACTGACTTGTCAGGCAATCCATTCGATCACTCGGTCTCCTGGACCTATCAGCTTCTGGATAACATTCCGCCGACGCTGGCTTCCACCGCGCCTGCGACAGCAGCAACCGTGGACCGCCTTACCCAGGCCCAGGTCTTCTTCAGCAAAGCAGTGTCCGGAGTGGATGCGCCCGATCTTTTGGTCAACGGTCTGCCAGCCATCAGTGTTAACGGCAGTGGCTTTGGCCCGTATATCTTCCAGTTTGCCCAGCCGGCCCAAGGCGTCGTGCAGTTCTCCTGGGCCGCCGGCCATAACATCCGCGATAGCGCCTCCAACCTCTTCGGCGGCAGCGGCTGGAGCGTGACGCTCGACCTCACCGCCGCCTCGGCCCTGACCAATTTGGTTATCAACGAACTTCTCGCCGCCAATGTCAGCGCCAACGGGCTGGCCGACGAGGACGGCCAACTCAGCGACTGGCTCGAGCTCTATAACCGCGGCGCCGCGCCCATCAACCTCGACGGCTGGTCGTTGAGCGACTCAGCCGACCAACCGGCACAATGGACTTTCCCGGCAACCAACATCGCCCCCGGCCAATACCTGATCGTGTTCGCCTCCGGCAAAGACCGCCGAACTCCCGGCGCCAACCTGCACACCAATTTCAAGCTCAGTTCGGTCGGCGGATACCTTGGCTTGTATAGCTCCGACTTTCCGGCACAGGTGGTACATGAATACGCGCCAGGGTATCCCGAGCAGCGCAACGACATCTCTTACGGCTTGGACAGCGCCAACAGCCAGAAGTACTTTGCCGTGCAGACCCCAGGCGGTCCGAACAGCTTGAACACCCTGGCCAGCCTGGTAGCGCCGGTTCACCTGAGTGTAAAGCACGGCTTCTTCAACCAGCCGTTTAACCTGGTCCTGACCACCGAAACTCCGGGCGCCACCATCCTTTATACCACCGACGGCAGCGAGCCGGACATCAGCGGCGGGTTTACTAACGGCACCCTCTATGCCAGCCCAATTAATATCAGCCGCACCACGGCAGTCCGGGCGGCGGCGTTCGCGCCGGGCCTGCTGCCGACACTCGTGGCCTCGCAAACTTACCTGTTCGTGGAAGACATCGTCCGGCAGCCGAACAATCCATCCGGTTACCCGACCGGCTATGTCTGGACTCCGACACCGGGCGAGGTAGCCACCGGCACGCTCGCCGATTACCAGATGGACCCGGTAATAGTAAACGATCCGCAATACACCAATGCCGTCCGCGCGGGCTTGGTTGCGATTCCGTCGATGTCGGTCGTGACTCCCATTGACAACCTCTTCGGCCCGGCCAACAGCATTTACACCCATTCGGCCGATCACACGCTCGAGGTGCCGGCTTCGATGGAACTCATTTACCCCGATGGCACCCCCGGCCTGCAAGCGGATTGCGGCCTCCAAATGCAGGGCGGGGCCTCGCGCCTGCCCGAAAGAACCCCGAAGCACTCCTTCCGCGTGGATTTCAAGAGCGGCTACGGGCCGAAGGAATTGGATTACCAGGTCTTTGGCGATTCACCGGTCGCGAGCTTCAAGACGCTGGTGCTGGATGCCGGTTACAATTTCTGGTGGCATTATGGCGGAGGGGTCAACCCGGACGACCAGCGCTACCGCGCCCAATGCGTCCGCGACCAGTTCGTCAGCGATCTGATGCTCGCTCTGGGCCATCCCTCCTTCCACGGCCAGTTCTATCACGTCTATCTCAACGGCCTCTATTGGGGGCTGCACTATATCCACGAGCGGCCCGACGATGACCTCGCCGCCAGCTACTTCGGAGGGGACAATGCCGATTATGATGTGATCAAGAACACGAGCGATAACCTCCAGGTGGTCGCCGGAGACCTGACCGCCTGGAACGCGATGCTGTCGCTGGCCAATAGTAATCTGACCGACAACGCCCAATACCTCCAGTTGCAGCAGCATGTTGATCTGGACAACCTGATTGACTACATGATCGTCAACCACTGGGGCGGCAACGATGATTGGCCGCAGCATAACTGGTATGTGCTCCGCAACCGCACGACGGGCGGGACGTTCAAGTTCATGATGTGGGATGCCGAGCAGGTGTTGAAGAGCGTGACGGAGAACGTGACCACGGTGAATGCGGCGAGCAGCCCGGCCCAAGTTTACAACGCGCTGCGCAACAACGCGGAATTCCGGCTCCTCTTTGCGGATCACCTCCAGAGACTATTCTTCAACGGCGGCCTCTTCTACACCGATCCCAATCCTGCCAATGCCCGCTGGGACCCGGCCCATCCGGAGCGCAACGTCCCGGCGTCTTACTACATGAAGCGTATCAACGAGATTACCAACGCTATCGTGGATGAGTCGGCGCGCTGGGGCACCTATTTCCTCACCAACTATACCCGCAACAACCACTGGCTGCTCGAGTTGAACAACCTGCTCGGCTTCACCAATATCGCCGCCAACACCGCCAACTATTTCCCCCAACGTTCGGCCAATGTGCTGAACCAGTATAAGGCCATTGGCCTGTTCCCGAGCGTCAGCGCTCCGAGCTTCAGTCAACTGGGCGGCAACGTCCCCTTCGGTTACGCTTTAACGATGACCAACCCCAATTCGGGCGGGAAGATCTATTACACCACCAACAACACCGACCCGCGGGCCTTTGGCTCAGGAGCGGTGGCCCTCGGGGCACTTGTCTATTCCACCACGCCGCTGGTGCTCAACGCCGGCACCGTCGTCAAAGCGCGCGTGCTCAACGGGCGCTGGAGCGCCCTCGCCGAAGGCGACTTCAGCGTGGCGCTGCTGGGCGTGCCCATTCGCATCACTGAGCTGATGTACAATCCCATTGGGGGCAAGGCATACGAGTTCATTGAGCTTGAGAATCTCGGCGCTCTTACGGTGGATCTCAGCGGCTACAGCTTTGAGGGGGTCACCTACGTCTTTCCAGAGGGCACCAGCCTGGGCTCCGGCGGCGTGATGGTGATCGCTTCCGGGGCTGACCCGAGCGCCTGGGCAGGCCGCTACCCGGGCGTGGCTGTCGCCGGATATTACAATGGCGCCCTGGACAATGCCGGTGAACGTGTCGCGCTATTGGACCGCAACGGCAGCACCGTCACTTCCGTCACGTACAGCCCTGGCAACGGCTGGCCCACCGCAGCCAACGGTGGCGGCTACTCGCTTGAAGTCATTAATCCCAACGGCGATCCTAACGACCCTGCCAATTGGCGCGCCAGCGCTGCCGTCAACGGGTCACCCGGCATCGTCACCACAGCCGCCTCGTCGCCCCTGGTGCGCTTCAATGAAACCATGGCCGAGAACGCCGGCGCGGTTCCCAACGGCGGGACCTGGCCCGACTGGCTGGAACTTTACAACCCCGCCAGCAATGAGGTCAGCCTTGCCAACTGGAGCCTGAGCAAGAGCGGCGATGCCAGGCAGTTCGTCTTTCCCGGCGGAACGGCCATTCCCGCCGGCGGTTACCTGGTGGTGTGGTGCGACAGCCAGACCAATGCCCCCGGGCTGCACTCCGGATTCAACCTCGGACGCAAAGGCGAAAGCCTCTTTCTTTACGACTCCAACACCAACCGCATCGATGCCTTCAGCTTCGGCCTGCAATTGACTGATTATAGTGTCGGACGCATTGACCCGGATGGAACCTGGCAATTGACTCTGCCGACGCCGGGCTCGAATAATGTCGCCGCCGCCGTGGGTGGGGCGGCCAATCTGGTGCTCAATGAATGGCTGGCCAATTCCGTGCCCGACGGTTCGGACTGGATTGAACTGTACAATCTTTCCTCCAACCTCCCGGTCGCCCCGGCGGGTCTGTATTTCGCCACCAGCAACGAACTGTTCGAGATTTGCTCCTTGTCCTTCATCGCCCCGCGCGGCTTCGTCCAGTTGTTTGCCGACAATAACCCGGGCTTCGACCATGTGGATTTCAAACTCTCGGCAGCGGGGGATGCGATTATGCTCTATGACTACTTGGGCCAGCCGATAGATCGCGTCAGCTTCCTCAACCAGGTCGAAGGGGTGTCGCAGGGACGATTCCCGGACGGCTCGGCCAACATCGTCAGTTTTCCAGGAACCGCCAGCCCGGGCGCCAGCAATTATGTCAGCAGTTACGCCGGCCCGATCCTTAATGAGTTGATGGCGCGCAATGTGGCGGCCGTCTATGACGCGCGGGGGAACAATCCGGACTGGATCGAACTCTACAATCCGAACGCGGCCAGCTATAGCCTCGCAGGCATGAGCCTGAGCACTGACCCCGGCAGCCCGGGCCAGTGGGTCTTCCCCGCCGGCTCCAGCATCGGCTCGAACGGCTACATGATCGTCTGGTGCGATGCGGCGCGGCCCGCTTCGACCAACCTGGAAGCCCAACTGAACGCGGGCTTTGCCCTCAACGGCGACGGGGCGGCGGTCTATCTATTCGATACCAACAACCAGGTCGCCGATGCCGTTGCGTTCGGATTCCAGGTTGCCGACTTGTCAATAGGCCGGAGCGCAGGGACGTGGAGCCTGTCGAGTAGCCCGAGTCCTGGCACCGCCAATGCCTCCCCTGCCCTCCTCGGCGACCCTGCGAACCTGCGTATCAACGAATGGATGGCCAATCCGGTTTCCGGCAATGACTGGTTCGAGCTGTATAATACCGGCTCTCCGCCCGTGAGCCTGGCGGGTCTGTATCTGACCGATGATCCATCCATCGCCGGCACGACCAACTTCCAGGAGCCTGCGCTCAGCTTCATCGCCGGCGACGGCTGGGTGAAGATTGAGGCCGACAGCCACCGCAGCCACGGGCCCAACCATGTGAACTTCAGCCTCGATAAGGATGGCCAAAACCTCCGCCTCTACCACACCAACCTGATGCTGCTCGACTCGGTTGAATTTGGCTTGCAGGACAGCGGGGTTTCGCAAGGCCGTCTCCCGGACGGCGGCAGCAATATCGTGAGCTTCTCGGCCACACCCACGCCCGGTAAGAGCAATTACCTTCCGCTTCAGAACGTGGTGGTCAACGAAGTTTTAAGCCATACGGACTCGCCGTTGGAGGATGCGATTGAATTATACAATCCGACCGGCACTGACGTCCCGCTGGGCGGCTGGTTCATCAGCAACGCGGAGACTGACTTAAAGAAATATCGGATCCCGGATGGGTCGGTGTTGCCCGCGGGCGGATACAAGGTGTTTTACGAGTATGAGTTCAATTCCAGCAATGCGACGTCTTTCACGCTCAACTCGGCGCACGGCGACTCGGTGCTGTTATCCGCAGCCGATGGTGCCGGAAACCTGAGCGGCTATCGCTCGCAGATCTCCTTCGGGGCCGCCCAAAATGGCGTTTCCATGGGGCGTTTCCAGACGAGCGCCGGGGTTGATTTCGTCGCACTGAGCAGCCGCACCTTCGGGGTCGATAATCCCGCGACGGTCACCCAGTTCCGGACGGGGACCGGGTTGGCCAATTCCTATCCCAAGGTCGGCCCGGTAGTGATCAATGAAATCATGTATCATCCGATCACCGGCAGCGGAACGAATGCCTTCGAAAACCCCGACGAGGAATACGTTGAGCTGTTTAATATCACGTCCAACACCGTGCCTCTGTACGATCCTGCGGCGGCAACCAACCATTGGAAGCTCAGCGGCGCGGTGGATTTCCTGTTCCCGGCGGGCGTGAGTCTGTCACCCGGCGGCTATCTCCTCGTCGTAGGCTTTGATCCGGCAACCAATGCGGCCTCGCTGGCCAATTTAAGCAGCAAATACGGCGTCGCGACCAATGTCCTCATCTATGGCCCTTACAGTGGCAAGCTGAACAACGCGGGCGAAAGCATTCAACTTTACAAGCCTGATTCGCCGCAGAACTTACCTCATCCCGACGCCGGATTCGTGCCGTACGTGCTGGTCGAGCAGGTGACTTACAGCAACGCGCCGCCCTGGCCTGCCGGCGCGGATGGCACGGGGATGTCGCTCCAACGCCGGCTTCTGGGCAGTTACGGTAACGAACCGCTCAACTGGACGGCTTGCAGCCCGACCCCGGGCACCCGCAATTGTATGAGCGATGCCGACGGCGACGGTTTGCCCGATGACTGGGAGTTGGCCAACAGACTGAACCCGTACTCGGCAATCGGCGATGACGGAGCCAGCGGCGACCCCGACGGTGATGGCTTTACCAATCTCCAGGAATACCTTGCCGGCACTGACCCCCACGACAAGTCGAGCTTCTTGAGAATCGAATCCATCGACCTGCAGCCCGGAGCGGCGATGCTTCATTTTACCCGCGTTGCCGGCCATAGCTATTCGATCCAATACTGCACCGACGTGGCGACGGGCTCATGGCAAAAACTGGCCGATGTCGAGTCCGCTCCCACGACCGCCGCCGTCCAGATCAATGACCTCTCCGCCGGCGGCGCGACCAGCCGGTTCTATCGCCTCGTGACGCCCATACAGCCGTAATCCTGGCACTGGGTACACGCATACTTGTCGTCGCGGTGATTATTCTATTGCCAACCACCGCCGGTCACGTTCCAAATAGGCCCATGATCAATCGTTCTGTGTTCGGTTGCTGTGGTACGTTGGCTCTCCTGCTCGCAGGCGTTGCGGCGGTGGCTGCTCCGGCCGTTAATCAACTCACCGACGAAGAAAAGGCCGCCGGCTGGAAACTGCTGTTCGATGGCAAGACCACGGATGGCTGGCGCACCTTTAAGAAGACCACCTTTTCCGCCAAAGGCTGGGTCGTCGAAGACGGCTGGCTCCACTGCCTTGGCAAGAGCGGCGGCGACATTGTCTCCGATGTGGAATTCGGCGATTTCGAGCTGGAGTGGGAATGGAAACAGGCCGAGGCTGGCAACAGCGGCGTGAAGTATTTCGTCACCGAATCCCGCGACGCCGCCCTGGGCCATGAATACCAGATGATTGACGACGAGCGCGAGCCGGACGCCAAGCTGGCCAACGGCAAACGCGTTACTGCCTCCTTTTATGACGTGCTCAAGCCCACCGTCACCCCCGCAACCAAGCAGCCGGGGGAAATCAACCAATCTCGCATCGTCGTGAAGGGCAACCATGTCGAGCATTGGCTCAACGGGGTGAAGGTGCTGGAATACGAGTGCGGCAGCGAGGCCTTGAAGGCGGCCATCGCCGCGAGCAAGTTCAAGACGACTGCCCGGTTCGGCGACAAGATCCAAGGTCATATCCTGCTCCAGGACCACCATAGCGAGGTCTGGTTCCGCAACTTGAAGATCCGCGCACAAGCCGGCCAATAGGCCAGCGGGGCGCTTGGCAACGCCTTCCGCGACAGCCAGCGTAACATTCAAGACGAGGACGGCAAGATTCGTGGAGGCGAGGCTTTGACGAATTGGGTGGCGCGCAGGTAGATCGGCACCAGCTTTTCGCCCGGCACAAAGTCGGTGCGGCCCCGGGCCAGCCGGCCCAAGGTGGCAGCGCGGGGAAACAGGACACGGCTGCCCGGGAACCAGTTGGTGACTTCCGGGCCGATGATAATCCCGCCCGCCTGGTGGCAGGCTTGCACTTCCGACAACGTGGCCAACCGCAGCGGTTCGATTTCACGCGACGTCTCCGCACTCACGTCATAGCCGGCCAGGTAGAATTCATCGCGCTGCGCATCGATCACGACCTGGACCCGCCCATAAATCCCCGCGGCCTGCGCCTCGGCGGCGAGACATTCGGCGGTGCTGATGCCCAGCAATCTCACCGGGCGCGCCAGTTGCCATCCCTGGGCCAACGCGATCGCCATACGAATGCCGTTGTAGGAGCCCGGCCCGAGGCCGATCACCAGGCAGTCGATCTGCGCGCGATCGAGCTGCGCCTGGCGCAAGGCTTCC
>PLZQ01000185.1 GCA_003152225.1 Limisphaerales bacterium | reverse complement strand
AAGGGTAGGCATCATGACATCGCAGTCGCGCTGCGGCAACAACACACCGGTTGCGCATTGCTGACCATTTCTTGGCCCGGGGGGAGCAAGAAATCTGAAAATGGTGTGCGCCATGCACGCCAGCGCCTGCAACGTTCAGGCGTGGCGAATGTTCGCTAGCCTGGTTTTTCGCGGTTTCCGGTGGAATGGATGGGACTACGTCCCCTACCGCCCGCTCATACCTCCATAGCCCCACCGGAGTCCTTGGCGCTCGCTCCGGCTGCTTAGTAACGGCTCAGCCCTCAACCGACTTCGCCGCCTGGATGAACGCTCTGAGTTTGGCGTGGTCTTTTCTGCCTGGCGCTGCCTCGACCCCGCTGGATACATCAACGGCGTAGGGCCGCGCCCGTCGCACAGCCTCGGCGACGTTCTCAGGAGTCAGGCCGCCGGCCAGAAAGATCGGGCGGCCCCAACCCTGCGCTTCCAGGGCGAGGTCCCAATTGAAAGTCTCACCGGTGCCGCCAGGCCGGTCCGGCGAGTAGGCGTCGAGCAACCACGCATCGGTATGGTAGCCCAATAGCGCCTGGAGCGAGGCCGCGTCACGAATGCGGAAGGCCTTCATGCTCATCAGGCCGAACTGCAGGCAATACTCGGGAGTCTCATCGCCATGAAACTGCAGCAGGTTCAGGCCGCACTCCCGGATCGCGCGACCCACCAGGTCCTCAGGCGCATTGACGAACACGCCCACCTTCAGGATGAACGGCGGCAGTTGGCGGATCAGGGTTGCGGCAGCCTCAATGGATATGGCGCGGGGGCTTTGGTCGTAGAACATGAACCCCAGCGCATCGGCGCCGGCATCAGCGGCGGCTGCCCCGTCGGGGAGATTCGTGATGCCGCAGATTTTGACTTTCACTGGCATGTCGTGCCGCCACCATCCCATGTTATTGGCCTGGGGACAACCGCACAGTCACGGGTGGAGCGGCGTTTGGGGTTTGCGCGTTCCCTCGGCCCCAAGGGATGGTTGTGGGCTATCTATAACCTTATCTCCACGGTGTTTTCCTGCCGATCCAGCATAGCCAGGAATTGTTCAGCCGGAATCACGGCTCCACCCAGACGGTATTTGTTTTCTTCAAGCGTGAACTGAACAGCTTTGCCATTAATGGAAACAGCTCGGGGGCTGAAGTTGCCTTCCTTGACCGCATAATTCCACGTCACGCCATGCCCCAAGTAATCCATTGAGACGGATAAACCATCCAAAGAATACGGCATGACCGGATCGACGATGATGTTCCCGGCTTCATTCCTCAAGCCAAGCAACTGCGAAACGACCAGGCCGATAAAGATACCAGGCCCGCTGGAGTAAACCCGCCATCCGCCCCGGAGCATGAACTTGCCGGTCTTGATTCCATCGTAAAGTTCGTCGGCCTCGTAACGGTTGCTGAAGGCAACATCGGAGCTGCTGTAATAGCAGTTCGACTGGCGGATATCCCCGCAAGGGACAACGTCCCGGTATCCCACCGGGATCGCCTGACGGAGCGCTTTAACGAAGGCATCCGCTCTGCCAGTGCGGGCCTGGGATTCCGCATAGCGGAGGTGCTCATGCATGTACATCAGGCCGATCTCACGGCCAAAGAAGGTGCTGCTTTCCGCCCGCTGGAACATGGTTTGGAGACCTCCGTGATACTTTAGCGGACGGTCCATCAGGCGGGCGCCGTCAGGGCCTTTCAGATGCTGTTCAATAAGATCCTGATGATGCTGCGCCTGTTCGTTGGTGAATATCCCGCTGATGATGCCACGGTTCATTGGCAGGATACTGTAACGAATGCCGGTGGTGGTATCCCTTGGGTGTAACAGCAGACTGATGCTGCGGTCGTCTGCGACCAGCCCATATCCGGCGACGACGCCATCCTTGACCAGGTATCTGTTGAAATCGGCTTTGATCCTTTCACAGATTGCTTTCAGCTCTCCGGCTTTGCTTGTATTTCCGGCCTGTTCATAAACCCATTGATATTGAGAAAAGGCCTGGTAATTCATCTCGACGGTCCAACTGGAGATCATTCGTTGTGCCAGTTCCTTACTGACCGGCTGCAGGGAATCATTCCAGTCACCTCCGTCAAAGGGTACGAAGGCGGTGCCCGGAATGAAGGAAGCAACGATCCTTTTAATCAGCCGGTCAACATGTTCGCTGAGCGGCGCATGCTCAGCCTGAGCAGGGCCTTTTTCATAATAATAAGGCAGGACCTCGTTCAGAAAGCTCAGGTCGCCGGTAACTTTGACATAATTGCTGAGGGCAATGAGGCACCAGTAAACAATATCGCCATGGGCGCTATCAGACCGGATCTTCGAGTAGCGGTCGAACATCCACCACTGTGGCCATCCGCCATCCGCGTCCTGGTTCGAGAATATGATGCGCAACACCTGCCTGGCGGCATCGTACTTTTGAAGGGTTAATAAGAGGTCAATGGGACCCTGGGACACATCGCGCGTGCCCCAGGCTGCCCCGCTGAACTGCTCCAGCCCGTAAGGCGTCAGAAAATGGGTGAGGGCATTCAGGCCGTACCAAGGCAGGATCTCGCGGATGGCAGCGATGTCTTGCTGGGTTCCGCGCAAGGAAAGCTTCAAGCTCAGATCATTCCAAGATGACTGTCCATCGCGGCAATCGGAGAGATACTGGCGATCAGGGGCTGTGAAGCGAACGGCATCGGCAGTCGAAGACACTTCACCGATAAAACTCATGCACCAATCTGCGGTTTCACGGACAGCGACGACAAACAGCGAGCCTCTCGGGCCGTTACCGTGCGCGTATAGCATTTCGTCGCCACCAACCTGGTAATCGGCGCCGGTGCTGTTCAGGGCAATTCGGAATCGTGCCTGTGGAAACTGGGCTGCGATCACGCTGTCGATCCTGGGTTTGGCCAGATACTCACCGGCTTGGTTCCCGGGGTGAATGGTCCAGCCGTTCAGCGCATCAAAGTCATGAGTAATGAGCAAGCTCACTCTATTTCCACTGATCACTTTGAAGTCCAGATTTACCTGCGGAGCGGCTTGGGAGGTCCAGGAACGGACTTGGAAACAGTGATGGCCGTGCTTATAGATCCAGCGGCAGTGATTGAGACCCATCTCGAAGGCTGAGGGGACGCCAAGGAGATAGCGTCTTCCATCCACCTCCACGAAGATCCGCTGACCCGACTCCGGAGCGAGATTGAACTGGCTGGTGCAGACCGACAGCAGCACCTGGAAATTGGTGTTGCCCTGGGTGAGTTGTGAATGGAAGACCCCAAAGGCAAACGCGGTGGTGGACATGATGCCTTCATCCGGCACATATCCAGCCCGGGCTTGCATGATGTGGGCATGCGGCCGATCGGCGCTGACCTCTTTAGCCCGCAGCACGACATGGTTGTTTTGGGCGCTGAAGAATGACAGCAACCGGCCGCTTTCATATTCGCAATGGCGCCTTGGCTCATCAAAGAAGCGGTTCAGCTCATCCTCATCCAAATCATCTACCGGCAGGAATGGAGTTGTATTGAATAGATTCCTTGTTGGGGGAATCAGGTCATTGGTATGCGGGGCGGGGTGCTCACCATCAAATTCGAGCATGAGGCCGGGCAGGCTGTTCAGATCCTCCCCTGATGTGGCCTGGGGATGATCCGGCCGATAGGTGCCAACAAACGCGCTTCTATGGACCCCGCCGGCCGCGAGGCTAAATGGCTTTTCCTGCAAGGCAAATACCGAAGATTCGCCGGCATACTCTCCGCCCAGGTGGTCAGCCAGCAGCCCTTCCGGGATACCGGTTTCCCGGTACGTCCTGCCATAGAACTGGATGCCGTCCACACTCCCTGCCAGTGCGGCATTCTGGCAGGCCATCATGAACCAGGGATGACCGGTGGATTCCTTCATGTTCTGGCGGCAGCAAGCCACGGCCCCATAGGTTTTATCCACAAGGATGCGCCGTTCCAGGTACTGGCTGACATAATATTCGTTTAGCATCCCGGCATTCAGCGGTTTCAGCCCGGCGTCCTGAACGTAAATCAGATCCAGTTCCACCTCCTGGCCAGACAGGTTCCTGAGATCAACACTCCACCGCCAGCTCAGGCTCTTTGTCGACAGTTGCAGCATGCAGGTGTAATCAAGACCGGCCCAGCTCCCCCGGGCCACAAAAGCATCATGGGCAACGTTAAACCGGCTATTGCTTTCCGGGCCCAGCAGAGCGGTGAATTCAAATGGTTTGCTTCTTTTCCTCACGTAGAGGTTCGTGCCCGGCCTGGAAAAGGGAGTCGTTGCTTTGAGGTTTATCCGGATCGGGTCAACCTGGATGCTTTTGAGGGAGCCATTGGCAAGAAACTCACAGGCTAAGCCAAGAGAATTCTTAAGAGTCAGTATCGCTACGCTCAGGGTTACATCTTCCTGGTGCTTGTGGCGGTAGATGAACGCGGTGCGTTTGTCGTCACGCACCATTCTGACAGTTTCGCCTAATAGGGTCGCAGAGCTGATCCGATCAACTCCGGGCCCCTCGAAAACGATCTCCCCGGCCAGGTCCCTATCTCCGTGCAGGGTGATATCCAGATGGCCGTCATTGAGCGCAACGCCGAGAATATCGGAAGTGCTGTGCAGGATCTTGATGCCATCAGAAACCTCCATGCACACTGGGGTCAAGACGCCGTAAAGGGCTGGCCATGTCATTCGGTCTTGCGCGTAGGGCACATGGATGGTCTCCCCGCTTTCGGGATGGGTATAGGTGACTTTGCCCTCCTGGTCTTCGTTGTAATAGTTCCCAATAAAAAGAATGGCCGCATGGTCAGGCGTGAAGCGCTCAAGAACGGCTATATGGTCATTGGAGGAGGAAGCCTGCCTGAGCTTTGAACCCGATTGCCTCAGAATGGCTTCATAGACCGCTTTATGCCCTTCCGTGTCGAACCCGATCCAGGTTCCCAGGTGAATGATCGAGCCGTGGCCAAGGGGCTTTGTGAATCCGCACGGAGAACCGCCGATCGTCCTTGCGATGATTTCCGCGCCGGCAAGCGATTGCTCAGTATAAATGATCTGCGGATTGGCACACTTGTTGTCTTTGAAGTTGTAGATGTCGACCAGGGGAGAATCGATGATCTCGGTTCCCGATGGTTTTACGGAGAGGGCATCCCGGATCAAGGTGCAAGGCGCTTGCGACATCTCGCGGTCGGGCAGACAGGGGAACATGACCAACTGCCCGCCGGCCCTGGTGTAACTCAGCAGGGTCTGCTGATCACCGGCGTTCATTTCATCGGTGCTGAACGCCCAGACCTGCTTGTATTTGGCCAGGGTTTCCGCGGACGCCTGGCACAGGTCCACCATATCATAATCGATGTTGAGGACCTGCAGCACTTTCAACAAACCGTCGAAGTAGGCGGGCCGGCGGATAGCCGAGGCGATATATTGAAGCCCGCTGGCCCCGGTTTCCGGCCTTTCCAGTTCAGTGGCATAATACGGCGGATAGAAAAGGACGCAGACCTCGGCCTTGCGTTCCGCTTCAAGGATCACGCGTTCGGAAGTCTTGACGATCTTGCTCATCCGTTGGATCAGGGAGAAAGCGCTGCTGCGCTCGCTTTCAGCCGTTAGCGGGGTGAACCAGTAAAACGTATCTCCGGAATAGCCCCGGCGTCCTGGGTTTCGACCTTGGGAGAACATGTAATAATTCCAGCCGGTGAGACCGTGAGCGATGCTGGCTTTGTAGAAGAGTTCCAGCTCCCGAGGGTTGGTGACGACGTGGTATTCCCGGGAGCCGCACTGGAACTCGGCGGCAAACAGCGGCTTGTTCCCCTGCATGGCGGAGGTGATGTCGTTGATAATCCGGTCATCGTGCATGTTGCGGTGTGACAGAAATTCCGGGATATGGTCCACGCCGAAAAAGAGCTCGCTCTTATTCCCGAAGAGGTCTTCGTACATGGTGATATTGACCGGGAATTCATAGCCGCTGCCATAGATCCAACCCGGCAGATTGTGATAGAAGGGAACCTTGAGCCCTCTCTCCCGGGCCATGCGCGTGAGCATGCGCAAGTAATCGCCGTAGTAGGTTCTCCAGAAACGGTGCCAGTCATGGTCGCGGCAGCGGTCCCCCTTGGACGCATAAGGCAGCCGTCCGTCCGGGGGGAGTTCGACATGAGCAAAGTCCGGGTAAGCGGTTTCCCACCGGCGGTTCAGTTCGGCAATACTCTTCCAGGTAGTTGACAAGTAAGCAATGAAGCGAGCCCGGACACGTTCACCATAGTCAGCCTGGTGCGCCAGCCACGAAAACAAACCGATCTCATTGCAGATCTGCATCATGATAATCGGGCCGCCGGCCGATATTTCGCGTTCGTGGAGGAACGGCATGACGTGGTCGTACCAACGCGTTAGCTTCTCCAAATACTTTGGGTGAAAAAGGCTGACGCCGTCGCTTGACACGATCTTCCCCTTGCTGTCGCGCATTTTGACTTGTTCCCGGAACTGATCCAGGAACCAGTCCGGCAGCCCCGCGCCACGGGTCTCAGCCAGGATGAATGGCCCCGGCTTGACGATGCAGGTCAAACCCTTGGCCTGGCAGCGCTGCAGCCAGCCTTTGAGATCGCGTTCCGGGCATGAGCGGCCGTCAAAATCAAAGACGCCTTCCTCTGATTCGTGCCAGGCCCAAGAGACATACGTGCTGACGGTGGTTAAACCGGCCTCGCAGGCTGCCTGCAGGTGCTGGTCCCAAAGCTCGCGTTTGATCCGGAAATAATGAATCTCGCCTGAATTGAGGAAGGCTTTCCTGTCGTTTAGGTAGAAGTGGTTTGCTTTGACCTGGAAGTTCATTCGTGTTCAGTGGTTGGGGGAGGAAGACCAGCCATACGTTAAAGGCGGGCAGGACCAGAGTGCGGCTACACGGTCTTTGCGCCGGGCGCATCGTGCGCCTCTTTTGAACGCGCCTCATTCCTTTGCTTCAAAAGATCTTTGATCTCGTGGGACCGCTTTTCAGTCAATGAGTACTGGAAGAGAAAGTAGAGGGAAAAGAGGCTCAGTAAGACCGGCAGCCCGATCTCGACGACGCGCATCATCAGCAGAGTAAAAGGAGTTTGTTTGGTCAGTGGCACGATGTCGTTCGTGATGGCGGTCAGCGCCTGGTCCAGGGCCTTCAGGGATGAGGCGGCCTTGAGGCTGGCAATCCGGTCGTCCACGGTGGTCATGTTGCGGAGGATTTCCTCGTAGTGTGCCAGGCTGTTCTTGTGTTTCTGGGATTGGGATTGCAGGTGCGCCATTAACTCGAATGAGTTCATCCTGGCTTTCTCGATCCTGGTTTGAAGGGTCAGGGGAATGGCTTCGGCCACCGTGGCTTTGACCAGTGAACCCTGAGTCTGGGGTCCCAGGTTAGCCAGGCGCAACTGCAACTGTTCCAGTCCGCCGGCGGTGGATCGCATCGTGGCTAACGCATCCCGCAGTCTGTCACGCTTGCGGCTCTGGTATTCCGTCGCCGATGGCTCGGACGCCTTCGGCTGCTTGGCCGATTCCAGTTCCAGGGAGCCCACATATTTCTTAGCCTCGTTCAGCGCTTTCGCGACCTCCGTTTTGGCTTTCCCGAGCAACTCCGAAGGCGTGCCGGTGAAAGTCTGAGCGCCTCCCCAGGACTGGATCTCGCTGCGAATGCCCCGGATATTCCCCTGGAGACCATCGACTTTGGTGACTTGGATCTCGTCAAAGGCGGTTAAGACGATGAGCGCACCGGCGATGAAGCTGGCGAAGGCAGTTCCCATTTTAATCAACCACCAGAATATGGAGTAGTAACTTCCCTCCGCGCGGTAACCCGTTGCCAACTCATCCTCATCACAGATGTCGCCGACCATGGAAGAACCGAGGGTGAAGAAGAAGAGCATCCCGGCGGAAAGCAGGATGGTGGGGATAACGATCAGGTAAGGCAAGTGAGGGTTGTAGCAAACGATCTTGGAGAGTTGGGCCAGGCACATGAGCAAGATCGCAATCGCCAGGGTATTGCGTTTGCCCAATTTCGGGCTGATCCAGTTCAGAGGGAAGACTGCCAGCAGTCCGGTGACGGCCCAGATGGTGCCGTTGATCCCGAGCAAGTAAGCGCCCGCGACTTTGTCGCCGCCGAACACGTAGAAAATGGGGATGTATGACCCGAGCAACTGGACGAAATTGAAACCCATGGCCAGGGTGAAGACGGCCAGGGTGAGCCTGGCGAAGTTCCGGTTGCTGGCTGTGCGTTTCATATCCTTCCAGAAAGGTGTCTTTTCATGCTTGGCCGCCTTGCTGAAGCCCGGTTCGCGCAACTGGAAAGTCCACCAGAATGAGAGCGGGATGAGCACAACCGCGATCATGATCGAGACATAGCGCATCCCGTCGGCCTCGTTGCCAGTGCCTTTGAACCGCTCGAGATTGGCCAGGGCAAAAAGCCAGGGCGTGCTCATGGCAAAAAGGTTGCCGACGAAGCTCTTGGCGCTGAAAAGGCGGGTGCGCTCATGGTAATCGGTGGTCATCTCCATGCCAAGGGCGCCGTGAGGAATCTCAAAAATATTACAGGCAGTGAAGAACAGCAGGAGCGACAGGAGGATATAGACCAACTGAAACGCCTGGAAGCCCGTTTCGGTCGGGAACCAGAGCCGCACCCGATCCCCTTTGGGAATCCACCACATGATCACAAAAAAGACCGACACGAGTATTCCGCCGAGCAGCAGAAAGGGACGACGGCGCCCCCAGCGGGTCCGAGTGTTATCTGAGAGGTGCCCGATCACGGGATCAGAGAGAGCATCCCACAAGCGCGGGATGATCAGGATAACGCCGAGCCAGAAGGCGCTGAGCCCGAGGCTGATATTTCCCATCAAACCCACGAGGATGCCGGCGATATTAAAGAGGGCGATGGGAATGATGCCTCCGGCACCGTAGGCCGCCAGTTGGGAAAAACGGATGCGATCTTCCGGCTTGGTTTGGTGAACCGCGGTGGTTTCCTGTTCCGTCGTCATGTCATTGACAGGTTTGATGGTTATTAATAGATGGCGACCGCCGCCGGAGTCTCGCGGATGCGAATCTCCTTTTCGTTGAAGTCCTGGCTCGCGACCTCATTAGTGATCACTTTCACAGGCGATTGGGAACTGTTGAAGTTTGTAATCTTGATTCCATTATTGGGAAGCCGCGCAGCCCCGGCGTGAGGTCCTTTCGAGTACTCAAATCCAAGCCGGCTCAACCCCCGCTGGATCACAATGTCTTTCATCATATAATCCCACACCAGTCCGGTCCGGAAGTTCTCGATCATGATGAGCAGCGGGCCCTGGTCGATCCCAAGATAATCATCGTCGAACCACTTGGCCGTCGGGTTGAACGAATCATACAAGCCGTACTTGCCCCAAAGCCGATCACCGTATTTCTGGAGCATCGACTGAATCGTCGGCAATACGATTTCAGGGGCAAAGGGCAGGGAAGCCAGTGGGCCGTAAGGCGCAATCGTCCCGTCATCAAAGTAGTTCCACTCCGGCCCGCTCGTTCCCCGGCCGGCATAACCTAAGAACTTCTTGCCATCGAAGTTATACTTCTCCGTCGGGCCGTCACAGGCGGTAACGCCCCAGCAAAGCGAATCGTAGCCGACCCAGCCGTGCGGGTTGTCGAGGGCGTATTGCCGTTGCACATAGGTGGCGCGGCGGGAGTTTTCGAAATAATCGATCCCCTTTTCCTTCAGATACGGATCAGACAGGCCACGAAAATCGATGAAGGCCTGCGAGAACTGGTGACCAAACAGAGGAGGAAAAGCTACGTGCGAAAGTCCCGCGTAGGGTGTCTGCCATTTGTACCCTTTTAGCCATGCCTGATAGGCTTGTCTGACATTTTCCATGCCTGTGCCGGCGGCCAGGATGTAAAGGAACAGTGCTTCATTGTAGCCCTTCCAGCCCATCTCGTGCAACCCCTTTTCGGGTGTCCAGCCCATGGAGATCGTGTTGGCATATTCACCCGAAGGGGGCATCGTTATGAAATTCCAATCAATTCGGCCAAGTAATTTCCCTGCCAGCAAACGGATGCGGTCTTCAACTTCATTATCTAGGTTGTAATAGTTCCGGGCAAAGATGATCCCCATCATGAGCAGGCCGGTGTCCACGGAAGAAAGTTCACAGCTCCAGGTACGTGTGCCGGTATCCATGGCTAGGAAATGGTAGTAGAAACCTCTATAACCCGTCACATTGGTAGCAGCGCTTTGAGCTGAATTATAGAAAAACTCGAGCGTGTTCAGCGTGATCTGCGCGGCCTGCTCACGGCTGATCCACTTTCTTTCAACCCCAATGGCAAAGCATGGGATCCCAAAGCCTGTGGAGGCGATGCTGGCAGGCGCCCAGCTAGCCGTGCGGTCCTTTACAATCCCCCAATCAGGGTGATGTTCATTCAGGAAGAAAAGAAAAGTCTTTTGCTGGATAGAATCAAGCATGGACGCTTCTTCAGTCGTTATATCATAGTCAACCTTTCCGCTGGATTTGAATGTGCGTTGTTGCGGCTGCTTTGGCAGTTCACATGCCGTGAAAGCCAAAACCGCAAACAATACAAATTTGTTGATCCTAAGCAGATTCTTCATGTGAACCTCATGATGAGTTCTACGTTGACTGATTAAAAGACAGGCTGCTGAATGCATTTATGCCCGTCAAAATGAATGTTTTCAAGGCGGAAGGCTAAGCCGCTGATGCGCAGTTCGGAATGTGTAGCTTCCATGGCAGTGCTCTGGCGCTGGCGATGGGAGCGTCCTTCACGCCGCGGCGGCGGGTGGGCTCAGCGCAAGTCCGTGCGCCGAGAGGGTTTACTCTGATTCACGGATAAAGCAAATACACAGGCGCTCCTTTCTTCAATTCGAGGCTCACCCTGCCGGCCTGGACTCGGAGTTCGCTCTGCTCGCCAACCCCGTTGATGCGGGTGAGACGCTTCGCTGGGGGGGGAAGCTCCATCCGGGCATCGGCCAGCGGACTCCATAACGCTATGGTCTCGCCTGAATTTACCCCTGTAGGCTTGAAATTGAAGGCTAGAACGCCTTGCGGCGCCGGCACCGGCCCGACCAAGCGCTTGCCTCGGAGCACCCGCGTCAGGGTCGCGTAGGCGAGGTATGCCGGTTTCGGGCTGAAGTCGCTATGGACGATGCCCATCTGGTGCTCGAAGTAGATTGGATCGTCGCCGTCGTTTCTGAAGTCGTACCAAAAGGTCTTCGGCTCGACCCCGGAAACGATCGCGCACAAGTAGCTGCGAGCGATGAACTCGGCTTGGGCGCGCAGGGTGTTGGGGACGAAATCCTGCCGTAGCGTGTTGTGGGGGGTGTGCGTAGCCCAGCCCATTTCGGTCAGCCAGACCGGCCGCCGCTTGCCGTCGGGCAGTTTCACCTGGTCTGACACCTTCTTCAGGTCCTCGATAAACGCCAAGTCGTTCAGATGCGCGCGGTACGGATGGATAGTGAGGATGTCGAACGGGGCCTGTAATTCGAGCATCCGGCTGATGAACTTCTGATCGATCCCGGCGGTCGAGAGTCCAAGCACTTGCGCTGTCGGATCAATTTCTTTGATGGCCGCATAGCTCTTGGTCAACAGTTGGGCGTACAGGTCCTTCGGCCCATCCCAGAAGAAGATATTCGGCTCGTTCCAGATCTCCCACTGCTTGATTTCCTGGTGGTAACGCCGAACCATTACCTTCAGAAACCGGACGTAATCCTCGATTCCCTCCGAGGTATAGGGCTTGGTCCAGCCCGTCCAGTAACCGACGATGGCATAAACGGTAATGCCGTTGCGCCGGGCGCAGGCCACCAGGTTGTCATAGTAGGTCCAGTCGAACTGCCCGCGCTGCTGCTCGACGCGGCCCCAGGAGAAGTCCTCGCGCGACCATTTCACACCCGCGTCGCGCGCCATTTGCGCCGCGCGCTCCATTAGCGCTAACCCTCCGGCATCACCTCCATATCGGTTGAGATACACCCCCATCCCGAATGGAGATTCCGGCTCCAGAGCGGCATCGCCTTTCTCGTCCAACCCGGCCACCCACGCCGCCCGCACCGGCGCTACCTCCTGGCCGGGAATGTCCAGACTGATCTCGGCCTCCAGAAATCTTCGCCGAGCCCTTTCTGCTTCCTTGATTGGCAGCTTGAACTCCGCCGGCTCGGATTTCGCCGGCACAACCACAGCCTGCTTCCCCCGCCCGACTTCGTTGCCATCCCAGTCGCGCAATACCCAATGGAGTTCCCCATCGAGTCTTGTGGCGCTCAATGCTCGCGCGTGCGCCACAAAACAGGAATCATTCCCCGCGCTGCGACTTTCCGCCAGCAGCACGCATCGCCTCTCCTCCGGGCAGGATGCATCCACAATCACTTCGAGCAGTTCCAGCGCGCAAGGTGAGGCACTACTCCCGCCTCCCAGCCCAATTTCTCCCAGCCGCAACGGACCGTGAATTTTGCCGTCGTTCTCGCCGCCGTGCCATTCCCAGCCCGGGCCGGGCGGAGCGTCGGTCACCAGCTCTTGCTCGCCGTCCCCGGCGAACTCCCCAATCGTCTTCTGGAAAGTCATGAAATGAGTATGCAGCACCAAACGGATCGGGTGCCCCTTGGCGCTGCCGCGCACTCGGAGCCGTATCTTTTCCACGTTGCCCAACAGCACATGATCGGGGACACCCAAAGAAAGCCAGCGCGCGCCCTGAGAGAAATCAGCCATCCATGTCCGGCCGTTCAGCCGGGTGCCTCCGCCGTTGCCGTCGGCGCGTGTGTGCCATCCTTCCTCGGGCCCGAAGCGGTAAGCCGGATACGACACCCGCGCGACGGCCTCCTGGGCGTTCACCAGACGCAGGTCGTCGAACAACAGCGCCCCCTTGGTCTGCAAGCCATGGTCAACGTTCAAGGCCAGCATTTTAGGTCTGCCGCGCACCTTGCCATCACCCGGGCCACCCCAATGAGCCGTCCATCCGCTAAAAGGAATCGTGACGCGCACCCAGCGGCCCTCAGGACACTCGACCGGCTTCTGGAACGTCTGCCCGGACGAATCGCTATAGCGAAAAACGAAATCATTGCCCTCTGGCCGCTTGAGCCATAACCGCAGCCCGCTCCACTCGCCCGTTGCGCCAGCGCCGCTCTCCGGCATCTGCAAGATCGCCCCTACGTAATTCCCTCCGCCCGTGAAATCGAACGTCAACTTCCCGCCATACTGCCCTTCATGTGCCGCCTCCGTTGCCCGTTCGAAGCTTCCCTTGGCGCCCGGAAACTCGGGGCCATTGGAAAATGTCCATCGTGCCGGTTGGTAGCCTGCTTCAAAATCCTCAATTTCGGCTCCGGGCTCCGCTGCCACCGCCGGACAGACGAGCCAAGGACCGAGGAACACAAGGACCAATCCCAACGGCAGCAATGTTCGCATATACTTGAAAGACTTGTCAGAATAAGGTTTCCAATACCGACGATCTTCCTTCTCGCGGTTGCTTGTCAATCCACGGTTTTCAATCTAGTTATTAGGCCATGTTGGACAAGCCACCCGCGATTTGCTGCCGACGCCTGGTCAAAGACTATGGCGCCGTGCGGGCAGTCGATGGGCTGGATCTTCTGGTGCAAGCCGGTGAGTGCTTTGGACTGCTGGGTCCAAACGGCGCCGGCAAGACAACCACAGTCGAGATTCTCGAAGGCTTGCTCTCCGCCACTTCAGGCGAGGTCGAGCTCCTCGGACGCACCTGGCAATCCGATGCTGATTGGCTGCGTCAACGGCTGGGTATCTCGCTGCAGGAAACCAACCTCTCTGACAAGCTGACCGTGGAGGAAACGCTGCGCCTCTTTCGGTCATTTTATGCCACCGGCACGGAAGTGCGCGACTTGCTTGAGTTGGTCTCACTTACCGACAAGCGCCAGACGTGGTATTCAAAACTGTCCGGCGGCCAAAAGCAGCGGCTGGCGGTCGCTTGCGCCCTGGTCGGGGATCCGGAGATTCTATTTCTGGATGAGCCCACCAGCGGGCTCGACCCGCAGTCCCGGAGGCAACTGTGGGGGTTGATTGAGAGGTTCAAGGGCGAAGGACGCACGGTGCTGCTCACGACGCATTACATGGACGAAGCGCAGCGGCTCTGTGACCGGGTCGCCGTCATCGACAAGGGCAAGGTCATCGCGTCGGGAACCCCGCGGGAACTGATCCAATCGCTGGGCGGTACGGACGTGGTCGAGTTCTCCTGTGATGGGCTGGTCGAGGAAACCCGCATGAGCGCCTTGCCCGGCGTGCATGCGGTGAAACGCCGCAGCGACGGGCTGTCGCTCACGGTCGAGCAGTTGCATAAAACCCTGCCGCTCCTGCTCAACCATCTCCAGCAAGCCGGGCATACGTTGTCGAGGCTCTCCACACACCATGCCACGCTCGAAGACGTGTTCGTCAACCTGACTGGCCGGCAACTGCGCGATTAGAATGCCGCAACTAAAACGCACTGCCGAACGCCAGCACCCGTTGTGGCAACTAACGCTCATGCGCTGGCGTATCTTTGCGCGTGAACCTGCGGCGGTCTTCTGGACCTACGGCTTCCCGCTCGCCCTCGCCTTGGCGCTAGGCATTGCCTTCCGCAATCGACCGCCCGAGCCAGTCGAAGTCGCCATTCAAGCATCTCCTGGGGCCGAAGCGTGGCGCGATGCGCTCACGAAGAGCCCTGCCATGCATGTGCGCTGGCTCAACGCACTGGAGGCACACGACGCTTTGCGCGCCGGCAAAGTTTCTCTGGTGGTCAGCGCCGGACAATCGCGAACGTACGAATATGACCCAACCCGGCCCGACAGCCGTATGGCCCGGGCGCTGGTGGACGATGCTTTGCAGCGCGCGGAGGGTCGCACGGACCCCATGCCGGTGAAGGACCAACTCGTGACGGAGCCTGGGTCGCGCTATATCGATTTTCTGATCCCCGGCCTGCTGGGCTTCAACTTAATGTCCAGCGGCTTGTGGGGCGTGGGTTTCGTTTTGGTTGAGATGCGCGTGCGCAAGCTAATCAAACGCATGGCCGCCACGCCCATGTCGCGCGGCCATTTCCTGCTCTCCTTCGTGCTCGTGCGGGGACTGTTCCTGCTTGGGGAATTGCCGTTGCTGCTCGCGTTCGCCCATTGGGTGTTCGAGGTGCCGATCCGAGGCTCGCTGCTGCTCATCGTCGCGCTCAGCACTCTGGGCTCGCTAGTCTTCGCCGGCATGGGCCTGCTAGTGGGCTCGCGGGCGCAAACCACCCACACCGTCGCGGGCCTGGTGAACCTGGTGAGCCTGCCGATGGCTATCTGCTCGGGCGTGTTCTTTTCCTCCGCCCGATTTCCTGAGGTGTTTCAACCGCTGATCAAGGCCTTGCCGCTTACCGCGCTCATCGAAGGAGTGCGCGCAGTCATGCTCGACGGCGCTGGGCCTGCCGCGGTCGCGCGTCAGGTTGCGATCCTGCTGGTATGGGGCGTGATCTCATTTGGGGTCGCGCTGCGGCTATTCCGCTGGCAATAAGGCGGAAGTGTTCGTCGCGAATAGAAATCAGGTCAGCGGGATATCAGGCAAAGGAATATTGCACTGGCGTCGAGCACGGCGCGGATGCATTTTCTGCCCGTGACCGCCGTTTCCAACCTCGGGCGCTGGTTGCCGCTGGCTCTCCTTGTGGCTGCCGGCGCGCTGGCGAGCGTGTCGGCCCCAAGCTCGAACTACGCGATGGGCGTTGCGCGGACAACCTGGGCGGACCGGGACTGCCATGAATCTTGCCGTCTCTGAACCTCAGAGGCGCTACGCGCCAATGCAAGAGCCGTTGCCGCCAACTCGTTGAATTGAGGAAGACTGATTATGAACAGCTTGAAGTTTCTCCTCTGCCTGGCCGTGGCCGGATTTGTGGCAGCGGCAAACGCCCAACTGCGGGTTCCCGCTTGCACGGCCTACCTTGACCCGGACCCCGACGGCGCGCGCGTCTCGCAACGCTCCGGCATTTCTGGCTGGCAAGACCCGGCGCTCAAAGTGCTCTGGTTTGGCGAGCTCAAACATCCCGGCAGGCTGGACTGTTCGATCGTGATGCGGTTACCCGCCGGGGCCGAGAGCCGGCTGCGCCTCAACGTGGCCGGCACATCCAACGAGGCACTGGCCAGGGGCTCCGGAACCAATCCCGTCGCGGTGCCATTCAAGGCGTTCGACATCGCGGCAGCAGGGTATCAGCAGTTCACGCTGGAGTCCCTCAATCCGTCTGGCACTCCGGTGGGGGACATTGAGGCGCTGATGCTTCAGGGCCCCGCCGCGGAAGAGGCTCAATTCAATCTTCAACCGCGGCGCAACGCCGCCTCGGTGCATCTCGCCTATCCGGTGCCGAAGGGGACCAACGTGGCGGCGTTCTATTGTGAGGTCACTGCCCTGGAAGATCCGCTCTGGACCTACTACATGGCCTGCGGTTGGCACCGTGGCTATTTCGGCATGCAGGTCAACAGCCCCACTGAGCGCCGCATCATCTTCAGCGTCTGGGACAGTGGTGGCGAGGCGGTGGACCGCGGTAAGGTCGCTGACGAGAACCGGGTCACGCTTGTGGCCAAAGGCACAGGTGTCGTGTCGGGTGATTTCGGCAACGAAGGCACCGGAGGTCACAGCCATTGGGTGTATCCCTGGAAGCCCGGCGCGAAGCAGCGGTTCCTCGTGACTGCCAAACCCGTTGACGCCACCCATACCATCTTCTCCGGCTACTATTTCCAGCCTGACAAGCAGCAGTGGATGCTCATCTCCAGTTGGAAGGCCCCGAAGGAGGGCGGGTACCTGCGCGGCCTGTATAGTTTCAGCGAGAACTTCGGAGGCGCCAACGGCCATCTAGGTCGCAAGGCGCTCTACGGCAACCAGTGGATTCGCGTTCCTGATGGCCAGTGGCTCGAACTTACCACCGCAAGCTTCAGCCACGATCCGACCGGCAGGTCTGATCGCCTGGATCGCTTCATGGGCGTCGAGGACGGGCAGTTCTTCCTTTCGCACGGCGGGTTTGTTCCGGGATTCACACAGTTCGGCGAGAAATTCACCCGCCTAGCCACTGGCAAAGCGCCTACGGACCTAACAGACTGACGACGTATGCAACATCCACTTTTCAATGAACTTCACCTGATGGTGGCGCTGGCCGGCGCGACGGCTTGTCTTGGGTTGCTCCCTGCCGGGGCGCTTGCGGAGTCCGTCACCTTGAGCAACCGGGAGGTGGTTGCCGCCTGGACAATCGAGCACCAGCAGCTTCATCCCGACTTTGTGCAGGACCTTCTAACCGGCCAGACGATACGGCTTCAGGGAGAGCTGTTCAGCCTGGTACTGACTAATGGGGCGTTTGTCCGCGCGTCTGGCTTCAAGCTCGTTGGACCGGTGTGTATGGAAACCCTGGCGGCTAACCCCGGCCTCTCGCGGTTTGCGGAGCGCTTGCCGGGCCGCCAAGCGGTGGCCGAACTGGTCAGCGCCGACGGCAACCTGCAAGTCACCTGGCGAGCCATTTTGCGGGAGGGGTCACGCTATCTGCGCTAGCAGATCGAACTCAAGGCGGAGCAAGCTCCAGTTCCGCTCAAGGATATCCTTCTCCTGGACACGCCGGTGCCTGACGCAACCTCCACCGGCACGGTGGAGGGATCACCCGTTGCGACTAAGACGGCGTTCTTTGGAGTCGAGCACCCGCTCTCGGTCAATCGCGGCGAGATGGGCTATGTGCGCTGCTTCCTGCCCCGCGGCACGCCGCTGCAGGTCGGGGAGAGTTTCGCGTGCTCGTCGGTCATCGGTTTTGTTCTCAAGGGGCAGTTGCGGCGCGGTTTTCTGGCTTATCTGGAGCGGGAGCGCGCTCATCCCTATCGTCCATTCCTCCATTACAATTCGTGGTATGACATAGGCTATTTCAGTAAGTATGACGAGAAAGCCGCCTTGGGTGTGATTCACGCCTACGGCGAGGAACTGGTGAAGCAGCGCGGCGTGAAGCTGGATTCTTTCCTGTTTGACGATGGCTGGGATGATTACAAGACCCTGTGGCGGTTCCACGAGGGATTCCCCAATGGCTTCATGCCTATTCAAGAGGCGGCGAACGCGATCGGGGCGGCGCCGGGCATCTGGCTCTCACCCTGGGGCGGCTATGGCAAGCCCCACGACGAGCGCATCAAATACGGCAGGGAACAAGGATTTGAGATCCGTGACGGCAACTTCTCAATGGCCGGTGCGAAGTATTACGAGCGGTTTCGCTCGCTGTGCGTTGAGGCCGTGCAGAAGTATGGCATTAACCAGTTCAAATTCGATGGAATCGGTGTTGGAACCAAGGACGACCCCAGCGCCGGGCTGCGCGACTTTGAGGCGATGCTTCGCCTGATTGCCGAGCTGCGCGCCCTCAAGCCCGACCTTTACATCAACCAGACCACCGGCACTTGGCCGTCGCCCTTCTGGCTGCTGCACGCCGATTCGATCTGGCGCGGGGGAGAAGACCACTCGTTCGTACAGGGGACAGAACCGCCGCGCCAGCGCTGGATTACCTATCGGGACAACGACATCTATGATGGCATCGTCAGCAAGAGCGACCTTTATCCGCTCAATTCCCTCATGCTGCACGGCATCATTTACGCGAAGCATGCCGAGGGCTTGAACGCCGACACCAACCACGTTCTCAAGTCCGAGGTGCGGACGTATTTCGGGTGCGGCACCCAGTTGCAGGAGTTATACGTCACGCCTAGCCTATTGACGGCGCAGGATTGGGATACCCTCGCCGAAGCAGCCAAATGGTCCCGCGTGAACGCTGAAACATTGCTCGATACCCATTGGGTCGGCGGCAGCCCGGGAGAGCACAAGGTTTACGGCTGGGCTTCGTGGTCGCCGAGGAAAGGCATTCTGACCCTGCGCAATCCGTCGTCCAGGTCGGCAGAAATCAAGATCGACGCGGCCAAGGTCTTCGAGCTTCCCGAAGGCAGCCCGCAATCGTATAAGCTAGTTAGCCCGTTCAAGGATCAGGATCTGCAGGTATCGAAGCTCCGTGCCGGTGAAGAAACCCCGTTCAAGCTCAAGCCCTTCGAAGTCCTGGTGGTCGAAGCGTTGCCTGCAGAATGAGCCCCTCTCCGAAGGAAGAGACTCTAGACCTATTGTAAGCGTGAT
>PLZQ01000377.1 GCA_003152225.1 Limisphaerales bacterium | reverse complement strand
TTCTCGATCATCTTCTCAACCGTCATCTGGTAGCACTCCGCCATCTTCTCGAGGATCGCGGCCACCGGCGCTTCAAATTCCTGCACCTCCAAACCACTCAGCAGCCGGATATCTTCGATCACCCGTTGATTGCCGGGTTCGGCGGTCGCGATCTCAATCGTGCCGTTATGCAGGCCGATGGGGAGAATCCGATGCCGCTTTACGAAGTCCAGCGGCAGCGCCCGAAGGGCCTCGGCGGGCACCTCAAGCTTGCCCAAACTGGCCAAGTGGCTGGCTGACACGCCTTTCCCGAGGACGCGCTCGGCGTCCCGCGCAGCATGCACCAAACGGTCCTCTGGACCTGCGTCGGCCTTGCTCATGTTTCGAGAGTGTTAGGGCGCTTTCCAACGAAATCAAACCAAATACCAACCCTTTCGCCCGGTTCCCGCTAATCCACCGGGTCTTCCGACTATTCTACTCCGCTCATTACGAGACAGTTAGACAACGCAAACCTGGAAAAGTTGTAGGAAAAGCGCAACGAAATTGCACCGAAAGTATGGCATGGCCAGTGACAAAGTGGCCGAAATACCTCGCCCCGCAAGTATGGACTGCGGCGGCAAGCGAAGCGCGACGCCGCTTTCCCTGCCAGTAAAGAGCGCTTGGTGCAACCCCTGCGTCACTTCAACCCAAAGCGGCGTCGCGCTTCGCTTGCCGCCGCAGTCCAAACCCACTCCCAGGGCACTGACCGCGCTGCATCGGTCGCGTCGAACGCTCCGGCACCGTCCGCCTCTTTGCTCGCACCCTCCTGTCCCGGGCCGCCCCCGCTTACGCCGACAGCTCATGAGCCACCCGCCGGCCAAACCAATCAATCGCCCGCCCAGACCGCCGCGCCTTTCCAGTGCCGCCACGGTCACGCCCAGCCTTTGCCCCAACCGGCCGCTGGCGCCTCCGGAGACGCGCGACCGCCTTACTCCGGGGCCGCACCCGCCACAGGCCCATCCTCAAACCCGGACAGAGTTCCACCCAAATCGTCGTTTCCCTTGCGGGCGATTGCACCTCTCCCTCCTACTTCTCCTCTAACGAACATCTCAGGCCCTACACAGCGGCTCCGTCCAACCCACGAGGTAAGCAGCGCGCCCGGATTCCACCCTGCCAGATCCCACACGCTTCAGCCGGGCGCGCTGCCTACCTCGCATCTTTGTTAAGCGTTGGAGCGGTCATTTGTCCGACGTGGCACCGGGCTGCGCGTTCGTGCTGGGCAAGATGACCGAGACGCTCGACGTGGCGGAGAAGCTCGGGAGGTTATTCACCCCTTGGATACGCTGTGCCCGTGCTTTGGGGCGGGGCACGGGAGGGGCTATCAACACCAGCCCGAGGATTACGAGCAGCGCGAGAAGAATCCAGTTCCGTTTGTTCATACTCAATAGACACCGCTGGCGCCATTTTTGTGCAATCCAGCTCGCCGCTTAACGCAAAGGTCAGCGACGGAAGCCAGCCGCCCCTGACGTTCGATTGGTTTCTGAGCGAAACGGCTGGCTTCCGTTCGCTGGACCGTATGGTTCGGCCAACAAGTCCGTGATTTGCTTCTGCAAATCATCCGTTGCCCGCACGTTATCAAACCGAAGGCGTCCCTTTCTGTCCACCAGGAATATGCGCGGGATGCCACCAATTCCGAACGCCTGACAAAACCTGTTCTCGGCCTGTGTGCGGCCATCAAAAAATTGGGGCCACGGCATAGCCCGCTGTTCTACGAACCTCGCTAGCTTGGTTTTGTCGGTGTCGCAACTAATGCCAACCACCTCAAATCCTCTGGACTGAAACCTCTCGTATGCGGCCTTCACCTTGGGGATTTCTGCCACGCAAGGAGTGCACCACGTAGCCCAGAAATCGACGAGCACGATTTTGCCTCGCATGGTCGCTAAATCCACCGTCCGCCCATCGACTGCCTCAAACTGTATCTCTACCGGCTTCCCCATGGAGTCCAGCCGATGAAGAAATCCTTTGGCCCATTGTCTGAACTTGTCGGGCGCAGGGCCGTCAATAGCTTCGCGGGCCAGAGCGCGGGCTTTGGAGAGGTCGGTTTCCTCGTAATCTTCCATGGCCATCATCATCAGTTGGCTGCCACCGTTTTCGGTGGGGAACTCCTTCTGCAGCACCCGCGCGCCCCGGACCAGGTTGTCCGCCGCGTTCGTCGAGGAATCTGCTTCATACTCCTCCAGCAACCTATTCCTCTGAGACATGAACCGATTGAACTGCTCATCCGTGAGCGTGCTTGGATTTGACTGCCCTCGGCAGGGCGAGCACAGAGCCGCGAACAAGATCAGAATAAGCACGCATCGCATAGCATTACGCCGAACGGTGAGGTGAGCGATGGCGGCGGAGCCTTGACGACCGAATGTGCAAACAGGCCTCGCCCGCCGCCATTCGCTCGACCGAAAAGTTAGCCAGCATCTTCATGTGGCCTCCGCACTTGTCTGCCTCCGGACTTCTGCAAGGAACTGGTCGCGCTCGGCGTCCGATGAGAAAGCTCGGCATGGCACAATAATCCCGGCATTACGTTCGAGCATGACGAAAATGTGCTCGCCCACCGAATCCACTGAACGAATTGACGACCACCGAAAGAGCGACTCGTGCTTTTTCGACTGCTCAATGATACCATCGTCCGTAATTGAAACTGCCCGAGGTCCAAGAACGTAGCTATCTGCGGCAGGAGCCATCTTGCGCATGTAAAGCCGGGAGAACAGGGTGAGCCAGAAGGCTCCACCAAGCAGGCCTGCCATCAGGCTTGCCACATGAAGTTGGACCCCGGTCACAGCCAGAGTGACGCCAAGGATAACCCCCACAGCCATACCCGAGCCGATTAGCAATGTGTACATCAACCTCCCTCCGTCGATTCCGGTTGCAACATGTTGGCCTAACACTTTGAGATCCTTCGAAGTGATGTCTGTTTGAACGGTCATAGAGCAAGGGAGCGATGATGTTGGCTAACGCTCCGCATCAGCTACAGCCGCCGTCTGAAAACTTCCGAACCTCCACTGACTAGCTCGGCGGCTGTTAGCTGAATGCGGCTTGTTGGGCAAGACGATCTCGTAATCATTTGTCGCACTCAGACGGAAGCGCGTGCCCTGGGGGTGCCCGAGCGCTTCATGTGTCAGCTCTGCCTCAGGCGATTGCGTTAGCAAGTTTAGAATGTAGCGCTCCCCAGCTACCGGGCGATTCCCGCCACCCTTCAGGTAAACGGCGATGTCCTGCTCGCTGACCACAACGGGGCCTGTGCGGCCATGGTCCAACGCCCACTGCTGCTTCGCTCCGTCAAGTTGCCTGAGGTTGAAGATGATAATAGAGGTCTTGCTCGGACCGCTCCTAACGTGGTGCGGCATGCTGAGTGACGCCACCAAACACCCGACGCACACAACGAGAATGCAGATAACAAGAAGGCGATGGGACCGTTGGCCTTTCTCACTCATAGTTTTGCCCAACCATTGATGAACAGGTTGCTTTGACCTGATAATA
>PLZQ01000343.1 GCA_003152225.1 Limisphaerales bacterium | reverse complement strand
GGCAATGTGCCGCCCTTGGATGACGGTCGGTTCATACACCAACCCCAGATTGGCAGAGGGCGGCGCCGGAGTCCCGCACAAAGTGAGATTATTTTACCCCTCCAGCCGAACAGCCCTATACCTCGGAAATCGCCTCCATGAGGCCCCAGATTTGCGGCGAGTGAGCCACCACATGATCAACCACCGGTACAGCCATAGAAAATTCCGCGATGCGCACGCGCCAGACTGAAAGTGAAAACAAACCTGTGCTTCTTTGCCACGCGGGCGTAAAGTCACCGCCTTTTCGATTATGAAACGGATCTATTGGTTTGCCACCGGGCTCACGATGACACTGCTGCCCCTGCTGGCCGAGGCTCAAACCCGCGCCGTCAAGCTGTGGCCCCAACTCACCCAAGGCATTTACAATCACGCGAATGTCTTGGCCATGCGATGCGAAGTCGCCGACGATGGTCTTACCGTCACCGATGCCGCCTGGGACAGCTACCAGGTGGCGGGCTGCGCCAAACGCTGGACCTTGGACATGGGGGCGCCTATGAACGTGCCGCTGAAGGGCTACAAGTTCAGCGCCCGGTTTGCCGGGCTGCCGATCAACCTGACCATCGAGTTCTACAACCCGGCCAAGCCTTGGGAAGTGAAAGAGAATTACCAGGAGATCCTTCTGCTGGGGGGCAAACAGAGCGTCGGATTGCCGGAATGGTTCCACACGCCGACCAACCGGCTCGCGTATGACTTCGATGAAGGCGACTGGTTTCCGTCCGGCTGGACGCTGCCGCGCGGCAAGTATGCCCTTTGGCAGGGGGCGGCGAAGGCACGCCAGCAGGATCGCAAGGGTCAGTGCCCGATGTACGACTTTGGATTCACCCATGTCTCGCCCATCGCCATGACGCACAACGGCGCTCAGGGCACCCGCCAAGGCCGGGCTCATCTCTTCACCGACAACGAGTGGATTCCTTATGACGGGGCCAAGGACGGCTTCACCGCCGATCCGACCAATCCGAAGAACTGGCAGATCGAGCCGTTCCACCATTATGCCGACACCTGCGCCATCATCATTCCCGACTTCGAGGCACCCGGCAGCCACGCCTGGACGGATCACCAATACGACGCCTTTGCCAAGCTCGTCGGCGAGGTGCGCGCCCGCCATCCGGACGTGCTCATTGGCTGCTGGGGCGTGGGGGTGCTGAACGCATCGTTCCGCATCTTTGACAGCCGCTGGGAGGGCAAGCCCACCGGCGCGGTGGATCTCACCGGTGCCAAACAATGGCGCGAGAAGTATGAGAATCCCTCCGCCGACCTGCACCCCGTCTTCAAACGCTGCAACCTCAATTTCGGCAATCCTTCGGTCTATTGGATCAATAACTCCAAGCCGTCCCAGCTCTATGCTATGGTCCAGGAATGGGAGCAGGGCAAACTGGCCCGCCCGCAGGTGCCCAACGTTCTCTCCTCGTGGATCCAGGTCGAGTTCGTAGATAATTACCCTCTCTCCCAATACCGGTTCACCGATGGCAATGACAAACCACGTCTGGAAGCCATCAAGCATCAGGTTCCTGCCTCCGCCACTTACGCGTTATCCCTGTTCGGCCACTGCCTCATGGACGGTCTCCAATGCTGGGACGTCGGCGCCCGATACTCCGAGGAACTGCGGGATTACTCGGACTGGCGTGCCCGTGAGCCGAGCCTCAAGCGCTCGATCAATGGCGTCGAGGTCGCGCTCAACTACTACCTGAAGTACTTTGGATTCTATAACTTCCACGTCCTCGGCATGTGGCAAGCCAGCCGGAACAAGGACATCATCGAAGCGGCGAACGCGTGGGAGATGCCGGAAATCCGCTCATCAAAGAGCAACGTCTGGCGTGTCGGCGACGAGCGCTTCCCCAGTTTTGCGAGCCTTCACAAGGAACCCCTTGTTCGCATTAAGCGGTCGGCGGACGGCAAAACCCTTCTAGTCCTGGCCTGCAATCCTCACAACCAGGGCGTGGAGCAAGTCAGTGTGAGGCGCCCCGACGGCACGGAGGAGTTCGGTTTCGAATTGGTGGGAGACTTCCCGATCATCAAACGCTTCCCGCTGGCGGGGTCGTAGTGGGTTAGTCGTCGGTTGGTTTCTTCAGTTGCGCCTTTTGGAACTGCTCGAACCCTTTGGCCAGCACGCCGAAGCCGGTGAGGAAGACGGTGGCAATGCCGACGGACTTGTTCCAGAGTTCCTGCTGGGTCAGGAAGAAGAACAGCGCCAGCAGAATCAGCACCGACAGCGCCGGCGCCTTAAGGGTCTGCCACAGGTTCGTCGGCTCGTCGGGTTTTTCTGCCACGGCCGTTTCGGGCCGGTAGTGCGACAAGACGAAGCGCTGGAAGACCTCGTTCATCAACCGCAAGGCTGGATCACGCACGAGCAACCCCCGGCCCAGACACGTCCGAAGCTCAGGCCGGCTGGAGCTCACCAATCGCCGATGCGCAACCTCGTAAAGGAGTTCCTGCTCGCCGGGCGAACAAGTCTGCCACAAGCCCCGATAAAGAGCGCGGGCTTGCTGCGACGTGTGCCCTTCGGGCGTGGGCGCCGCCGAGGCGTGCGCCCCCCCCTGCGAGTAAAGCCGTTTGTAAGGCTCGAGCACTTCGCTCCAGGCCGTGACTGGCCACGGGAGTTCGGCTGGCGCTTTGTCCTCATTCTTCGCCTCGTCAGTAATCTTGAAATACAGCGGGTAAACGCTCGAAACCACGATGACTGTGCGGGCTTCGTCGAAGGCGAATCGCCTGAGGAACCGCAACTTCTGGCGGTTGAAGTCCAGGTTGTCCAGATCGTAATCGAAATGGTCCACGACCAGGGCCAGCCCGGAGTCCCGGAGGAGTTCCTCCAGTTGGTCGGCCTCAAGGAGTTTCCGGTCCTCGGCACGGCGCAAATCGAGCTGGCGGAAGCGGCCCGGCCGCAGTCGGGCAAAATGAGCTTCGGTCAGGAGACCGGTCTTGCCGGTGCGCGGCGGCCCAAGGAGCAGGTATTTGCCCGGCACCCAAACGTGCAGCGAAGGCGCAAAGCCTGATTCCAGGCGCTGGCTGGGCCCGCCCTCCGGCGGCACGAATTGCAACAACAGGACGCGGCGCGCGACGACGTAGAGGATGCCAAACGGCGCGGCGAAAACGGCCAGCAGCGCGAGGAGCCACGGTAACGAGGGCGCCGGAAACCTCGGGCGATCCGACTCGATTTGCAGGCTCTGCGGTCCGTCGCGCGTGGGAATTCGGAGATCCGAGCGCGTCAGCACGAGCCGGCCCTGGCGATGAGTCCACCCCCATGAGCCATCGGCCGCAGCGTCGGGCATCACCGCACGGGTTCGCACTTCCAGTTCGTTGTAGTGGGGACGGAAAGCGGCGAGCACCTGGTCGAGCCAAGTCGGCTCGCGGGCGGGGTCGGGAGGCGCGGCGGCCGATGGTGGCAGCCAGCGGATAGTCGTGTGGAGGAAGAATGAAGCATAGAAGTCCCAGGAATTGGCGAGGCGCTTTTCGAAGAAAGCGGTGCGATCCGATAAGGCCGCCAGCTTTGGCTTTGGGGACGCGGCGTCTTCGAGCCCACTCAACTCGCACCACAGCCGGCTGGCGCGGTTTTCGAGGTCGGCGCTCAACTGGAGCTGTGCATGCCGAGCCAGCAACGGAAGCTCGCTTTCGAACGCCACTTTGAAAAACGCCATCATGGGGAGCACACTCACCAGCAGGAGCAGCAGGCTCATGGACACCACGTAGCCCAGCCGATGGGAATCCCGCCATCGCCGCAAGAGAGTGAAGTCCTCGATCCAACCAGGCTTGCTGCTCCACGCCGCCAAGACCACGGGCGCCAAGAGGAGGCCCAGGCCGGGAAAAACCAGCGCGCTCACTACGATTGTCTCCGCGCTGCCGCTGGAGAGGATCACCGCCCCGAGCGCCAGCACCAGCGCCAGATTGGCCAGCGCCAGGAGCGCGTAGGCGCCGGCTCGCTTTTCGTTGGGCCAGAGCCAGGCCGCGAAGCGCCCGCCGCCGATCAGGTGCGCCANNAGAACCTGTTCGTCCCGAAAGACGATCAGCGACCACGGTAAGTCAGGAATGGGGGTCGCGTAGAGGCTGTGCAAGCGGCGGGCGTAGTAGCTGTCGAATTGTCCCGTTAAGCGACCCAGCACCGCAGCCCGGAGTTTCGGATCGCCGTTGCATTCCTCGAAGAAATTCTCGCGCAGGTTTCGGCGTTCGTCCGAGTGGAAGAGCACGTTGCCCACCCCATCGACGACGCAGAAGCCGTACCCGGGCGGAAGCACGGGTTTGGCCAGCGAGAGCAGCCGCACGTCCAGCGTCATCACCACGTTGGTGTCCTGCCGCGGGATGGTGGCGAACATCACCATATTCTCGCCGGTGTTCAGCGAGTAGAGCGGCTCCAGGCAGAAGCGAACCGGCGGAGTGGAGTCTCGCAGCGTCCAGGGCCGGTCCTCCGCGATGGCGCGGAAGAACGACCGCTGCGCGACGTTGAGCCGGCGCGTGGTTTCCCCCTTCACGGTCCATTTCACGAGTTGATTGCCGCGGCGGTCGTTCCACATGGCCATTTGGAAAAAGGGATAGGGATCGGGTGCCGGCCCGCTCCAGGTCACGAGCCGCGGCTCGTCCAGCAGATGAGTCCGGTTGGTGGCCAGGCCGACCTTTCCGAACCGTTCGTTCAGCGCGTCGGCCTGTGCGGCGATGGCCGTTAACTCCGCGCGGAGGTTTTGCCGCAGGTTGCGCGCAAACCCTCTCAACCCCAGGTCCAACTCCTTCTGCGTCCGGTCGTAGGCACAGAAATCGAGCACCAGCAGCGTCAGCAGACCGCTCATAGCGAGCGTGGAGCACGCCAGCAAGGCGACGGTGGCAGGCTTAAGCGAACCTCTTCGACCGAGGAAGCACACCTCAAGAAACGGCCAGCTCAGAATCAACAGCAGGCCTACGAGAGTGAACACCAGCAGCACCGTGTAGTTCACCGCCAGCGTTTCGCTGCGGAACCGCTCGGCTTTGACCACGCCGCACAGGCTCCACTCGAAAACTGACGGCAGAGCGGAGCCACCTGAAGGCAGCGTGAACCGCACCGGCTGGGCAAAGAGCCGGTAATCCGCCCCGGCGTAGTTGACGAGATTCGTGGCGAGGGAATTGTCCCCTGGGATAGGCAGCCGCGCGATCCGGAGCGCGCCGGCGACCTGTTGGTAGAGAATATCACCGTTGGTGGCGACGAGCAGCAAGTCGTCGAACTCGGACCGGTTCACAATCGGCTCGAGGAGCCGGGCCAGGTTGGCGCGGAGTATCAGTCGCACGTTGGAGTTGGTGCCGCCCAGATATTCAAACCGCAGCCAGGACGCCGTTCCAGCCGGCACAACCTCGGCTGCCAGCCCGGGCGCCGCCGGCATGTTCGTCTCCGCCGCTACGGTTGAGGGCTTTTCGATCAGCGTCAGATTGGGCACCAGGCCGATCATCTTTTCGATCTGCTTCAGGTCCTGGTTGGGATTGGCGGTCGGGTTGGGATTGGCATCATGGATGGCCGTCAAGAATGGGCTGCCGTTAGTGTCGTGATCGGGCAGGCGGGCCAGAGGCATAGCAACGTTAGTGATCGACGAGCCCAGATTGGCAATGACGTCGCGGATCTGATCGCTCATCGCCGCCAAGACTCGGAAGTCCCGGTTGGTGAAGTAATTCGTCTGGGTCCTGACTACGAGTGCGTAGTAGGCGCCAAAGCAAAGGAGCAGCACCAGGACGGCCACGCCCTGACGCTTGAAGGCTTTCATTTGGGGAGCGGGTCTCGGCATTCCGCTGGAACCATACCGCATTTTTGGCAATCGGCAAACCGTCCCGGGCAGGCGCCTCAGGTGCCCCCTCGGGGCCAGAAGCGGATCCAAAAGCGCTGGGGGGATTGGATGAGGATTTCGCGGAGGAGGTCTTCCATACTGGCGGCTTCGGGTTCGTGGAGCCGGCGCGCGAGGGCGAGGGTAATCGTGAAGGAGAAGGCGGCGGCGGCGAAGAACACCGTGTAACGGTTCCAAGTGATACCGAGCCAGTTGGTGGAGTGGTGGCCGATGGCGTCGATCAAGAGACCCCAGGCAATCGGGGCGAGGCCGAGGGTCACGTTGCCGAGGGTCGAGTAGATGGCGAAGAAGTGGTTGCGACCCATGACGGGTATGATCGCCATGGCAAGACGCGTGTTGGCCATCTGGATCAGCGCGGCCAGCAGGCCCATCATGAACTGCAGCAGCAGAACGACGGACAACCGCGCCGGGAAAACACCGCCGGATAGCATGATCCACCCGGCCAGGACGGCCACCCAGGCCGAGAAACAGAAGGTCAGCACCGGCTTGCTGCCCAGGTGATCCAGGCGTGAGCCCAGGAACCAAAGGCTGCCCAAGCCGCCGAGAAAGGAAACGGAGTTGACCAGCAGGATCATGCCTTCGGACATGCCGGTCTCGGTCTTGAGGAAGGCGACGGTGAAAGCGGTCATCCCGCCATAAGCCACAGAGTAGGCGACCAGGGCGCGCAGCAGTTTGCGGAACGGCGGGAAGCGCAGCATTTCCAGCCAGGGCACCCGGCCTTTGGAGGCGCGGATTTCTTCCGGCATGTCAGCGTCGGGGATGCGTTTGAGGAAGGTGAGGCTCACCGCGCCGTTGATGGCGCTGAAAGCAAAGAGAACAGCGAATTGCCAGGACCGCGGATTGCCCGCCAGGCAGCCGGCGGCGATGAGGAACGTGAAGAAGCTGGCGAGGTTCTGCACGGCCTGGTCGCGGGCCAGGTATTTGCCGCGCAACGGGCCAGGGACAAGCGCCGTGATCCACGGCAGCCAGGCGCAACTCGATATGCCGCGAGAGAGGTTGAAGCCGAACAGCAGCATGAGCATCAGGGCCAGCCGGGTTTCGCCTTTAAGGAAAAAGCCGGTCACCGGCACCAGCGCCATGGCGAAGATGAACATCACGCGCGTGCCCCAGCCCGCGTACACGAACTTTTTGAAGCCGAGGCGCGGGATGTAACTGGCCGCCGGGATTTGAAAGATGACCAGCAGCGGCATCATGCCGGCGATAATGCCGAGGACGGTGGCGCTGGCGCCCAGGGTCTTGGCGTAGAGCACCATCGGGCTGCTGAGGACGATCTGGTAGGAAAAGGCGTTGAAGACCGAGAACAGGTAGGCGTTGTGCAGCCCGGGAGGGAAAGTAGGCCTTTGCCCCGGCGCGCTTAATGAACCTGTTTGCTTCTCAGTCATGGATTCTAAAGCCGATCTCACCGTAGAGCAAACCAACCCCAGGAAAGGGGGACTCGGGTATGTCCGGAGGTGCCGGCACGCCCCAAGAGCATGGAGTGGCAGGGCGCATCACTCCGTGCGCGCCGTGAATATCCAGAATGAGTCGAATTCAGTCTGGTTGCGTATGGCCGACGGCGCGCACGGAGTGACGCGCCCTACCAGTCTGTATCAAGCATCTCTGCCGCGAAAGCCCCACTGACCCTTGACAGGCTTGGTGGCGGGAACCGTCACTGAAGGTTCAAGACCCTCAGGCTTCGCGTGGCGCGAGCTTCTTCTCGACCTTGCTCTTTTCCAATACGACGTATTTGGGCAGGCCGGCTTCGACCGGAGCTTTGACTTCCCCTTCGATCAACGGCTGGGCGTAGGCGACGAACTTCTCGTTCGGCATATAGCCGTCTTCGCTGATCCAGTCGCGCGGGATGAAGTGTTCGACGTTCGCAATGTCGGCCAGCGGCTGCAAGGCGGTGCTCCACTTGACCGAACCATCGGGCTGCGCCTCGCGGACGATCTTCACCATGTGCCCGCTCTCGCCCGAGATAGCCGCGCGGACCGCAGCTTCGCCACAGGCAAAGGCGTTGGTGGCGTCGGTAAGGCTCGCGCAATGCGCCGCCGCGCGCTGGGCGTAGCCGAGCAGCACGGTGCGGGTCTTGGTGTTGAGCCGACCCTGCACGAGTTCCTTAAGCTTCTCGGCCGCGCCCGCCAGCACCGGGTGGCCAAACGAATCCAGCAGTTTCTTGTTCGCGCCAACTTCCTCGCCCGTGGGGTCTTTAATGCCTTCACCCACCACCACGATGCAATATTTGTAGGCCGCGACAGTCTCTTTCACCTTCGCCAGGAACTTCTCCTCTTCGAAAGGGAGTTCGGGCAGCAGAATGATATGGGGCGGGTTGGCCGGATTGCCGCGCTTGGCCAGCACCGTGCCGGCCGCGATCCAACCCGCCGAGCGGCCCATCACTTCAATAATGCAGCAGGAACCGTCGTCGGTGGCCATGGCCCCCACGTCCAAGCCGACTTCCATGACCGTGGTGGAGTTGTACTTAATGACCGAGCCGTAGCCGGGGCAGTTGTCCGTGTGCGGCAGGTCGTTGTCGATGGTCTTGGGCACGCCAATGACGCGCAGCGCGTAAGTGCGCTTCACGGCCTCCTCGTGGATCTTGTGCGAGGTATCCTGCGAGTCGTTGCCGCCAATGTAGGCGAAGTAACGGATATTGTGGGCTTCGAACACCTGGAACAGCCGATCCATGTCTTTGGCCGCCTTCTCTGCCTTCTTCTTGAAATCAATCTTATACCGGCAGGTGCCGAGCGCGGCGGCGGGCGTGTATTTCAGACCCTCAATGGTCCGGGCCTTCTCGTCGTTGATGTCGATGAACTCCTCGTTCAGAATGCCCAGGATGCCATTGGCGCCGCCGTAGATTTCTTCAATACAATCGTGCCGGCCCGCTTCCTGAATCACGCCGGCTAAACTGGCGTTGATGACGGACGTAGGCCCGCCTGACTGCGCCACCAAGAGATTTCCAACAAGTTCATCCATAATATTCCTACTGCTTCCGCATCGAGCTGAAGCCGATCAGCTCTCGATGTTTGGAAGCCCATCCAAATCGGAGCGCAACCTTGCCAATGAAATGGCCCCCTGTCAAAGGGGAAATCACATCAAAATCACGTGGCGGCGCAAATCAGCTTTTAAACGGGGCGACGATGAGGCCGAGGCTCCGACAACCGGCAAAGGCGCAAGGCCAAGGTGCAGCCGGGCCGCTGATTCTACAGGATTGACAGTTTCGCGCAGAACCTAACCATGTGGGCCAGACTTGAGAATACTTATGAATTGGGAATGGACAGATCTATTGGGAGGTTGGGTGTCGGGGAACATCTCGCGGCCGGCGGCATTGGTCTTGCTTGCCGGCGCGGTTTTATCCGGACCCCCGGCGGTTGCCTCGGAGCAGCCTTTACTGAAGCTGCGGCCGGTGCCGTTCACGGACGTTAAGATCGAGGACTCATTCTGGTCGCCGCGGCGCGAGACGAATCGCCTGGCCAGCATCCCCTTCAGCCTCCAGAAGCTCGAGGAGGCGGGCAACCTGGAGGACATGCGATTGGCCGCCCGTGGCGCGACCAACGGCTTCCGTGGGCCGGTCTTTATGGACTCGGACCTCTACAAGGCGCTCGAAGCCGCCTCCTACTCCCTCGCTACCCATCCCGATCCGGCGCTGGAGAAGCAACTGGACGACATCATCAGCCTGATGGCCGCGGCGCAGCAGCCCGACGGCTACCTCAACAGCTATTTCACGGTTAAGGAACCCGGCAAGCGTTGGACCAACCTGCGCGACTGCCATGAGCTCTACTGCGCCGGCCACATGTTCGAGGCCGCCGCCGCGCACTACCAGGCGACGGGCAAGACGACCTTTCTCAACATCGCCACCCGGTATGCGGATTACATTGATTCCGTGTTTGGCGCGCCACCGAAACGGCTGGGCTATCCGGGGCATCCGGAGATTGAGCTGGCCCTGATCAAGCTATGGCGCGCCACCGGCAACCCGCGCTATTTCGAGCTCGCGCGCTTCTTTGTCGCGAACCGGGGCCGGAAGTTCTTCGCCACCGAGCACCAGACGCCGCTGGACAAATACGACGGCTCTTACTGGCAGGACGATGTGCCGATCTACGACCACCAGAACATCAAAGGCCACGCCGTCCGCGCCGCTTACCTGATGTCCGGCGTCACCGACGTGACGACCCAGACCGGCGACGAGCGGTTGCTCCGTATGCTCGACCGTGTCTGGCGTAACACCACGGAGCGCAATGAGTACATTACCGGGGGCATTGGACCCAGCGCTCATAACGAGGGGTTCACCGTCGATTACGATTTGCCGAACCAGACCGCTTACCAGGAAACCTGCGCCACCGTCGCGCTGGCGCAGTGGGCGCATCGCCTGGCGCTGCTCTACGGCGACGCGCACTACGCCGACGTGCTGGAGCGCGCACTTTACAATGGCGTGCTCTCCGGCGTCTCGCAGGACGGCACGAAGTTCTTCTACGTGAACCCCCTGGAAAGCGCCGGCACGCATCATCGCTCGCCGTGGTTCGGCTGCGCCTGCTGCCCGCCGAATGTCACGCGCACCCTCGCCGCCCTGGGCGGTTATGCTTACGCCGCCAGCGCCGACTCGCTCTACGTCAACCTCTACATCCAGGGTTCCGCCCGGGCGAAGGTCGGCGACACCGCGGTTACGCTCAAGGTGACGACCGAGTACCCCTGGGACGGCAAGGTCGCGCTAGAACTCACGCCGGCAGCGCGCGCCAAGCTCGCTCTGCGACTTCGAGTGCCCGGCTGGTGCCACGACGCCACGGTCATGGTGAACCGTCGTGCAGTGAAGACGCCGGTCATCGAGCAAGGCTACCTGGTGCTCGACCGTGAATGGAAACGGGGCGACCGAGTGGAATTGGACCTCCCAATGCCGGTCCAGCGCGTCGCCGCCAATCCGCATGTGAAAGCCGACCAAGGGCTCTTGGCGATTCAGCGCGGACCGATCGTCTATTGCCTGGAGCAGTGCGACCAGGCCGAACCGCTCAGGGCGCTTTGGCTGCCCGAGGGAGCCGAACTGAAGGCCGCGCGTGAGCCCGGGTTGCTGGGCAGCGTGGTCACCGTCACAGGCGAGGCCCGGGCCGCGTCCGAAGAGCAGTGGCGCCGCAGCCTTTACCAGCCGGCCGCTCCGACGCGCCGCGTTGCGCTGAAGGCGATTCCCTATTACGCCTGGGACAACCGCCAGGCCGGCGCGATGAAGGTCTGGCTGCCGGTCGCGCCCCCGGCGCAGCCTGCCCGCGGCCTTGAAGCGAAAGCCCAGGTCACCGTCAGCTTCGCCAACGACAACTGCCAGCCGCAAGGCATCAACGACGGCGTGGAGCCGAAGAGCAGCGGCGAGCAACCCACCGCCTTGTGCCATTGGTGGCCGCACAAAGGCACCGGCGAATGGGCGCAGTACACGTGGAAGACGCCGGTGCAGGTCAGCGGCGCAAAAGTCTATTGGTTTGATGACACCGGTCGCGGCGAGTGTCGGCTGCCGGCCTCGTGGCGGATCGAATACCTGGACCGCGGCAACTGGAATCCGGTCACGCCCACTGAGGCTTGCCCGGTAACCAAAGACCTGTGGTGCGCGGTGCGCTTCGCCCCGATCAAGACGACCGCCCTGCGGCTGGAGGTTCAGCTCCCGCCCAACTTCGCCGCCGGCGTTCACGAATGGAAAGTGGATGAAGCGGATGACGCTGAATAAGACACCCTTTCCATGAACCTGGGGAACATCCAACAACCAACATCCAACACCCAACACCCAGTGCTTCCGCGAGTGGCAGTCGTTGGATGTTCGATGTTGGATGTTGGTTGTTGGATGTTTTCCTCTTTTGGCTCAGGGTTTCAAAGCGCGATCCCCGCCGTTAGGAGAATTCTCTCACTGTGAGCGCCAAGGCCGCCAAGCGCCGCGCCTGGGCTGTCGCCTGTCTGCTCCTGCTCCTGCCGCTGCTCGTGTCCTGCCGCAGTCCGGCTCCCCCGGCAAAAGTCACCGTCCCCGAACCGATCTCGCATACCAATCTTCTCGTCTTCCACAACCGCACCGGAGCAGTTGTCCCCGTCAGGACCAGAGCCGACTGGGAGCGCCGGCGCGCAGAGATTCTTTGGGGCATGACGGATATCATGGGGCCGCTGCCGGGCTCAGAGAAGCGCTGCCCGCTCGATCTGCGCGTCGAGGAGAACACCGATTGCGGCTCCTATGCGCGCCTCTTGGTCAGTTATGCGTCCGAGCCGGGCTCGCGCGTGCCGGCCTACCTGCTCGTCCCCAAAGACGCGATGCTATCCAAGAAGAAGCTGCCAGCCATCCTGGCGCTTCACCCCACGGACATGGAATACGGCCACCGCGTGGTCGTGGAGCAGTTGCGCGCTAATTACCGGGCGTATGGGCGCGACCTGGCCGAACGCGGCTACGTGGTGCTCGCCCCTGCTTACCCCCTCATGGCGAACTACCAGCCCGACCTCAAGGCACTCGGCTACCAAAGCGGCACCATGAAAGCCATCTGGGACAACGTCCGCGGGCTGGACCTGCTCGAAGCGCAGCCTTTCGTGCGGAAGGGCAAGTTCGGCGTAATCGGCCATTCACTGGGTGGGCACAACGCCATCTTCACCGCCCTCCTGGACTCGCGCATCGGCGTGGTCGTCTCCAGTTGCGGCTTCGATTCTTTCCAAGCCTACTATGGCGGGGACCCGGCGAACTGGCAGCCCGACCACGGCTGGTGCCAGAACCGTTATATGCCCCGGCTGGCGGACTATCGCGGGCGGCTGGCAGATATCCCCTTCGACTTCTACGAACTCATCGCCGCGTTGGCCCCCCGGCCCGTCTTCGTCAACGCGCCGACCCGTGACACCAACTTCCGCTGCCAGAGCGTGGACTCGATCCTGAACGCGGCCTCTGCGGTCTATCGCCTTTACCACGTCCCGAAGACACTGGAAGCGGCATACCCGGACTGCGGGCACGACTTCCCCCCCGACGTGCGGGAAGCCGCCTACCGTTTCCTCGATCAGCACCTTCGCTGAGAATGGCTTTGGGTGGCCTTGTCCGGCTCTTGCTTGTTGGATGTTCGGTGTTCGATGTTGGATGTTCGGTGTTCATCATAAGCGTTCCAAATGCAACTCTCCTCTCCCGCCTCCCTCGGGGTGGTCTGGGGGCACCCTGGTACCACCCTGGACATACCCTGGTACCATAGCCCCCCCACAAAGCCTCCTTTTTGAGCAGGCCAGCTTATCCAAGTCGGTTTCCTCCGGCTCTTCTGCCGCTAGACGCCCTCCAGGCGCCGGACGAGGTCTCCGCTCATTTCAAGGGCCTGGGCGACCACGATTACGGTCCCCACGCGACTTTTCCGGCCCAGTCAGGGACGCGGTGGAAGGGGTCCTTGCCAACAAACGTCGCGCACAGGCAGAGAAGGAACGATTGCATTGCATATTAAATTACATTATTTATCCGCCGATGGATTTGTCTTGCACTCATTGCTGAAAGGGGGGCATACTGGCAATGACGCTGGCCGGCCTGGGATACTGGGCCGCAGAGTTACGGTTAAATCTCCCCCGCCACCGGCCGCCAACGGGAAACAACAACCAAGATGGCTTATGAAGAAAGCATTCTCGTTGATCCTTCTGCTGGCTATGACCTCGCCGGCATTCGCCCAAGGCAAGTTGGGATTCTTCAATGATCCCACTCGCCTGATCTATTTCACGCCTGATAATTGGGCGCTTGCCTGGCCTGACGCGGGTAAAATCGTCGGCGGCTTTCCGCTTGCAGGCAGCAGTGCGTACACGGGCCCCGGCTCAACCATCGCGGCGCTGGCGGGTTTCCCGTCATTCACTGTGGGCCTGTTTGGCGGCGCCACAGCCGGTTCACTGACATTGCGGGCGACCACAACGATGGCTGACGTAAACTTCGCAGGCGAAGTAAATCCAGTGAACGTGACGTTCGCCGACCTGCCGGCTGGCGTGCCGGCCTATTTCCAAGTCCAGGTCTTTGACAGCCGTGCGACCAGTGCGTCGGGTGCTTGGGACATGGGTGGATATGCGGGCGAAAGCCCGATCTTCACGGCAGTTCCGCAGGCCAGCGTTTATTCGCCGATTTACCAGACAAGCGCGCCGGTCTCTTCGACTTGGGCGGCTGGGACATTCACTCCCAAGGACTACGCGGGCTTTCCTGGCTACCAAGGCGCTATCGAGGTGTGGGTAGGTATGCCCGATTATTGGCTGCAGACTTCTGTGGTGGGTAGCGGCACAATCAGCGCCACCCCCTCCGGCCCCTATTACTTCCATAATGCGGGAGTGGTTTTGACAGCTACTGCAACGGCGGGCTGGGCGTTTGACCACTGGACGGGCGACGTGACGGGCAGCCAGAACCCGGTGAGCCTGACCATGGACCGATCCCATAGTGTGCAGGCGGTATTCCTCCAGGTGGGATTTCCACTGATAACGCAGCAGCCGATAAGTCAGCTCGGTTATTGTGGGAAAAGCGTCATCTTCGACGTGGCTGCCACGAACAACCCGCCTCTCGGCTACCAGTGGCAGAAGGACGGCGCGGCCATCAGCGGGGCGACCCGCACGTCGCTAGTCCTCGCCAACCTCCAAACGACCAATGCAGGCCGCTACACGGTCGTCGTCACCAATTCGCTTGGGAGCATTACCAGCAGCAATGCCTATCTGGCCGTTAATCCCCCCGGCGTGTCCTTGGCCCTGTACTCGGGGCTCACGATTGGCGGCGTGGCGGGACGGGCCTACGGCATTCAATACAATGCCTGCCTAACCAACAGCAGTGGGTGGCAGGGAATGACCAACCTTACGCTGGATGGGCCGACCGGGCTTTGGTTTGACGCACAGCCGGCGACACAACACCAGCGTTTCTACCGGGTTGTGCCGGGGCCGATACCTATCCCGTAACCCTTGCCTGGCCCATCCGACAACCGGGAGACACACAGAAATCCACTATCCAGAATATGAAGAAGCTACTCCTCACCCTGACGGCGACGCTGCTCTGCGCCGGCGCATTCGGTCAAGGCAAGTTGGCGTTCGACATTAATTTCGACAACTTGATCTACTTTACCACTGACACATTGAGACTCGTCCCGGCTGACCGGACTGCGACCGCCGACAATGGCGGCGGGGCCGGTCCGTTCCCGATTGCGGGAAGCGGCTTGTACACGGGCCCCGGGTCAACCATCGCGGCCCTGTCGGGTTCTCCAACAATTATTGCCGCTCTATATGCCGGGTCCTCACCCAATTCGCTGAGCTTGCAGACTACAACAACGATTGGTGACGCTGCTCTCGAAGGCACAGTAGAGGAGGTGCATTGTATTTTCGCCTCCATTCCGGCTGGCACGCCGGCCTGGTTCCAAGTCCAGGTCTTTGACAGTCGTGGCGACGCTTCTTCCGCAGTAATTAATGGCGTGGGAGGTGGTGCTGCGGATGCATGGGCACATGCGAATCTTTATGCGGGCGTAAGCCAGATCTTTCAGGCAACTCCTTCGTATGCGGTCTTCGCTCCAATATACCTGTTACAAGCTCCAATCAATTCGACTTGGGCCCCTGGAACATTCCCGGTCGTGGACATGGTGCAGTATGGACCTGGTTACTACGGCGGCATTGAGGTCTATGCGAATCCTGGCCCACCTCCCCCACAACCCCAAATCATCTGGCAGCCGATGAACGCAACCAACCATTTGGGACAGAGTGTTACCTTTACCGTAACGGCTTCGGGCAATCCCCCTTTACAGTACCAGTGGCAGGCAAATGGACTGGCTCTGTCCGATGGCCCGAACATCTCCGGCTCGGCAACCAACCGGCTCACCTTGAGCATAATCACGATCGCTGACGCCGGCAACTACCGGGTGATCATCACCAACGACTATGGCAGCGTCACCAGCAGGGTAGCCACCCTGACCCTGGCGGGCGCCCCCAGCATCACTCAGCAGCCTGTGAGCCAGATCGGCTATTTAGGTAAAAGTGTCACCTTCCACGTGACAGCCACAGGCGACCCGCTACCCGGCTATCAGTGGCAGAAGGACGGTGCCCCCATCCCCGGCGCGACCGACACGTCGCTCGTCCTTACTAACCTCCAAGCGACGAACGCAGGCCGCTACAGGGTGATCGTCAGCAATCCGGTGGGGAGCGTCACCAGCAGCGATGCCTATCTGACGATCAGCCCTGCCGATGTGTCCTTAGCCCTGTATTCGGGAATTACGATTGAGGGCGCCGTGAGCCAAACGTTTGGGATTCGATGCAGCACTAATCTGGACAACACCAATGGCTGGTGGGGCCTGACCAACCTGACGCTCCAGGCGCCAGCCGAGTTATGGCTGGACGAGCAGTCGGCCGCGCAACAGCCGCGTTATTATCTGGTGGTGCCGGGACCGATTACTATTCCGTGAGCGGAGCCGGCACGATGCGGACAATAGCTTGGCCCGATAACAGGTGGAAAAGAGCCGGCCTACCGCTTGACCCCATTTCCGACGGTGCCGGGGATGTTCAGGTAATCGCGCCGGTGCGGCGTCTCGAACCAGAGATGTTCCGTTAGAGATTTCATGGCGCCGAAAGGTTGCCAGACTTCAGTGCTGTGGCGAATCCGAAAGAACCGCCCAGCGCGGAACCTTAGCACACTCGCGCGCACTCAATTTGGAGGAGTGCCGCCAGTTTCTCCAGCTTGTGCGCGATATGACCAACGCCCACCGCGCAATGGTGAGCGGGTCCGTGAACATTCCATTCATTCATGAATCGACGCGCTCCGATGGGGAACCGATACCGGCTATTGGTGTTGCCAATTTCCAGAATTGGTCCGGAGACTGATTCTCCCTCCGCCACCAGTAACTTGAGGCGCCCGTCCACCGTTTGGACGACGGCGAGCAGAGTCACCGGCCCATGCTTGACCGACATCTCCACTGAGAGTCCCCGGCCCACCTTCCCGTGATAGACGCGCAGTGGACGCACCTTGGTCATACCTTCGGCAATCGCGATGTGGCCGGGTCCGTCATGGCCCATCAAGATCACGTCATCGTTGAAATCCATGGCATAGTACTCGGTAAACGAGCCGCCGACGCCGAAAGCGTCCATGATCTTCATGGCCTGGGCATTCTTGACCTCGAACTCGCCGGCGACCGGTATGCCGCGAGCGGTGAGCAGCGAGTTGCCCAGGATAATGGAGCTGATGGCGTCTTCGTTCTCTTCATTGCCCGTGCCCATGTAGTAGTAAGCCATCGAGCCAAGGTCGTGGGTTTGGACGAGCCGGTCCAGGGCGACGGACGTGCGGGCGGCCCGCTCAAGTTCGGCGAGCAGGCAATCGGGCTGAACCTCAAACGCTTCGTGAAACTCCTGGACGCGCGTCTGGATTTCACGCGCGGCGACCCGGCGCCGCAGCGCGGCCAGTTCGTCCACTTCAATAATCTCGGCATGCCCGCCAAAAACGGCGCATTGCTGGGTCATATCCGAGTAGATGTCCAGCATACCGCCGTAATAATGGCCCATCAGGCCCAGCCGGTTATGAAACATGACGTGGGCCACACGGGCGGCTTCGATCCAGGCATCCACCTCGTTCCAGCAGGCTGGATCATCGTGCAACATGCCCGTGATCTGATGAAAGTTGACCCGGGCGCGGTTGAACACGTTGGCGATCTCGGGTACCGGGCAGGCGCTGCAGTGGGCCAGCCATTCGCCGGTCATAGAGGTGCGATCCCCCATTCGGTTAAAGCTCGAATAGTCAATCGCCGCGGCCGGTTGCAGGTTGAGCACGATGACCGGCACTTTGGCGCGTTGGACCACGGGCAGCACGGTGGAAGAGAGCGCGTAGGTGGTGACATAGAGGAAGATCAGGTCCACATCCTGCTGCCGAAAGCGGTGCCCGGCCTCCAGCGCCTTGGGCGGGCTGTCAATGAGCCCGAGGTTGACGACTGTCACCCCGTCGCGTTGCAGGCGTTCCTGCACGACGCCGAGATAGCCTTCGAGCCGCTCCTTCAACCCCTTGAACTGAGGCCAATAGGCCTCTAGGCCAATACCGAATAAGCCAATGCGCAGGGACGGTCTGAACCGGGATGTACAGAAAGGCTCAAGCGGCTGGTCGAGCGGCGCTGCTTCGTGGGTTAACGGACCAGCTTGCCCACCATTCCCGTGGGGAGCCGGTGCGGAAACGGGAGGGGCGCAGGAGTCCCTGCGTTCTCGCTCAGCGACGGCGGCGTCTTGAATCTTTGTCTGCATTTTCCCAACCGTATGCCGGATGCAGCGAGCCAACAATGGACACTTTGGCCTTTTGATTGGAGTTTGTGGCCAACCGGAGTCGCTGCCTTCGCCGGTTCAAGCCGGCGGTGCTCAGCTTGACGTCGTGGCACTTGCTGCTTTCGACCCGGTTCGAGTGAGATTGCCCGTCCGCGCCTGTGCGCGCCAAACCCCGGGCGTGAGACCGACCTTCTTATGGAAGAGCTTACAAAAGTACTGTGGTTCTTCAAACCCGAGGCGAAAGGCGATGTCCTTGATCGAAAGCGAAGTCTGCGCGAGCAGATCGCGTGCGCGCGTCAGCCGAATGTCCAGGAAATACTGATGCGGGCTCAGCCCGGTATGGTGCGCGAAGGCCCGCCGGAACCAGCGGTAGCCGACTTTGAGCTCGCTCGCCAGAGCCGGCATGTTAAGCGCGGTCTCCCCGGCTTGCCGCATGCGAACGACCGCCTGGTGAATGACTCGTAAGCCAGGGTCATCCCCTGCCAGGGTAGATTGCTGGGTGGAATAGAGCAACGCCAGCACACACTCCGTGGTTCCGGCCATAATCTGTTGCAGCGCCGGATGATTGCCGCGGGTCGCTTCCATGAGGCTGCTGAACAAGCCCAGCAGTCTGTTCTCCTCGCCCGCTCGCAGGACTGGCCGCTCAGGTGTGAAGAAGCCGTGGCGCACCAAACGCCGCGCCATCTCGCCATTGAATCCCACCCAGTGCTCATTCCAACCAGTGGCGGCAGCCGGGCCAAAACTGTGCCACACGCCGGGAAACAGAAGCATCACACTCCCGGCATTTATTCTTACACGCCCGGAGGCTGCAGACCTGAACCAGCCGCTGCCGGAAGATATATAAATGACCTGGTATTCATCCAAAAGCCGCCCCTTGGGAGTATTGAAGGCGTAGCCCTTCGGATGGCCCGCCGGTGGGTAGGCTGTGCCTGGGCCAAGGTGTGATTCGCCCACGGTGGTGATGAAGAGACCCCAATTCCGGTCCCGCTTTGCTACTGGGAAATAACGGTAAGAGGTTTGTGGCGCGTGCTCCGGCACAACCCTGATATTCACTCCAGTGACCGGCGAGGGCAAGGGCAAAAATATGCTGGCGGGTAATGGGTCACTAACGTCGGGAGAATGCCTTGGCGGAGTGCGCCCGTCCTCGGGCGCAGCAATGTTGGAAAGTAACCGAGCCGTAATGAAACTGGGCGCGTCGGGCTATTCGGCGCTTGCTGCGCCCGAGGACGGGCGCACTCCGCCAACCTCGCTTCCGCCGTCACTGACCCATTACGCTGGCCAAAATCTCCACAAGAAAGGCCAGAACTTCCACTGTATTTTAGCGGGCCGGTTGCCTAGGTTGACTCCTGTATGATCCATCAAGAGCCGAGGCCTTGCGGGGATCCCCGAGGTATGCACCTCGCGTGGAACAACTCCGGCAGGCGCATGGCAGGATGGCCATCGGCGGGATACCAATCCTGTATGTAACCAACCCAATACCCCAACCCAAGTTAGTCTATGAAAAACACCGCAACCAACCTCCTCCGCCCTCTGAGCTGTGCCCTCGTTCTTTGGACCACGACCGGCCTGTACGCCCAAACTCTGCCCGTCACCGCCGGTCTCCAACTCTGGTTGAACGCCGATGTCGGCGTGACCACCAACGCGAGCGGGCAAGTGACGACGTGGGCCGACCAGTCCGGTTTGGGCAACAACGCAACCCAAGCCACCCTGAGCAGCGCGCCGACCATCGCCCCCAATTCATTGAACGGCCACGCTACTGTGCGTGTCTCCGGCTCACAGTTCATGGAGGTCGCCAATGCCAACGGCATTGACAATCTCCTTAACGACGTGACCGTCCTCGG
>PLZQ01000521.1 GCA_003152225.1 Limisphaerales bacterium | reverse complement strand
GATAGCAGCCGTCGAACTTGATGATCTTATCGCGGTTCGTAAACCCGCGCGCCAGGCGGATGGCCGACATGCACGCCTCAGTGCCCGAGTTGCACATCCGCACCTTCTGCACGCTAGGCACCCACGAGCAAATCATCTTGGCCAACGTGACCTCGAACGGGTTCGGAATGCCGAAGCTGGTGCCGTTCTGCGCCGCCGCCCGCACGGCCTTGATGATCTTCGGATGCGCATGGCCGAGGATAGCCGGGCCCCAGGTGCCGACGTAATCGATATACTTATTGCCATCAACATCCCACACCCGCGCCCCCTTCGCTTTGTTGACGAAGAACGGCTGGCCGCCCACGGCGCGGAACGCCCGCACCGGCGAGTTCACGCCGCCCGGGATGTATTTCAGCGCCTCGGCAAAAAGTTGCTCGGATATGGTCCGCGGATTCATGGCGGCATTGTCAGAAGAAGGGACGCGAGGGTCGAGGGCAAAAGAGTGTGCGCGCGTCTGATCCGGCTTCTGCTTTTGAAACCTGCTTGCCAAAAACCGTGTGCCGCAGATAATGCGCCGCATGAGGATTCAGAAGTGGTTCGGGTGGTGGCCCTTGATGTTGATTGCGTTCTTTACTGGCTCTGCTGGCGGCTTCGCCTTTTCCTTGTTGGGTCCCTGCGCGGACTGGATGGATGTGCAGAAGGGTTACGGGCTTCCGGGCGATATTGGCGGGCCAATGAACATCGGCGAAGGCTACCGCTGGAACCTCCCGGTGGTCACGTACGGCTTCGACCGCTCGTTCCTCGACTACTTCGGCTCTAACGGCGTGGCGGCGGTGGAGGGGGCAATCGGGATACTAAACGCGCTGCCACCGGCTTCTTCAATTGACCTAAGGAACTACCCGCCGTCCATCTGGAGGATTAACTACCACGCGCAAGCCGACCATTTGCTCGATCTGAAGACCGCGACACTGCAATTGCTGCTCGAACAGATGGGCCTCACTGATCCGCGACGATACATCTTCACCATTCGGGATTATCGCCTGGGCCCTGACGGAACGAACTACTCCTTCGATGTAATCGAGCGCAACTTCAACCCCACGACGGCCCAACCCTCTACCTACTTGGACGGGACGCTGTTCAGCTACATCATTGCTCGCGTGGCGGATTCGCCTCCCCCTACCAACGTCTTCTGCTATACGGTCCCATTCCCGATCGATCCGGTGGCGGTTGAGAACCTGCCAGCAACAAGTTTGCAGAATCTGAATTATGGGAGATACCTCGATGGCCTGTCCTGGGACGATGTGGGCGGCTTGAGATATTTGTTAAGCGGGAGCGAGGTGCGCTGCGAAAGCCTGTTGCCGGACGTGCATGCCGCGGGCACGAACAGTGGCGACTTTGTTCGAACAGCCGATCGTCCCGGCATTGAGAAGGTTGCCTTTGTGCGCCATCCCTTTGGGTCGCTGAACGGTGAGTTCCGGCCATTTACGAACCATTGGACGGATGTTTATTATGATTGGGACGACGCGATGTACCAGGAGGTCGAACGGGTCACTACCCGCCCGGACATTCTGTTCAGCGGGCGCGATTTTGGGGCTGCTATGATCGGGACCCGGTCTGGGACAACAAATTGGGTGAACAACGCGGCCCTCAATGACAGCAGCGACGGCGCCGGGCCCGGAGTAATTCAACCGCCGATCACCCTCACCTACAACACGGGAGGGCCTCTTTATAGGAATACTTACGATCCCTCATCTAACTTTAACGGCCTCACCGAGTCCACCGGTTATCTTGAATCCTCCTGGGGCAGCTTCGACGGTAGCACCAACGCGCCTCTTCTCTATCCCAATGTGCAGATCACATTTCAGCCGACGCAAGTGCGTTTCCGGTTGCTGCTCAATGGCGGGACGAACGACGTTCGCTGGTCATTGGCCGGCGCGGCCTATGGCCGCTTTTCCTTCCAGACCACTACCAACCTGAGGGATTGGTCCACGCTGACCACCCTGACGAACTCCGGTGCTGCGTTTAGCTATCAGTTCCAGGCAGCCCCGAATGAAGCGAGCCGCTTCTTCCGAACCATCCAACAACCGTAGATTCCGCAACAGGGACGACGGTCCGATTTGGAACTCGCGTCAAACCCCTGCTGCCGCAAGCCCAATCGCCGCGCAATTTACAGTACCGCACCCGCTTGTTCCTTCACGCCTGCCGCACCGGAGAGTTCACACTCCTTAAATTCATAATTGGCCACTCTCGGGCAGCATCACTGCCGAGAGCTTGACTGAAGCGCGATACCCACGGGTTGCTCTGGAGGATATCTGNNGGGCATCCTTAGGGCACGCATGGTGCTCGCGGGACCACGGCGGTGGCCCCAGGGTGCGAATGTTCCGCTCATACGCGAATCGAAAGCAGGCGCGGCGCGTGTGCAAACGAGCCCCGGCGAGATTATTCCTTGGGCAAGTCACCACGCTTATGGCTTAATCGAGCGATGCGGAGCCGCGCCAAATACCGATTGCCCCGTTCGCAGCGAGGACAATTTAATCGATTGCTCTGGCTGCTGGTACTGGCGGGGTTGGTCGTGCTGGTATGGACCTGGTGGCATCGCGGACAGCCTACAACACCCGCACCAAGGTCCAAGGCGCCCGTCAGCGCACCGGGCACACAAGCCGTCGTTCAGCCCAAGCCGGCGCCGCGGAAGGCGCAACCGCAAGCGCCTCCCTCGGTTGTGCCGATTCCCCTGCCCCGCCCCGTCACGAAGCCAAGCCCCGAATTGCCGGCGCCCGGAGTCTTTCCCCGCCCAGTGCAGAACGTGTTTGAAGCTCAGGTCGCGCTGGCGCGCCAGGGCATTTCCTCAGGCTCGCTGGATGGCGCCATCGGCCCGCAAACCCGCTCCGCCCTGCGCGCGTTCCAGCAGAAGGAGCATCTGGCGGTTACCGGTGAGCTGGACGCGGCCACGAAAGAGCGGTTGCTGCTGACCATCCCGCCCTATACCGACTACACCGTCACCGCGAACGATTTGGCCCGCTTGCAGCCCTTGAGCCGTACCTGGCTGGGTAAGTCGCAGCAAACGGCGCTGGACTACGAGACCATTCTGGAACTGGTCGCCGAGAAAGGCCACGCCCACCCGAATCTCATCCGCCGGCTCAACCCGTCCATTGACTGGACCAGCGTGGCTGCGGGAACGACTGTGCAGTTGCCGGACGTGGCCTATGGCGACGCCAGTTCCAAAGCCGCTTTCGCAACCATCAGTCTGGGCGGCAAAGTCCTGGAGGCTTTTGACGCGAACACAAATCTGCTGGCGCATTTCCCATGCAGCATCGCGCAACACGTTCAGAAACGGCCCGTCGGCGAACTGCACGTCGCCGTGATCGCCCCGAACCCGAATTACACGTTTGACCCGGACATATTCCCGGAGTCCGCCGAAGGCCGGCAGTTGCAACGGAAACTGGTCCTGCCGCCCGGCCCGAACAACCCGGTGGGCGTGGCATGGATCGGCTTGGACAAATCCGGTTACGGCATCCACGGCACGCCCAGCCCCGAGCAAGTGGGCCGGACCGAATCCCACGGCTGTTTTCGGCTGGCGAACTGGAACGCGGAGTTTCTGGTTACGCTGGTTTGGGTTGGGATGCCGGTTTACGTGGAGCCGTAAGGAGCACAAAACCGAAGGCCGAAGGCCGAGGGCCGAAAGAAGGCCGAAATCCGAAGGCCGAATCCAGAAGCCTGCCTCTCCGCCATATGAGCTGAATGACCCAACACGCCGCAGCGTACCGTCCTTTGTTGCCGAAAGTGCTTCGTCCCAGAATCAGCGAGTCACGCTTTCGGACTTCGGTTTTCGGCCTTCTTTCGGCCCTCGGCCTTCGGGTTTCGGACTTCGCCCGCCATGTGCGCCCCACTAAAAACGTCGCGGGGTGTCCGGAACAACCTGACGTTCACACCCCTGGCCGCTTCGGATACGGCGGGCGTTTGACTTCGCGCGGCGGGTGTTGGCGCAACTGCTTCATCACCTCGGCCACGGCGCGCTCAAGCTGCGGGTCCCCACCCTTGGCCATCGCACCGGGGTCGTCCACCACCTCGATGTCCGGGTCCACGCCGTAACCTTCAATGATCCATTCGCCATTGGTGTTGTAGATCGCAAAGGACGGCACCGTCACGCCCCCGCCATCGACGAGCGGCGGTGAGCCGGTGATGCCGATCAAGCCACCCCAGGTGCGCATCCCGACCAGCGGCCCCAGCTTCGACTGCTTGAAATAGAACGGGAAGCAATCGCCGCCCGAGCCGCTCCAGCCGTTGATGAGCATCGCCTTGGGGCCAAAATGAGCAACGGGCGGCGTCGTCCAGTCTTTGCCGTCGCGCACGGCCCAATGATTCCGCAAGGGACGGTCAAGCAGCTCAATGAAGCGGTCCGGTATTTGGCCGCCGCTGTTGAAGCGCTCGTCGATGACCAGGCCCGGCTTGGTAAACTGAGCGCGCCACATACGCACCAGCTCGTTTTGGCCGTTGATGCCGGTGTCCGGCACATACACGTAGCCAACCTGGCCTTTGCTGAGCTGCTCGACGCGGCTGCGGTTCTCCTCGATCCAGGCCAGGTTGCGCAAGCGCTCCTCGCCGCCGAGCGTTTGTACGAGCGCCTCTCGCGCCCCTGCAAGCGTTGGCTTGTCGTTAACGGTCAGGAACACCGGCTTGTCGGCCAACCCCTGGAAAGCGGCCCAAGGGTCTTGCGTGACGTCCATGGGCTGGCCGTTGACCGCGAGCAGGTAGTCACCCTCGTGCACGTTCGTCACGCCGGGCTCCAGGAGGGGTGAGCGGACTTCGCTGTCCCAGGCTGCCGCCTTCACGATGTGCTTGATGCGATAGGCGCCGTTTTCGAGCGAGAAATCGCAGCCGAGGTATCCCACGCCAAGCGTCGGGCCTTTCTCGACCTCGCCCCCGCTACGATAGGTATGGGAGGAGTTTAGCTCCGCGATAAGTTCACCGATCACATAGTTCACATCCCAGCGCGTCACGGCGTCCTCCAGCAGCTTGCCATAGCGCTGCCGCATCTCCTTCCAGTCAACGCCGTGCATGCCCGGGTCATAGAAGTAATCGCGCTCCAGCCGCCACGCGTCCGTGAAGATCTGGCGCCACTCGGCCACCGGGTCAATCGGCGCCTCGAAGCTGCCGGTGTTGATCTTCTTGTCCATCTTCTGCCCCTCCTTGGGCTCGACGATGGCGTAGTCGCTGCCCTTCCGCACCAACAGCTTCTCGCGGTTGGCGCACAGCTCCATATAGTCCACGTCGTCGATGACAGTCTTCTCCTCGCGCTTTTCCAAATCGTAGAAGACCACCGGCGTCTTCTCCTCGCCCGAGCCGATGCGCGGCACACGGCGGAAAAGCAGTTTGCCGGAGACCGCCGCCAGGCTGTCATAGCGCCCGGCCTTGGGCGGGAGGATCACCACCCGCTCCTCGAAACCGGTCAGGTCTATTTCCACACCCTTCGGCTTGTCGTCCTTCTTTTTCTCGTCCTTCTTCTTGTCGTTCTTATCGTCATCCTTCTTTTTCTCCTCGTCGTCTTTCTTGTCTTTCGTCTTGTCGCCTTCCTCGTCGTTGCGCGGGGCCAGCGGGGAGAGCACGTCGCGGCGCAGCGGCACGGCCGCGAGGACGGCGGTGTTGGCATAGATCCAGGTCTCATCCAGCTCGCCGTAGCTCGGGGTGAACGTGCGGCCCGTGCGGAAGAAGAGGTATTTACCGTCGGGGTCGAATACTGGCAGCTCATCGTTATAGAAGCCGGAGGTGACCTGGTGCAGCGCGTTGGACTTGCAGTCGTAGAGCACGAGGGCGGAGTTACGATTATCAATGTCTTGCGCCCAGGCCAGCCAGCGGCTGTCCGCCGACCACGCCACGTTGAATCGGCTCAACTCATCGTGATACATCCAGAGCTGGCGGCCTATCACGGCATTGGTCTTGGCGTCGAAGTCGAACAGGTTGATGCGCATCGCCTGGTCAATAAACGCAATCTTCTTGCTGTCGGGCGACCATTGGGGATGGTAGCGGAAGCCCGGCCCGAACTTCGACACGGTTTGCTCCGCGACCTGATTCGTGCCCGTGGCGCCTTCCGCACTGCGGTAGGTGAGTTCGTATTCCCCCGTGCGGTCACTGAAGAAGGCAATCCATTTGCCATCCGGCGACCACGCCGGGTAACGCTCGGCAACACCCGAGCTGCGAGTGAGGTTGAGCACCACCCCGTGCTCAGCCGGCGCGGAGAAGATGTCGCCGCGCACCTCGAACAGCGCCCGCTTGCCGGTGGGCGATACGGTCGCGCTATAGATGTGGCTGGAGACATTCTCGTAATGTGGCTTGAGCGTAGCCCGATCTGTCACCACGCGGATTTCCACCTCGCGATATTTCTCCGTCTGCATGTCCAGCAAGTAAAGGCGGCCCGCATTCTCGAAGACAATGTCCCCCGGCCCGATGCTGGGAAAATGCACGTCGAACTCTTTGAAGAACGTCACCTGCCGAAACTTGTCGTGTTTGAGGTCGCACGCCCAGATGTTGAAGCGCTTGTTCTGGTCGCGATCGGAGAGGAAATAGAGCGTCTCCCCGTGCCACATCGGAACGGAGTCGGCGGCGGGGGAGTGTGTCAGGTTGCGCGCGGTCAGCTTTTGCAGGTCGAACAGCCAGATGTCCGGGTTCATGCCCCCGCGGTAACGTTTCCAGGTGCGGAAATCGACGCTGATGGGCACGTAGGCCAGCGTCTTGCCGTCCGGTGAAATCGCGCCGAACTCGCCGTAAGGCACCGGCAGCTTCTCCGGCAAGCCGCCCTCGGCAGACACGCGGTAAAGCTGGTTGAACCGGTTCTTTGGGCTGGTCATCGAGGTCGCGTAAAGGATGTTCTGGCCGTCCGGATACCAGTCCAGCATGCGGTCTGGCGCGCCGTGGTGCGTGAGCCGCCGGGGCAAACCGCCCGTTGCCGGCATCACGTAAATGTCTTCGTTGCCGTCGTAATCGCCGGTGAAAGCCAGCAGCGTCCCATCCGGCGAAAAGCGCGGGAAGGACTCCTCGCCTTTGGGAGAACTGATGCGCACTGCCACGCCCCCGGTCTTATCCACCAGCCAAATGTCACCCGCATAGACAAACGCGATCTGGGTCGCCGAGACGGCTGGTTGGCGCATCATGCGCGCATCAATGCGCGTGGGGACCGTCTTTTGAGCCTGTGCCGCGGGGGCAAGCAGCCAAGCGCTGAATCCAAGAGTCAGCAGCACGTGAAGGAGTGGAGGTCGGCGGTTCATGATGTATTTCATTATCGGTCAATAACCACTGTTAACGGCCCCGCAATCCTGCACGATCCCCCACAGGAACGCCAGCTTTGCCAGCTACCGCACCCCGCGCTTTAACGATACCGCTCTCCTGCGACCCAGCCGCTGCGCCGTTGAGCCGTAATCCCCAGGCTTTGTGGGAGCTTTGTGGGAGCCTTGGGGTAGCTTTGGGGTGGCTTTGGGGTCGCAATCGGTTGGCTATCAACAAGCTTTGGGGTGGCTTTGATGTGGCTCTAGGTGGCTTTGCTGGCCTCTGACGTTTCCCGCTGCGAGCGAGCAGAACTCCGCATTTTCTCAGTCGTGAGAATTCCGGCTCAGTTCCGGTCTGCCGGAAAGCGCACGGCCACCCAGCCCAAAGAATATGACGATTACCCGTCGCCGAAGTCCGACAAATCCCGCTCTGGCGCAGCTATTGCCGTCCTCGACTATTTGATTGGCCAGCCGCAGTGCCTCTCGACTACCGAGTCGATCTCGGCCATCAGGCGGATGGTTTCATGGAGGGCGACGACGATCCTCTGGTAATGTTGGAGGTCGTCGTAGCTGAGTTTGCGATTCTTGCGGTCTTTCAGCCACTTCTCGCAGACCTGGTAGCCGCCGACGTGGAAGTCCCAAACCGCCTTGGGAATGCCACCGAAGTATTGCCCGGCGTTGATCCATACCCGTTGGTCGGCATCGGTGTATTGGGCTTTCTCGACCTCGTTGTCGCCCTTGCCAGGAAACTCGGTGGTGAACTCGTCGAGGCGGGGCGACTCCATTACGTGCAGCGCGACCAATTCAGCGCCTTTCTCGGCCAGCGCGCGGAACAACTCGACGTCGCTGGTGAGCGGCAGGCGCGGGAAATCAATCTTCAGGAACTCGGCGTAACGGGTCCGATACTTCGGGGAGTGAAACACCGCGTAGGCATAGTGGAAAACATCTTCCGGGCCGACGGTCTTCTTAAAGTCGCCCCGATCCACCGGAACCCATTTCAGTCCGAGCCGTTGGGTCACGTCCTCGATGAACTTGGGATTAAGGTTTGCGCGCCGCCCGCCGTACGCGGCAGCGAGTTCAAACAGCGCCATGAGCATGGTGCCGCCGCCGCCTTTCGTTTTACGGTGACCGTCGCCATAAAGGTAAAGAGGGAAGACGGTTCCAATATCGAAAATGGAAACAGCGTCTTTGTTAATCAATCCTCGCCCTGCCAGGAAAGTTCCAGCTTCGGATCTGCGCGTCTGGCGCAAAGTGATGAGGCCAAGGTTCTCGCCCGCCAGCATGTGGCGCATGACCTTTTCGGCCGGGCGGCTGGTTAATTCCGGGTCGTAATACAGCCAGCGAACATCAAAAGGGCGGTAGAGGCAGCACTTGACGTTGGCGGCGTGAAACTTCGTCCGTGCCCGGCGTGCTTCGATGTCGAAACTCGATGACGCTTCGATGCGATACCGCGCTTTGAACTGCTCGTCCACTTCCTCGGAGAAGAACTGTTGCATTCGTGTCTTGAGCCGACCTGCATCGAAATCGAAGAACAAGTCATCACGGTCCGTCTTGAGGCCGTTTTGCCATACGGTGAAGATGTCGCCAACACTCCAGTGTCGTTCGTATTCCTTCCGGTGCTTGAACTCTCTGGGTGCAAGATAGAAGTGCGGAGCGGTGGGATCGAGTTCTGTCCACGGCGTGCTGGCGGCGTCGGTTTCCAACAGGGTTTCGTATTTGTTCTCCCGGCTGCCCCAAAGCTCGGCATGGAAGACCCGACAACCTTTGGCCCCAGGCGGCGCGGCGCCAGGCAGCTTCACAAAAAACGCGATCGCAACACCGACCGTGATGTCAAACACGTTCTCATCCTTCGAGCCGTTGGGTGCGACCTCCTGCTTCTTGGAGCTGCCGTGGAGGTTGAGAACGTATATCTCGTTAAACGCGGACAGCAGGCATTCGCGCATCCGGCGATGGGTGAGTCCGTCGAGATAAGTGTTGCTGGTGATGAAGCCGACGATGCCTTCGCCTGTACGCTCGATGCGCCATTGAGCGAAGCGGATGAACTTAATGAAGTCATCATCCAGGTTCAGCTTGGTCTCGTTCAAACCCTCCTTGTAGTCTCGCAGCAATCTGAGAATCCACTCGCCGCGGTTCATCTGACCGAAGTTGGAATAGGGCGGATTGCCGAGCACCACCACGATGGGATCATCCCGTTTGATCTTGGCGGCGGCGTTGGCTTCCTCGGAAATCCAGTTAGCGATGAGATGTTCGCTCTTCCTGGCCGCCTCTTCGAGTGTGTTGGTCAGGAAGACCCCCAGCCGCTGGTCAGAGCCAAACGTATAGCCGGTTTCCTGCAACAAGAGGCCGAGTTTGAGGTGCGCGATGGCGTAGGGTGCCATGAGCAGCTCAAAACCGAAGATGCGATTCAGGAGGTGCTTTTCCACATACCCGTCCCAAGCCCTCTTTTGTTTGGCGAATTTCTGGTAGATGAGGTTTATGACAAAGTATGGAAAGGTTGCCGTGCCCGTGGCGGGGTCGAGGACGAGCGTGCTTTCGTCCGCCAGACCTTTCGGGCGGTTGAACCGAGTCCGCAGCAGGTAGTCAATCGAGCGGACGATGTAGCCGACCGCCGGCTCGGGCGTAGTAAAGACCCCGCGGAGTTGCCGCATCTTCGGGTCGTAGGCGGCGAGAAAGGTTTCGTAAAAATGGACGACCGGGTCTTCCTTGCCCTTGCCCTTTCCGAAGTCCTTCAGGATCGGGAACATGTCCGCGTGCTTGAGCAACCCGACCACGTCGTCAACCGCCCAAGCGATGGTTTCCGGCATATCGACACCGGCGATTTCGGAGAAGAGTTTGCGGAGGAATGGATTGGTCCTCGGGATGCAATACGCGGCGGACTTCCGCGTGAACTCTTCCTTTGGCGGAGCATGGATGCGCGCCGCGAATAGACCGTAGGCGAGCGTCTGCGCGAACATATCGGCGAACTGCTTTTCGTCCAGGTCGGGGATTAGCGTTTCGCGGAACCCAGCGAGCCAATTGTGGAGGAGGCCCTTCTCGACTTCATGCTCGAAGGTCTTGATGATCAGGTCGCGGATAATGCGGGTCATGCCCGCCATGCGCTGGGCCAGGTCCTTCGCTGTGCCGATGGTCAGGGCCTTCTGCTGGAGAAACGTCCCGAGAAGATCCTCGACTGCTTCCGCGCCGCCCGGGATGGCCTTAACCTATCCCTTGCCGTCCAGCTCAGCCAACTGCGCAGTCAACCGGTGCTCGCCGCTCACGTACCAGCGGAATTCCAGGTAGTCGGTCAGAATCCAGTTGGGCAGGCCATCCAGATACCGGCCAAATTGCTCGCCGTGGGGCGGTTTGCCTTGCTCCATCAGCTCGAGATTCTCACCGATGTCCTTGGTTTCAACATGTCCCAGCGGCACCTTGCCTCTGGTGATATTGAAATCGGGCGCGCCGCACAGGATGCGGGCTGGCTCGTTCGTAGCAACGATGTCCTTGCCGATGGCCTCAAGCAACGCTTTAAGCGCCGGGCGGTGGGTGTGCTCGGTAGCGTCGCCGTCCTTCAGGTTCTGGCTCAACTCGCCGAGGTAAATTGCAAATGCAGACGTGGCCATGGCCCAGCCACTCTAACGCCACAGCTCGCAACTGGACAAGAGCGAACAGCCTTGAGAAAGGAAAACGGAATATACAAAGCAGCGCGGGCGGGAGCGAAGCGCAGCTTTCCCGGCGTCCCAACGCGAACGCGGGGTCAAACCGTAGATTGGAATTCGAGTTGGGCGCATGGTTCGAGGGCGCTTGCGGTTTGGCGTTGGTCTTGGCTCTGAACCAGATGAGGGAGCGCGGACTTGGCCCCTTTGGCCGTGCCGATCTGCACCCGGGCCGCAATCCACTGGATCGGCAGGGTCGTTTCGCTCCGCAGCCGGGCAGCGC
>PLZQ01000275.1 GCA_003152225.1 Limisphaerales bacterium | reverse complement strand
GAAAAGTTGCACGGCCTACCCCGAGTATACCCTGAGGCTACCCTGAGTATACCCTCAGGCTACCGTGAGGCTACCCCGGGGCTACGGCTGGGCTACGAGTACTCCCGATTTAGCGGCCATTTAGCCTGGGAAGCCACAATGGCTTCAGAGTTTCGGCGGCGTTACGCATGACTAGCTTTCCACAGTGGTTTGCTTTCCGACGGTTCAGTTCAGCCCGCCGCGCACGAGACGGACGTAGTTGTAGATGCGGATGACATCTCCCTGCGGGCCGCGACCATGCGGGAACATGGCGGGATCGCCGGCCTTGGGGTCGCTGCGCTGCGCGACAGCGCCGTGGACGTCCATGTAGTGATAATCGCTGGAATTGGCGCCTTGCGGACCTGCGCCGGGTGGTCCTCCCGGGCCGGGGCCGCTTAAACCGCCGCGCCGCTCAGGCGGGCCGCCCGCCATGCCTCGCGGCGACATCCAACCCGCCGCGCGTCCGAAGTCAACATACATCGCGGCCCCGCCGCCCATGAACCCGCCGTGGGTGGTCGCTGACCAATAGAACGGATAGTCGGCCTGGTGGGCTTCGTTGGTGAGCGTGCTGCAGTTGAAGGCCGCCCAGCGCGAGTCCGGGCATGAACACTCTTGTTTTCATGGCGCCATTTTACCCGAGCTAACCTTAAGGTACCGTTAAGGGGCGTCGGTCGGGCAGAGTTTGCTCTACGCTTCAGCGGCAGTGCAAGCACACTCGCCCCGAGCGGGCTCGCCGACTCTGTCGCAAGCACCCGCCTACTCCGCGCGGAGCGTGACGATGCCCCAGCCGGGCACTTCGATGGACCCGTCGATTTTACTGCGCGGCTTCTCGCTGGTGTCGCTCAGCCAGACCTGCTGCGGCGCGGGGCTGGCCCAGGCGAGCTTCACTTTCTCGTTCTTCCCGGAAGCGCCGAACAGGCGCACGATCCAAGCCTTGCCGTCGTCGCTGGGCTTGAAAGCGGTTACCAGCACCTTGCCCGAGGACAGCGTGAAGCGCGGTTTCGAGGGCGTCGGGCCTAACGCCGGGGCCACGATCAGCGGCTGCGAGCAGGCGACGCCGAACCTGGCCGCGTCGTCTGCCGCGAAGCCTTTGTGCGGGCGGATGGCATAGCGGAACACGGTGGGGCCTTCCTGCTCGGCGCGGTAGTTGGTGTGCCAGTGGTTGTTCATCACCCAGGAGTAGATGGTCTGCGACGGTTGCAGGTGCTGGATCCAAACATCGGGGTTGGTCTGCGAGCCAATCAGGTTGGCGGTGATCCCGCCGACCTCGACCAGCGGCGCGTCCACCGGCGACCAGGTCAAACCAAACCGGTCGTTCGAGATGTCCACCCAACGCTGCACGCTGAACCAGTTCTTGCACGCCGCCGGTATCTGGTCCAACTCGGGCCGCACCGCGGCCCAGCCCACGTCCATGCGCACCGTGCCGTCTGGGACGTCGAAGCCGAAGCCGAAGTGGAGACCCTCCTTGGCGCGAATGGGGAGCTTGTCAATGGTGTTGATGATCTCCACCGAGTCCAGGCCATCCACGACCCGCACTTCGCGCAGCAGCCGCTTGCAGCCGGGCGCGTCGGACTCGATGAGAAGGGACGCGACCAGAGGGCCTCTTTCTTTCACGCTGATTCGTGGCGCGCCGTTGCGCTGTAAGCCCTTGAGGTCGGACCCCGGCAGGTAGAAGTAATCGTTCAGGGCGGTGGCGGCTTTGGCATCGACCAATTCGCGGTTCAGCAGCCGGCTGAAGAGGCTCACGATAGCGCCCGTGCGCTCGTCGATCTTAACCGTGAACTCCGGATGTACCAGGGTGGCGGCTTCCGCCTTTACGGAATCGTGCGCCGGGGCAACGCCGGTTTGCACTACGAAACGCTGCGCCGAGAAAGCCGGCACGTTGCGCGCAAGGAATACGAGCTCGCCGCTGGCCAGCCGCTGCGACGGGACGACCTTGCCCTTGGCGTCAATGACTCGGTCCCCAGCGGCGGATTGCTCCCGGGAGAGCGTCACCAAGCCGGTGCGCGGCCAGGAGGAGGGGTTGAAGACGTCTAACTCAGAGGAGACAGGCGAGATGCCTGTCCTGCTTTGGAGGGACTCGGCGAGTAACTGCCGTGATTGCTTGTCCGCGTCGAGGGCGAAGGCCTGTTTGACCGTCCATTGGTCCCGCACGAACGGCAGGTCGGGCTGGCTGATGCTGTTGTGGGCGCCCCAGGTGTGTTCGCTGTAGAGCAGCGCGTTGCGCCAGGCTTCCTGGAAGGCGGTCGCCGGGAACGGCCCCGGGTTGCGGATGGCCCACAGCGTTTCAGCCTGCACGAGGCGCTCGGCCGAAGCTCGGTTAAGCGCCGTCTCGAACGCTGACGATGCCGCGCCGTCTTCCCAGTAAGGCGTATAGTCGCCGCTGTACACCGGCAGCTTGTCGCCGTAGCGCCGCTCGAACTCGCGGAACGCCGCGGCGGTCGTGCTGATGATCAGCCGCGGCGAAGCATAACGGGCGTTCCAGTCGCGCACGACATCGGCGATCTTCTCGTCGGGCGAGCCGTTGTCGCCATGCACGTTCCAGCGCAGGTAAGTGATGTCGTAGGGATAGCGATTGGTCTCCAGTTGAACCATGTAATCCGGAATGAACCGTGCCAGCGCCTCGCCATCGCCGATGACATGGCCCAGCGCATAGCCGGTGGTGGGGCACCAGCAAAGCACGCGTTGCCGGCCATCGGGGCCTTTCCACCAGAACGGCTTGTTCTGCCATTCCTTCATTGTGCCGCCCATGCGGTCGAAGTAGTTCGGCGCGAAGGAAAAGTATTTCACGCCCGCCTGCGCCATGGCCGATACGGTGCTCCAGGTGTAGCCCGGCACATCGCTGATCATCGCCGACTCGATGGGCACGCCGCACTC
>PLZQ01000198.1 GCA_003152225.1 Limisphaerales bacterium | reverse complement strand
CATTATGATCCCCGAAGGAACCTTTCATGGGGCGGGGTGCAACATTCCCCCGAATAACCCATGAAGCTCGCCGGTGAATTAGTCTGGTGGTGAAGCTCATCCTCGGACGGCGCTTCTGAGTCTGACAGGCTTACTGGCGCGCTCAACACGATTAAAAGCCTTCGCGTCTTCGCGCCTTCGTTGCTACTATCGGGTCGAGCTTGAAAGCCCTGATCCTTGTCTGCGACTGCGCAGGTGCCGCCGCCCTGGTTTGGTTGTTGAACACGGTGGCGCTCATCCAGTTTCGCCGCGCAAAGGGAGCGCATTGGACCGAACGGGCTCGCGCGCTTTACCCGGCACGCGTTGTTGCCACCCTCTCCATTTGGATTCTCCCCGTGGACCTCGCGCTGGCACAGCAGTTGGCTTCGCCCGGATTGGCGCCGCACTGGGTGCTGGCGGGGCTGACCGCGTGGGTCGGCGCCGTCGCAGGGACGTATCCTTTCGACCGGGAAGTGCTCCCGTGGCTGGCACCAAGGGCCTGGCTGCGCAATGTCCTCACGAGCTGGCTCATCCGCTTCGCGCTCTGGTTTGTGCTGGTAGGCGTCATCGTCCTGATGCCCGCTGAATTGGACTGGCGTGGCGGGCTGCTGGCGGCGCTGTTTGTCGGGCTGTTTGTGGCGTGGTGCTGGGGCGGGTTTCTGTGGGTCGGTCGGCAATTGGGCCTGCTGCGGGCTGCGCCCGAACGCCTGCGCCGCATTGTGGCTGACGTTGCGGGCCGGATGGGTATCCCCGTTCGCGGCGTGTGGTTGTTGGAATATCCGCGCAGCTTCGCCTTTGCCCTGCCTTACACCGGCGACCTCGCCTTCTCAGGGCGCTTGCTCGAGCGTCTGCCGGACGACGAAGTCGCCGCCATTTGCGCCCATGAACTGGGGCATTTGGCCGAATCCAAACTCATCGTCGGCACCCGAGTATTCGCCGATCTGGCCTGGCTGGTGCCGTGGTTATTCCTCAAGCCAGCCAGCCATGCTTTTGACGCGGTTGGCATCGGGGCAATTGCTCTCGGGAGCCTCTTTACGCTATTCGGCGCCCGCTGGTTCAGCCGACATCTCGAAAGACGCGCCGACCGTGCCGCTCACACTAGCGGAGGGGAGGCAGGGACCTACGCACGCGCGCTGGCCCGGCTTTATGAAGACAACCTGATCCCAGCCGTCCTGCCCAGTCGCGGGCGCACGCACCCAGACCTTTACGACCGGCTGCTCGCCGTCGGCGTCCAACCTGATTTCCCTCGGCCCACCGCTCCTTCCTCCAACACCGTTCACGGCGTGCTCTTGTGCGTCCTGCTCGGCATACTGGCCGTCCTTACTTTGAACCGGCTCTACCCGTGAGCCTGGTAGGGACGCGACCCGCCGCGTCCGTGACTTGGTTTGCCAACTAGGTCTCAGGGGAGGCGAACCACTCTGTAGAAGCGGTGTTGGTTGGTGAAGAAGTTGCAGTCATCAGCCACTGTCAGGGATGTGCTTGCGGCGGTTTGAGCAGGGCCCAGCGGCGTCCACGTGGGTGCCGCGAGACTGTCCTTGTACTCCACCTGATAATTGCCGCCCGGGACGGTGCTGAAGAGGAGTCCGAACATTTCCTTTTCCGCCACCGCGGCGCAGTATTGCACGATCGGCAGGACCGGCAGGACGGTGATAATGGCGGTCCGGCTGGTCGCCGTGCAGGAAGGGCAATCATAGGGCGGGGAAACCACGCAGAAGAACTGTGCACCGTTGTCAGCCCACTGCGCGTTTGAAAGGGCATAGGTCGAGTCGGTTGCCCCAGCCAGCGGCGTACCGGCGCGATACCATTGGAAGCTGAAGGGCCCGAGGCCGTGCGGCATTACGCTGAGAATCCCGCCGCCTTGTTCGGGAACCACAAGATCCGATGGCTGCGTGAGAAGGGTCACCGGCATTGGTTGCCACTGAACCGGACCCATCAAGTAATTGACCCAGACATCACCGGGAGAGAGAACCCCGCCGTGGACCCGGACCGAGTTGATGTAACCATTGAATTGGCCCCAATAGCTTTCAGCCGGCGAGTAGGTCGCGGCGCCAATCACAATGGGTGTGGTTTGCCAGGTCGAGAGTTCGTAAGGCAGCGTCTTGGCTACACTCGGTAGTCCATCCACATAGATGATCAACTGGGCGGCTCCGTCATAGACATACACCAAATGATGCCAGACTCCCGGCACGGGGACGTTGAACATCGTAATCCAGCCTGCATTGCCGGGGTTCGCACCCCACGCTTGCATACATGCTCCTTTGGCCAGGTCTGTCCCGTAACTGGCCGCGAAACTCGAGTCATATAACAAGGCACCCGATGAAACCAGGATCTCTGAAGTCCCTAGAGGCGCTGCTTCCAGTGCCCACACTTCGATTGAGCGATCGCTGGCCCCCTCAATATCCGGCAGGGTGTCGGGTCCGACAAACCATTGATTGCCGTTGAAACTTACTCCCGGAAAGGCCGTGCCAGCGGCATTGGTCTCCAGCCCTGGGTACGGCCATTGGGCACTGAAGTCGCCGAGCGCCCCTTGGTTCACCCAGCTACCTTGAGGCAAAAGGTTGGTGGCGCGCAAATCAACGTAGAGCGTTCCGGCAACGATCGGTTGCTTAGGCACTACAGCTACATTCACCACGGCGGAGGTGGCGCTAAGGCCTTCGGTCTCAGTCGCCACGGCGAATAACGAGCGAAGGCCGGGCGGAGAATTGCTTCGCACGATGCAGTAAGGGCTGCTGTCCGCCGAGCCAACCCAAGTGCCGCCATCATAAAAGTCCACGCGGCTGATGACGGTTAATGGGCAGGCGGCAGTGGCACACAATGTAAAGTTCGTTCCTTCGGGGAATACCGTCCCCGGTGAAGGCTCAGTCAGGGCGACTCGGATGTCCCTTAGCACCATGACATTGACGACGGCCGAACTGCCGCTCAGACCAGTGGAGGTCCTTGCCGTCGCGCTCAAGTTCCAGCTTCCCGCCCGGACATTGCTCCAAGCGACGCTGTAGTGGGAACTGGAACTGGAGCCAAGCAGCGAGCCGTTGGTATAGAAATCCACTTGGGTAATGGTCCCGAAATCGAAATGCGCCATGGCCTGAACGGCCAGGTTTGTTCCCTCTTGGAACACCGCACCATCGCATGGATTGGTTATCGCCACCGCAATGCCAAGGACCTCCACGTTCACAACCGCCGAAGTGCAGCCATATCTATCCGGATCGGTCCCGCTAGCGCTGAGGGCCCAGTTGCCTGTCGGCGGATTTGTCCAAGTGAAGCCAAATGGTGCGTTGGTAGAAGTGCCCAGCAGCAGGCCGTTGGCGAAGTAATCCACGCGCCCCAACGATGTATAAGCGTTGGGCGTTGCCTGGAGCAGAATATCGGTTCCCGGAGGAAACACGGCGCCGTTGGTGGGGCTGACCAGGTTGAGTTGGCCGGCGAGGTCATGCACGGCTACGAGCTCGATCCCAGTGCCATTGGTGCTGAGGTTGCGGGAATACTGCTTGGCGATGGAATTGTTCCAATGCTCATGCACGCCGAGGCTGCTGAGTCGAACCCCGTCTGGCTTATAGACGGTTCCGGAGGGCGGATTGTCGGCCAAAGCCGTTTCATGGAGATAGCGGTCGCAGTTGCGGGCTGGCTGCCAGCAGCAGTCATCAGCGTAACCCAGGTTCAAACCGAACTCGCCATACAGGAAGTCAACGCCCACCGAGTCAATTGCCACCGGATCGAACGACATGAAGATGCTGGCCGACCATTGGCCGTTGAAGAGGTTGCTAAATGCAGATTGGGCACGGTTGTTAAAAACATGGGCGGCGCTGTTGCCGAACAAACCATCATTGACGTAGAGGATGGTCTTGTCTCCCAGTTGACGGCTGCCCATGAGGTCCACCAGCATCGAATACAGCGGTTGGTTCGCTTGCGAGGCGATCAGATAATTGCTGTGATCCCTCAAGGGAATCGAGCCGTAATGGTTTTTCCCCGCCAGGGTGACCCCGGAATAGCCGTGGCCTTTCAACAGGGGCAGGTTGATAAGATAAGTGGCCCGGCTGGCACAGCCTGCAATCACCAGCGGTCCGCCACAGCCATTCGCCACCGAGTAGCTGGAGTTGTTAGTCACCCAGTTCGTGGGCTGTCCGGTGGTTCCGTCGCTGTCGAACCATTGCACCGACGGGAATTCGAGGTGGCAGGGCTGCTGCAGCCACGCAGGAATCGCCCGCACCCCGTCGTACACAGCGATGTTGGTCTGGGGAACGCCCGCCTTGTTGACCAACTGCCGCAACAGGGCCAGCACCGTTTGCTTCGAGGCATCCGCATAGTTATTGATGCCGACGGACTCTGGGTAATTGTTGTTGAGGTTGATCTTCAGGGCAATCAGCTCGTTTGTGGCATAGCCGACCTTGCCCCGGCCATGATTGGAATTGTAAGACAGGAATACTTTGCTCCAGGCCTCGGCATCGGAAGCCGCGCCGGTGAGCGCCCGCAAGCTTAGCGAGATCATCCGGTCCACGGCTGCCTGGTTGATGCCGCTCGTATCCTGCCACCAATACCCGGTTGTACCATCCCACGGGGTGGCATTGGTATCGCGCATCCAGGTCACGCGCCCGGGAAAAATGCCTTTGGCCGCGCCGATCGGTGAATTGGGTAAATCGCCGGAAGGACTGCCGTAAGTAATCCCCTGAGGCCGGAGTGGAGGCGGATTGGCCGATTTCTCCGCCGCCCTCGCGACTAAGCCCAAGACCAGCAGCCCGCCCGCGATAAGGGTAAGGGACCGGAAGTTCCTGATTCGCCACTTCACGCTCAGCCAGGCCAGCAGCGCGCTCTTGAGCCCCAGCAGCCAGATCACAAAACACGACAGCAACGGAAACGCCGCCTGCTGGCAAGGGTAGGTGGCTCGAATCGGTTTGGGAATGACCCGCACCAGGAACCACGCTACGGACATCGCTGTGAGAAACGGAAAGAGAAGCCGGGCCCAGCCTGACCACAACTGCTTATGTTCTTCGCGGTGACACCCGCAGATGAGGCTGTGCCAGAGCCGACAGAGGATCTTCATGGTCTGATTTAAGGTCCTCTAGATCAAACCACCCCGAGCAGGCCCTGTCCATGCCTATCTTGTCGTGTCCAGTGTGCTAGGCTTACTCGCAGCCCTTGCCACACTTAGAGTCGCAGCAATGTTTCCGCTCGGGTGAAGACATCCGCCGACACGCCGAGGGCCTGCTTGAGGGCGACGTCGCGGTCCCAGGGATTCTTGATGCGGCTGATTTGCCAGCGCTGGCGCAGAGTCAGGTCCAAGGGGAAGAACCATGGGGAGACGATGGGCATGTTGATCAGGGGAAAGTCGGTGCCATAGACAAGGCGGCCGCGAAACTCGGGGCGGCGCAGGACCTCGCNNGCGATGACCGTCACGCCGAGGCTCAGCGGCAGGCGCAGGCGCGCCGGATCGGCAAACTCGTCTTTGGACCAGGTGAAGGAATGCTCGGCCCCGGTGTGGACGAGCAAGGGCAGACGCAGCTCAGCCATTCGGCGGTAGAACGGGGCGAGGCGTTCGTCAGCCGGGTCGATGAGCTGGATCGAGGGCAGCCATTTGACCAAGACCGCGTGGTCAGCCGCCGCCTGGTCCAGGCGAGCCAGGGCATCGGGGCGGTAGGGATTGATGCTGGTGCCGAAGAGCAGGTTGGTGTGGCGCGCGGCTAGCGCGGCGACAAACTCGTTCGGCAAGTAGAACTCGGTGCGCGCCGCGTCCAGGTTGCCGCGGTAGTCCACCGCACCGTCCATCGCCAGGACCACCGCGCGGCCGACGTGCTGACTCTGACCGAGCATCGCGGAAAGCCGATCGGCGCACAGGGCATCGCCCTGCTGCTCCAACTCTCTGCGGGAGACACCAAAACCGCGGAAATAGAACCCCACCTTCCAGCTCCTGCGCAGTCGTTCGGAGACGAAGCACCCGCTGCCGCCTGTGCCCAGCCCGGCAACGTGGCAGTGCAGGTCCACGAACGGTGCGACTGGCAACGGCTCGGGTGGTCGGCTCGGCCGACGAAAGAGCGCGGCGCAGCCCACGAGCGGAAACAAGAGCATTGCCCTCAACGCCAGGAGTGCCCTGCGCCAACGCCGACGCCCCATCGTGGTCGTGCAAGAGTTCTTTTTCACGCCCGGATTGTAAGCCGCGCTTCCCGGAGAGAGTAATCGAAAGAACTACCGCAAGTATCGAGCAGGGCGATGATTGGTTCGCCAGTACGCTTTACCAGTTGTCATCACGCTAGACTGTGCCAGATTCAACCGGAACTATCCGAAGCAACAAAACCTATGTGCCTTCAAACTTCAGCCGTGACGCCCTGGCATGATTGGAACTGGAGCGGCGACGAGATTGTCTATGACCCGATCATCCCGGCATCGCGAACTATCCCTGGGACCAAGAAGCGCTATCCCATTGATATCCGAGAATTCCTGACTACGACGAATAATGCCGTGGTCAACCAGAAGTTGGGCCTGCTGATTGGCCGGCTGCCGGCAGCGGAACAGGCGCACTTTCGTTCCCACGGTCGGGGCAGTTTCGATTTCCGGGTTGATACGGTGCTGGGCTACATCGGGACACTCCGCTATCTGCGTGAGGCCAATAAAACCGACCGTTGCCCGGACGCATGGCTTTACCCCGATGAGACGCTCGCGCAAGGCGGCGGCGATTGCGAAGACCTGGCCTTACTGCTGGCGGCCTTGCTGCTGGCCGCGGGCGTGAGCGGCTATTGCATCCGCGTCGCCCTGGGCGCGCTGCACATCGTCTTGCCGGATGGCCAGCGCCAAAAGCACGACCATTGCTGGGTGATGTATCAGAACGAATCCGGCGTGTGGGAAATCCTGGAGCCGCTGCGCGCCATAGCGACAGGGCCGGCCAAAGCCAGCAGCCGACCGTCGCGGCGCCTGGCCCAAAGCGTCGAATACGTTCCCCACTACGTCTTCAACGCCGACCACCTGTGGATCATCCAATCGCGAGAGATCTCCCGCGGGCGGAGCTTCCAGCAGTATTGCCAGCAGCGAAGCTTCTGGAACAAGTTCGACCCGAGCTTTGCCGCGGGTGTCCATAACACGATCTTCGATCAGGCGCTGGCCGACCTGGTTCCGGCCAGCGCTCTGAGCGCGATCAAGCGCAAGAGCCTCTGGCTCGATGCGAATATCCTCACCTACGACCCGCGCGACCACTTCGATAACGGTTACATAGACGCGGGTTGGGATGTGGCGAACTCCCGCCTGGCGCAGTTCCGGCACGACAACACCGACTGGGGCAGCTTCGGCGCGGCGGCGCATGCGATTGGCGACTTCTACGCGCATTCCTCTTACTTGCACTTCGCCGCGCTCCAAAACGCGGGCACCGCGCAGGGCCAGGCCGCCATTTACACCTCGGGCGCCGGCCTCGTCGCCGCGCCGGACTATACCTCAGCGGGTGCTGACCCTTCTCTGCCGCCATTCGATCTGACCTCGAACACTTTCTCCATGAATACGAATCTCTGGACGGGGACCAAAGCCCAGGCGGCCCAGCAGTGGGCGGGCAAGTTGCTCTCGGGCCGTTACGCGCAGAAATACGATCCCATGGCGACCTTCTGGGAGGGGTTCACCGGTATCCCGACAGCCCTGGCGCAGGCGCCGGATTTCCCCACGCGTGGTTCGCTGCCGCATCACGATGAGATCGCGGTCGATGACCAGGCTATGGGCAAGCGCCATAGGCTTTACCGCACCACTGCGACCAGTCCCGCAGACCGGCAGGCCTATGCCAATCAGTTCCGCTGGCGCGTCAATACCGCCGTGCAGCACGTGCGCAAGGCTCTAGTGGATAACTATCATCCGTAAGACTAACCAAAGCTCTGCATCCCGGAGTCAGGCATAGCCGCTAGTGCTCCGAAGATTGCCACTGGTCGTTTGATTCCATCACTGAGCGCGGGCCGGAGCCATTCAGCCAGGCGAGGGCTTCGGCATCGCCGCGCAGGTAGGCGTCCCAAAACGCCGTGGACAGCGCCAGGATCACGCGATGATGATTCGGATTGCGCGGCTCGTGGTCGCCCGGCAACGCGCGGTCGGTGAAGACCGAATGTTCCGCGTTGTGCAGCACCAGTTCATATTTCGGCGCGTCGTGGAGCGCCGGATACACGGACAGGCGCGATTTCAGGTCCGCATTGCCGACGGGAGCCAGGTCCTTTGTGCCGGTCATGAGCAGCCAGGGAATCTTCACCGCGCCGAATGCTTTTGCGGCACTGCCAACGTGCGGCGTGCTCGGGCTAAGCACAAGCGCCGCTTTGATGCGCGGATCGGTGAACTTCTGCGCGCCCACCGGCAGCGTTTGGCCGCTCACCGCCTCCGTTGTCACCGCCCCGAAGGAATGGCCGGACATCCCGACCTTTTTCAAATCCAGCCGGCCGGCGAGCTGATTGTTCTTGTCGGCGTTCCAGGCTTCGAGCTGGTTTAGTACGGCGGGAACGTCTTGCACGCGCAGTAGGAAGTTCTGCAGCGAGGCCGCCTGATTCATCGCCCGCATCCGGTCCCGTGTCGGTTTGTTCTTCCACACCGACTCATCGCTGCCGGGATGTTGAAGGAACAGGGCCACATAACCGCACGCCGCCCAATGCTCGCCGAGAAACGCGCTGCCCGCGCGCGAACCGCCCAGACCGTGGCTGAATAGAATTACCGGGGCAGGCGCGGTATTCGTGGGCAGATATACGCGCAGCGGGATGTCGCGGTCGCGCGTGGCGTCGTGAACGGTCAAATCCAGATGCGATGGTCGTGTCGTCGCGCCCACCGCCAGAGGATCGTAGCTGCCGGCGCGGGCTTCGCCGTAAGCCGACCAGATTAACGGCAAAGCCACCGCCATTAATCCTGACGCCAGAGATGGAAACACTTTCATGACCGGATAGACGTGCACCGAATTGATAATGTTACCTCTGTTCTGTCAAGGCTGCCGGATAAGGTCCGAGGCATTTGCGCCTTTGCCCGCGCTCCATTATGGTCCGGCATGGAAAAGAACCGCCTGGAAGCCTTCAGTGACGGAGTGCTCGCCATCATCATCACCATCATGGTTCTGGAGCTGAAAGTGCCGCACGGGTCGGAGCTCGCCGCGTTGCAGCCGTTACTGCCGGTCTTTTTGACCTACCTGTTGAGCTTCGTTTATGTTGGGATCTACTGGAACAACCATCATCACCTGATCAAGGCCGCGCACAAGGTGAATGGGGCGATGATGTGGGCGAATCTCCACCTGCTGTTCTGGCTGTCGCTCTTCCCGTTCGTCACAGGCTGGATGGGGGAGAACCATTTCCAGCCGGTGCCGACGGCGCTCTACGGGGCGGTCATGCTGCTGGCCGCGATCGCCTATTACATATTGCAGAGCGTCATCATTGCACAAGAAGGCCGCGACTCCAAACTCGCGGCGTCCATCGGGCGCGATTACAAGGGCAAAGCCTCGCCGTTGCTCTACGCCGTCGCCATCGCGGCCTCGTTCTTCCAGCCGTGGCTTGCGGGCGGCATCTATGTGTTGGTGGCGTTCATGTGGCTGATCCCTGACCGCCGCATCGCACGCGTGGTCGAGGAGTGAGAGTCAGTGGTGGAGTGCTCGTTAGCCGTTTGACCCGTGACCAACGGCGACGCGATGAGCGCGGTGCAAGGCGGTTTGGGCCTGAACGGGACGCTGGTGGAACGCCAGAATCGCGGCGGGTCGTGCGGGGGCGCTCTGGGCCGTGGATCGTGCCAGACACCCAGGTGGCGGAGGAGAAAGGCTGCATTCTTCCTTCTGCGTTCTGCTCCCGCTCCTCCCCTCGCTCGCCTCCGGGCTTCAGACGCCCCCCGCTTCACCTCTGCGATCTTTCCAAAACGACGACGCGCAGCGCTCTTCCGATGGACCTTGCCGCCCAAGGTAGCCTCAGGGTAGTCCCCT
>PLZQ01000459.1 GCA_003152225.1 Limisphaerales bacterium | reverse complement strand
CTAACTCGCTTGTTTTAGGACTAGCTGGGTGTGCCTCCCCCTCAAAAACCGAAATGTGCACGCCTCGCCCCGGTCCCATCATTTCTGTTTGCATCTCCACCGTGCTTGGCTATGGTTCGGGAGCCAACCTAAACCATGCTATGAATATGAGGCGCTTACTCCTGTTCTCCATCGCCGTCACGCTATTCGGTTCGCCTGCCCGCGCGGCATCCGCCGACGGCAAACTTCGGATCATCTGCTTCGGCGCGCATCCGGATGACTGCGAGTTGCAAGCCGGCGGCGTCGCGGCGATGTGGGCGGCCAAAGGCCACAAAGTGAAGCTGGTGTCGGTCACGAATGGAGACATTGGCCACTGGCGTGAGGCCGGCGGTCCATTGGCCCTCCGCCGCGCCGAAGAGGTGCGGAAGGCCGCCAAGATCCTCGGTGTGACCTCGCAGGTGCTCGATATCCATGATGGGGAACTGCTGCCGACCATTGAAAACCGGCGGCTCATCACCCGGCTCATCCGCGAATGGAACGCGGATATTGTCATGGGACCACGACCTAATGACTACCATCCCGACCATCGCTACACGGGCGTCCTGGTCCAGGACGCCGCCTATATGGTCACCGTGCCGTTCTTCTGCCCGGACGTCCCTTACCTGAAGCATAACCCTGTGTTCCTCTACTACCCGGATCGATTTCAAAAGCCCAATCCGTTTCAGCCGGACATTGCGATCTCTATTGACCCGGTAATAGAAAAGAAGCTCGACGCGCTGGACACGCTGGAGTCGCAGTTCTACGAAGGCGGTGCCAACGGCTCCGCCGAACTGATCCCCTCCGATCCTGCGAAACAACAGGAACGCAAACGCGAGGTCCGCGCCGGGTTCGCCAAACGCAATGAAGACCTGGGCCAGCGCTTCCGGGCCAAGCTGACCGATTTCTACGGGGCGGACAAAGCCGGCGGGGTTAAGTATGCGGAGGCCTTCGAGGTCTGCGAATATGGCCGCAGCCCGAGTTCGCAGGAACTCAAAGAGCTGTTCCCGTTCTTCGGGGAATAATGAGGCTGAAGTGCTCTACGTGGGCCTCCTAATTTATTGATGGACCGCCAGCACTCTGGATGGGCGGAAGTGATTGGAGCAGCGAGACCATTGTATGAAGAATCTGTTTACGATCGCATTGGTGGCGGGCGGCGTCAGTTTCCACGGCGCCGGCGCCGAGATTGGAGCCGTCGATGCCGCCCGCCGATGGCGTGCCGAGCACCGGACCATCGACCTGCACGAGCACCTTGATAGCACCACGCAGCACCTCGCGCGCGCGGTGAAGATCCTGGACGCCGCGGGAGTGGGATTGGCGGTGAACCTGAGCGGCGGCAAGGTCACGCGCGGCAAAGACGGCGCGCCGTCGGAGTTCGAGGAGAACAAGCGGCTGGCCGACACCCTCTATCCGGGCCGGATCGTGCAATACGCCAACCTGGACTACGCGAACTGGGACCAACCGGATTTTTCGGCGCAGGCGGTGAAGCAGGTGGAAGAGGCGCACCGATTGGGAGCCGCCGGCATCAAGGAATACAAGCAACTGGGTTTGTTTTTGCGGGACGGCCAGGGGCGGCTCTTCAAGGTGGACGACCCGCGGCTGGACCCGATGTGGGAGCGCTGCGGACAGTTGGACCTGCCGGTCTCCATCCACGTGGCGGATCCGAAGGCCTTCTGGCTGCCGTACAACGCTCAGAACGAGCGCTGGGCGGAACTCCGGGACCACCCGAGATGGTGGTTTGGCGACACCAACAAGTTCCCGGCTTGGAAGGAGCTGCTCGAGGCGCTCGACCGCGTGATCGCGCGGCACCCGGGAACCGTCTTTGTCTGCGTGCACTTCGGCAATAACGCCGAAGAATTGGAGTGGGTGGACCAGGCGCTGGACGGCCTCCCCAACATGCGAGTGGATTTGGCTGCCCGCATCCCGGAGCTGGGCCGGCACGACCCCGCCCAGGTCCATCGTCTTTTTCTCAAACACCAGGACCGGATCCTGTTTGGGACGGACTTCCAGGTTTATGACCGCCTCATCCTGGGCTCTAGCGGCAACGAACCGCCGCCAACCGACGCCGACGCGGAGGTGTTCTTTGCGAAGGAATGGCGCTGGCTCGAGACGTGGGACCGCAATTGGGCGCACATGACGCCGATCCAGGGCGACTGGACGATTAGCTCGATCGGTCTCCCCGCATCGGTGTTGCGGAAGATCTATTTCGACAACGCGCGCCAACTGCTCGTGCGCTCATTGCCGGTGCCGGTGCTGAACGCGCGGCGGATCAGCCAGGATTTCGAGATCGACGGCAGCGGCCGCCATCCATTGTGGGAGACGGCCCAGGCGGGTTGCATCGACCAGCAGGGCCAGGATGGGAAGGTGCGGCCGGAGTTGGCTACGAGCGTGCGGGCATTGTGGTCCGCGCGGTTCCTTTACCTGCAGTGGGCCTGCCCCTTCACAAAGCTGACCGTCTTCCCACCGTCGTTCGACCGGGAACGCGCGGAGCCCGAAAAGGAGGGCGCGAGTCTGTGGGATCGTGACGTCGTGGAAGCCTTCATCGGCGCCGACGCGCAGAACCCGGGCCATTACGCCGAGTTTGAGGTCGCGCCGACTAACGAGCGTTTGGACGTGCTGCTCGACCTTCCGCGAAAGGACTTTGGCTGGAGCAGCGGATTTGAATCCCGGGTTAGCGTGGATAAGAAGGCAAAGTTGTGGACCTGCGAGGTGCGGATTCCGTTGAAGTCGTTGGCGGAAGCGGCGCCAGCGCCTGGCACACAATGGCGCCTGAACCTGTTCCGGTGTGATCGCGTCAACCGGGCCGGGCTGGCCTGGCGGCCGGTGTTGCGCGCGAGTTTCCACACCCCGGACCGGTTTGGTTTGCTGCAGTTCGTCGAGTAGCCTGCGCCACGTTGGCCGTCGGCACGCCCGCCGACTGAAATTGGTTTTGGCGCACCCGAATGTGCTCGGCTCTGCGTTGCCAATTTACGGGAAGACTGATGGGCAAGCCGGCGCTCAATCACTTCAGTGGCCATCAAGTCGGCTATTCCCCAGCCGGAATATCGAAGACGATTAGGTCCGGCTGCTTAAACTTAGCGACGATGGCCGGGCTCCCATCCGGACGGGCGACCAGGGAGCAGCCTGAGTGGAGCCAGCCTTTCCACGCCCCACCTTGGACTGGGCTTAGGACCGCGTCAGTCCCGACCACCCAAAGCCGGGTCGTTCCGGCTACCTTCTTGATGTGGGCCTGGTAGTCTCTAGAGTTCTGTTCGAGCTTGCTCTCTTCGGCCGCAAAACCGTGCGGAGCGATCAACAGCCAAGCCCCTTGATCGGCCACCCGCTGCGGATTCTTGAGATTGAAGTTATCCGCGCAGATGGTCAGGCCGATGCGACCAAACTCGGTATCGACCGTCTTAATGTCTTCGGGGTTGCCACGGTCATAGAGCTGCTGGGTCAACCAGGGAAGGGTGTCGATTTTCCGGTGCTTGAGCACGATCCGGCCAGTGCGGTCAATAATGACGGCTGAGTTATAGACCTTATCTCCATCCTTCTCCAGGCAACCGGCAGAGACCCACATCTTGTGCCGCTTGGCCAAGGCAGCCAGGCAGTCCGTGTATTTGCCCGGGATGGGCAGGGCATCTCGTCGGGCATGTTGGTACAACCAACCCCAATCGGCGGCTTCCGGCAGGTTAAGGAAATCAGCTTTTTGCCGCGCTGCTTGTCGGGCGGCCTTCTCCGCCAGGCGCATGTTGTGGTCCAGGTTGCCATCCTCGATCGAGAGCTGTGCCAGGGCCACACGCAGACCAGGGTGCGGATGCCCCAGCGTTCGATTCACTTCTGGCTCGGCGGCTCCAGCGCGCAGAGACACGACAGTCATGCTGATAACGATGCCTGAAATGTTAACAAGCAGGCAGGTCATACTGGTGTTCATATCACAAACCCGAAACCGCATTGCTGTCGCGGCTTTCTGGGCGCCGCCAATGATCAGAGCATCCTCTTGATAATGCAACGCGAGTTGCTGATTGCCAATTCCTATTGACGGAGTAGCAGGTTCCCCTCCAGGTCAAACCACTCCGTCGCGGTTCCGTGTCTCGTTTTGCGCGCGAGGTTCTTAAGATAGAACAGCGTGGGCTCGACGATGTGTTGGTTGTTCAGGAAAGGCTCGGTGTATTGGATGGCGGCATATTCGGCCTGGTTGATGTGGTGCTGCTGGCCCACATGATCGTTCCAGTCCACGCCCTCTGTGAGAAACCCGAACGGGCCGTAATGGTGCTTCGCAATGGCGCGCAGTATCACCAGGCCATCCAACTCATATTCCCGGCTCCGGGATGGCTCGGTTTTGCGCAGTTCGGAGGCGGCTTCGAATAAGGCCAACGCCGCCTCTGCATTCTCCCAGAGGTAGGCCGTGTCCCACGACTTCTCCATGTACAGCAGCCCCTTCGTGGCGACTCCATTCCGGTCTTCGCACATTTTGAACCGATCCAGCGGAGGGAGGCACTTCTCAAAAGCAAAGCCTCGGAGCCCTTCATCCTTCAACACTCGCGACGCCAGGAGAAAGGTGCGGAACGCGACCGAATAGGCCACGTTCTCCTGAGGATCATAGGTGTCGTGATTAATACTGCCGAAAATACCACCGGCTTGGATGAAGGCACTTGTTTTCCCCTTGAGAGCCTCGCGGTAGTCGCTCAACCCGCGCAAGGTGAGCGCCGCCTGCAACTGCAAGATGAACAATCCGTCCGCCGAAGTCTCCCAGAGCGAATCTTGACCGCCATCCGGCGACTTGTGGTAAACCTGACCTGTTGGCCCGACCCGGCGTGGAAACCAGCCATTCGGGACCGGTTCGACATTCTTCTGGAGCCACTCGGCGCACTGTACAGCGATGGACCGCATCTTCTCCGCGCGAGCAGTATGCCCCAGTTCATCCGCAAAGAGCAGCAGTTGAAGCGCGACTTTGGCCATCGAGCCCGGGCAGAACCAATCGGAGTTGTGCTTGTAGTTCAGGCAGAATTTGCCCGTCGTGGTCTCGCGGTAGTCCCGGATGAACCCGTTCCGCGCGTCAATGAATCCTCCTTCCAATACATGATCGAGAATAGCCAAGGCGTTGCTTTGCATCCGCGCACTTTCGAGCTTGTTTTCGTACCTCGCACCTCGGACTTCGGATTTCGCATTTCTCAGAAACCCGCCCATGGTATAGATCTCCCACGCCCCGCCCACCGCATTGGCTGCCCATCCAGGCCCTTCCAGATTTCCAAAGTCGTGCCAGCCCATCACTGCGCCTTCAGGATTGACAAAACTGGAGATGGAGACCAAATGCCCATTCGTGTCTTGCCGCAGCGTTTTGGTCAAAGTGAAACGGAGTGAATCCGCAATCGAATCGACCAGCGTGTACTTTGGGTCGGCTGGCACATAGAAAGGTCTCGCGGGGAGAGTTTCGACCGCGAGGCCCGCAGAAGAACCCGCCGAGACGATAACCGCCAGAGTAGTTACGACGCAGTCGAGATGGCAAATTGAGAGCGGGAAGCGCAGGTTCATAGCGCGCATTCTTGGCGCTGGGAAGATTCTGAGTCAACTCGAAGTCCTGAATGCAGCTCCCAGGCCAACGGGCCCAAACCCCGACCCTCCGCCGATATTTCGCGCCCAAGACGCATGACAGAGGTGAGACGTTCGCTCGCAAGGAAGGCATGGACATTTCGTTGCGCGCATTCGACGAAACTCCAGGGGCATATTTCTTCAGAACATTTCGATTGGCTCGGCGCCAAGTGTGCCGGCCAGCTTCGTCAGCAGGGCGGGCGATTCTGCCCGCGCGAACTCTTGCCGCGCCCGTGCCAGGCGGTCGCCGATTCCCAGCCTGATGGCCTCCTCGGTATAGTTGGGTTTGCTGAGAAAGCGTTCGAGATAACGGACGTGCCGCTGCCAGAGACGGCTTTCCACCCCTTGGCGCGCCTTTAGCCGCGCCGCATACCAATCGCTTGCCAACAGATAATCCCGGGTGAACAGACGGCGCACGTCCGGGTGTTCCAGCCCTTTGCCCTGCCAGGTCTCATCACGCATGATGTGCAGCAAGGCGTGGAGCGGCGGACACGCCTGCTCGACGCTGCCGTCTTCGAAATACAGGCTGGCGATACGCTGCTGGGTGGTGACGATGTTGTCGATGCCATCCGCGAACACCGCCATGTCCTGGAGCTCTGGGCGGAGCATTTCATCGGTGAAGACCGCGCCCGGATGGTTGAATACGCGGCCGAAGAAAGCATGGACGAAACGCTGGGTGATGCGGTAGCCCAATCGCGCCGCGAGAACAGTCTTGCCGTTGAGCTCCAGGTTCTCGCATTTTTCGAGATGACCTTGCTCGATCAAAAACCGCGGGTCGCGTTCCTGCGGCGACATCCGGCACCAAACTTCAGGCACCAACAGGCTGATATCGTGGTCCATTCGCGCCCGCGGACCCACATAACCGGCAGCGGTCACGAAACCGTCGAAGCCGGTCAACATCCAGGAGACCAGGGCGCTGTTGAGGTCAATGATCGGCGGCAGCGCATTGAACGGGCCTTTGGTCAAGGCCCCTTCCGAACCGGCGCCGGTAGTGGAAGGCGACTTCCCCGTCATGCTGCAGATAAACTCCATGAACAACTCAGGCAGCTCGAAATAATGGATCGGATTAAACACCGCTAGAGAGCGAATGCCGGGCTCCGGCGGATTATTGCGCCGACCGGGCAGCACCGCGGCGACCGGCTGATAGATCGGCTGGTCAGGGGGAATCCGGCGGCGCAATCTGGCGGCCAATTCGGCAAGATGCGCCTGCCGCGGGTTGAGCAGGTCGGGACGGATCTGGAGATAGCGCGGGTTCTTGCTGGGTTTGCCGTCCACCAGCCGTGGGTGGGCCGAAGAGACGAAGTAATTCGCGCCGCTATCGCCCGCCGCTTCACGAATCAGGCCCTGGAGCGGCTCGGTAAACTGGTAGAAGCCGATGGAGTCCTCGACCAACTCGCGGGCATCGGTTGGCGTCAATGGTTCGTAATTGGAGAAGAAGTTGTCTGGCCGGGCAAAGTCGGCTTCGGTCTGCTGGTCATAGCCGTGGTGGATGGCGTCGTCGGGACGTTGAAAGAGTCGCTGTTCGCAATTCTCGACGAACTTCAACGTGGGAGCCTGCGCGGTCTCAGGAACGTGCTCGAGATCTCGCGCTGGCACCAGAACGGAGGCGGTAATGTCGTCTTCCATCTGGAGTTTGGCAGCGGGGAAGAAATCCTTTCGGAGGCCGAAGGTTCGCCAGGAGCCGTCCGCGGCAAAACCGACGCGGAGATATTGGCTGATGAGCTTGCGGTTGTCGCATTTCAGTTCATTGGCGGGCCGGCCGTTGCTGATATCGACCCCGAAGTGACTGCGCCAGTCCAGCCCCCAGTCCGGCTTGTAAAACCGCTTCACCACGAACGCGAGTTCCTTAATGTATTGCGGAATAGACTCCAGCCAAAGGTTGTATTGCGGCGTGTATTCTCGCTGGTCGGGCGTGAGCAGTTTGATCACGGAGCCCAGAGAGCGCTCAGAAAGGGGTCGGTTCGTTAGATTGTCATGTTCCTGCGCGATAAATACACCCGCACCAGCAAGGGGGGTCTCCCGCCCAGCCTCCTCAGGGTCTGCCGGGGTTCTCGCCTGTCGGCGGGGAAGGGCATTTCGGGGGCCGTACCAGCAATTGGAAATGAGCCAGGCCGAGGCACACTACCTGTAGCGTCAGCCGTCCTTGCACGAGCACAAGATATAGCGCTATTTTTGGCGTTTCTGGCTTAAACCAAAAACGGCAGTTAACGCAAAGACGCCAAGAGGCAAAGGCGCAAGGAACAGGGACATGGCGAGGGAAAGACAGGTTTAAATGACTCATCCAGCGGGTGAGGGTGCTCAGCAACCGAAGTCTTTGCGTCTCTGCACCTTTGCGCCTTTGCGTTGGTTCAACTGCGGTTTTTAGGTTGAAGGGAGGGTGGCTTGGGTTGGCTGCACTTGGAGTTTGCAAATAGCCGATGGCAAATGGCCAAATAACTGATAGCGAATGGCCGACTTGCCTTTCTGCAAATCCAGGCGACCAAGCCGCCAAGCTAGCCCGCCCATCTCACCTCAACCCGCGCCTGGCCCGACAAGCCACGCAGCCTGACCCAGCCCCGGATGGCGTCGAAGTCAGTCCACTCCTTGCCGTTTACCTTGACGGCGGCAATCGGGGCAGAGGCCGGGTGGCGGAGGACCAGCACCACTTCGCGCGGCGGGTTGCGCGAGGGCAGGGTTACCGTAGCTACGAGGCGGCTGTGCTCCACATCGGAAACTATCTCATAGCCGACTGGCCCAAAATGCGTCGGGGCGTTTCGCACCGCGATTCGTTGTCCCTGCTCAAGCCAGGCCCGGGGCGTTGCGCGCGCCAGCCACAGCACATCGCCTTCCTCCATCACCAGCATCATGCGGAACCGCTCCAGAAAGCACGATTCCTCGAACAGCTTGTCGGGCGGCCCAGTCGTGGTGTGCTCGCGGAAGGTGTATTCGCCCGGCATGATGTCCACCGCATACTGGTTGAGCATGGAGCGGAGGAAGTTGGGCGCGTCATTGGCCGCCAGGTGGATGTTGGCGTGGCGCTCGAGGCCGCATTGATACTGCCAACTCGCGTGCGCGAACCAGTCCTTCTCCGGGTCGAAGCCTGGGGTGCGCGCGGCTACTTTCTCGTTCTCAAGCAGCAACCGGTCTTCGAGGACGTCCAGGTGTCCCTGGACACGCGGGTCGCTTGGCGACAGGAGCCCAGCCGGGCTAACCAATGGGTCGGCGGACTGGACGGTATCCCAATAGATCGCCCCGACGTGCCCCTGGCACCGGCGCCAACCCCAGGCCCCGGCAGCAAGTCCTCGCACGTAGGGCGCGAACGGAATAAAAGAGTGATAGGTGCCATCCCGCACGGGGACCACGGGCGTGAGCGCGATCGACCGGTCGATGGCCGCGACCAGGTCCTGGCGATACGCCTCTGCCTCCGCCGCCAGGCGAGCGCCTTCCGGCGGGTCGATGCGGGTCAGCATCTCGGCCATGGACTTAACCGCCAGCCAGTAATACGCCTCCGACTCATAATACTGCATGTGCATCGAGAGACTGTCCGGCGTGACCACGTGCGCCGGCTGCAAGCCCTTGCTCCAAAGTCGCTGCCCGGCGGGAAGATTGTTCGACAGGACCCGCCGCTGGCGCAGGATCCATTCCGCGTTCGCCTTCATGCGCGGGGCGTTGGCCTTGAGCCAGACGAGGTCGCCCGTGAGCCGGAAATGCTCGGCCAAAGCGAACATGATGGCGCCCGGACCCATGCAATGAACCGCGTCCATGTGCCCGCCCGCGCCGTCCGGACCGACGGCGTGGGTGAGGCATCCCAGTCCGTCCGAGAAGTGCCCGAGCGGCCGGTCCGGCTTTGATAAGGGGTGGGTGCCCTTGGCCGGACCGGGCTGCATGGGCAGGCTCAACCACTGGTCCAGACCGTCCGCAGCCTCCTGGTGCATGCCTTGCAGGTCCAGCGTGCGCAGAATCATAAAGGTCTCCGACGCGAGGATGCCGAACGGGAAGTCGTTGAAGCGCCACCGGCCCTCGGCATCCTTGACTGAATGCCGGAGGAGGTGCCAGGCGCCGAGGTTCCACTGTGCCGTGAGCTGCTCGGAAGGGAGATCAACTTCCATCGCCGGCGCAAAGGGCGGCCGGGGAAACGGCGGCAGATTGGTGCCCCGCATCGCGGTCACCGCTCCGCTCCATGTCTGCTCCGCATGGGCGCGCGTTCGTTCGCGAATAGTAGTTAGCTTCTTCGCGCCGAGTTCGTGCAGGAACTCCCGCGCGGTCTTCGCCGACGAAGCCAAGTCAAACGGCGGCTGCGAAGGCTGCGGCGCCGGGGCGGCTGCCGGCTGCGAGTAGAAATGCCAGACGTCCGGATGGCCCGCCGCGTTTGGGTGCGGGTTGCCGGCATGGATGGAGTCCACCACCTCACGCGTCAGTTCCCACGTCCGTCCGCCGGCCCCGGCTTCCGTGATGGCCAGCTCAATAATGGTCGTGTCGCAAAAATGGTTCCCCGCCTTGGCGCCGACCACGAGCGACACCATGTCGCCATTCTCGACCGCCGCCTCGAGGCGCGGTCCGGCCTTGGCATCGCCCGGGATACTTTGGGAGCCGCCGGGGCCGATGTCGCCGTGCGCCAGGACGCTCCGGTGGGCCTTGATGTCGCACACAATCGCCCACTCGATGCCGTTGCCACCTTGCGCATCACCCATCGCCACGCTGGCCTTGATGCTCACTCGGCCCCGGATCGGACTGCGCCAGCCAACCGCCACATCACGGTCCGGCAAAGGGTGCATAGCAACACACCGCGCCGGTATGCGCAGGTTGCCCGCCATGCCTGGCCTGCTCGACGCATTGGCACCGAACCATGGGATCTCGCCCGTGGACCAGCCCCGCACGAGCGGCACGCCCGGGATCGTATCCGCCTTTGTGGTTAGCAGTGCCTTGGCTGGGGGCGCGTCGGCGACGGTGCTGGCGCCCGCCGGCGGCTGTTTGATATTAGTAGCACGGACGAAGAAGCCGTATTCGGGCGCCAGGATCGGCCCGTGTTCTAGATCAGCGGCCAGGAACGAGAAGCTGCCCGAGCTGGCCCATACCGTAACGATAGTTCGCGCCACATCCTCCGGCTGGGCATGATAAGGCCACGCCCGCCGCCATCTTGAATCGCCCATGTAAAGCAATCGAAACCGCACGCCCCGCCGCGCAACTCCTGCCTGCGGAGCGTGCTTCTCCCATTCCAGAGCAGCGGTTTGGTTAGAGACGCCCTCCGCTTGCTCCCCGTTTCGGATTTCGGTATTCGGATTTCCTTCGGCCTTCGGCTTTCGGATTTCGGATTTCTCCCTCCGCTGCCCTCCCTCGGACCGCCAAGCTCCCGGCCCGGTGATCCTCGTCCTCTCCTCTCCCCCCAAAGCCTGGAGCTGCGCCAACCGACCGTCATAGGCCTCAATGCGCCCGTCATAAGCGAGCGTCGCCCGGCCCGGCTCGTAGCCCCACTCGATTTCCACGTCCATCTGCTTCCATTGATCAGCTACGAACGCTTGCAGCGAAGGCACCGCGTAGGCCGAGGCTTCTTTTGGACCGCGCACCGCTGTCACGACGCCCCACGTGTCCACCGGGATGGCGTAGGAATATGTGCAACCATCCGCGCTCACCTCCGGCGCGGCAGGGCGCGTCACTCCGAGCGCGCCGAGTGCCGAGCGAATGGTCCAAGCCACCCGACATCCCGACGGCCGATGCTTTGAACTATTCCGCCGCGTCCACGTGTTCTTTCGGAAATAACAAACGTCGGGGTTCGACGCTTGGTCGTAACCGCCACATACAAATCTCGCGGCGCTGGTGTCCATCATAGTGTAACCAGACGACACCGACGCATCATGGAAAAGCCGAACGCGCGACCTTTCGCCTCAGGCCCGGAACCGAGCCATAGCTCCCGTTGGCCTTGGGTCATCACTATTGGTTCCCTGCTAGTGGTCCTCTTGGCCCTGTTCTTGCCACGCCCGCGGACCTCCCCCGGTCCCCTTGACTCGGCGAACGCCGCCAAACAAATCGCCCTTGCTCACGGGGCCGGCACAGGGCGTTCCCGTTTATCACGTGGTGTTTCGGGTACCGCTCTGACGCCTGAGCAAATCGTCGCCGGCAAAGTCACCCAGTTCGCCCAGGATCGGCTCAGGATTGCCCACGCCATGGCCGAACGCTTCAAGGTCAGTGTGGCCCCGGACGTGGAGCGGTTCTTCCAAGCCGTGGCGGAGGGGCGCTGGGAGGATTTGAACGCAGCTTTTAAAGCGCTCCGGCAGCGTCGTGAAAGCGGCAACGGCGAAGATCTGGGCGTGCTATGGGGACCCATTCTTGATGCCCAGCTCATAGCCGAATGTGCCCACGACTGGCCGGCCCAAAAGCTCCTGGATTACGGCGACGCCACCCTGGGCTCGCTGCGGCCAGGCATGGTCTATGTCGGCGGCACCGATCCCGGTCGCGGTATCCCCACCCTGCTGAACGAAACTAGCGAGGGGGAGCGGCGCATTGTGATCACGCAAAACGCCCTGGCTGACGCGAGTTATCTTCAGTATCTGAGCTTCCTCTATGGCGACCGCGTGACCACGCTCACAACGGAGGACTCCCAGCGCGCCTTCCAAGATTACATAGCCGATGCCCAGAAACGCCTGGCTCACGACCAGCAGTACCCCGACGAACCGAACCAGATCCGCCCCGGTGAAGATATTCAAATGGTGGACAACCACGTCCAGGTCTCCGGCCAGGTCGCAGTCATGGGCATCAACGAAAACCTACTCCACGCCTTCATGGCCAAGAACCCTGACCTCTCCTTCGCCCTGGAAGAATCGTTCCCGCTCAAATCCACCTATCCCAATGCCGTGCCGTTGGGTCCGCTGATGGAACTGGGAGTCCAGGACGCGCAGGCCTCTTTCACCCGCGAGACGGCGACGCAGGCGGTCAGCTATTGGCGCGATACCGCCCAGCAGATGCTTTCGGATGCTGAGGCTGGCGCCGATTCTCCCGACCGATTGACCTATGCCAAGATGGCTGCCGCCCAGGCCGCGTTGCTCGTTGACCACCAATATAGCGCCGAAGCCGAACAGGCCTATCGTCTGGCCATGCAGATTTCTCCAGCCAGTCCTGAAGCCGTTTATGGCCTGGGCCAACTCCTGGCCACCACTGGCCGGGCTGACGAGGCCCGCCAGCTCGTCGCTGATTTTGAGCGTGCGCACCCGAGCAAAGACCCCGCACCGGTCTGGAAGTATTGGCGCCTACAGACCCCAGCCTCCTCGAAACGAGGGCTTGAGGTATGCGTTCGCTGCGGAGGAGTTGCTAAACTTCATAGCCGCGGCATTCCATTCGAGCTTCTGACCCTTGAATCGCATGGCAATTATGCCCAGCAGAGCCAGTTCAGTTAATGGCCCGCCATAGCCAAAGTCCGACCCGGCCGGCTTGCCTGATTTGCAGGCTTGAATCCACTCCTTCTGGTGACCGGGAGATCGCGCGTAACGTTGAGGACTTCGCTTGAACCTCTCGGTGCCTTCATCTGGAATAATCCGCGGCGCTGTCGCGCCGTGCGAACCGTATAGGATCTTGGCCTTGTCGCCCACCACCAGCGCGCCGATGTCGGGCAACTTCTCGCCAGCTTCCAGTTCCGGCGCACGCGGCGGCTTCTGCGAACCATCATACCAGGTGAGAGTTACGGCCCCGCGTTTGCCCTTGGCCGGGAACTGGTAGCGGATCACGTTGCCGGCCGGGAAGGTTTCCCCCTGGCTGGCAGGGTCATAATTCCCGGGTTCAAGCGCCTCGATGGTAGTGGGCGCCCCCAGGTCGAACGTCCAAAACACCGGGTCCACCACATGGCAGGTCCAGTCCCCGATCACCCCAGTGCCGAAGTTGGTCCAAGCGCGCCACGTGCCGGGATGATACGCCGAGTGGTAGGCCCGGAATTGCGCCGGGCCGACCCAAAGGTCCCAATCCAGGCTCGCCGGGACTGGTTGACCGCGTTTCACTTCCTCCAGGAGATCCATCCGCGAGTAACTGCTTCGGCACATGGCGTGCACCTCGCGCACGGCGCCGATGGCGCCATCTTCGATCCACTCGCGGAAGATGCGGATAGAGTCAAACGAATGTCCCTGATTGCCCAATTGGGTGGTGACCTTGAACTCCCGCGCCGCCTGCATGAGCGCCCGCACCTCGTAAATCGAGTGGGCGAGCGGCTTCTCGCAATAGACATGTTTACCCATCTTCATGACTCGCATTGCCAGCGTTGCGTGCCAATGGTCCGGAGTGGCGATCAGCACCGCGTCAATGTCTTTGCCCATCGCATCAAACATCTTGCGAAAGTCCTGAAACCGCTTCGCCTGGGGAAACTGTTGGGCAGACTTGGCGGAATTCCGGGTATCAACGTCGCACAGGGCTACGATGTTCTCGCTGGTCATGCCCTGGAGGTCGCTATGCCCCTGGTTGCAGAGCCCGATGGCAGCGATGTTGAGCCGGTTGTTCGGCGGCTCGGCCCCTCGCAAGCCAAGGACCGAACTCGGTACGACGGACAGGGCGGCGACATTCGCAGTAGTTTTAGCCAGGAAACTACGGCGCGTGATTTTGGCGTGATGGTCATGCATAGCGTTACTAAAGAATCTTGATCGCACGTTAGCGTTTCTGGTGCGGATTAACCATATGAAATCAACCCTGCTGTGTCCAGTGCCGGGCAGACCGACTTTAACGCAAAGACGCAGAGACGCAGAGACGCAAC
>PLZQ01000554.1 GCA_003152225.1 Limisphaerales bacterium | reverse complement strand
GATTTTGCTGAAGAACCCCCCCTTTTTGAAGATGAGCGAAAATGCATGAAAAGTGTCGAGAATTCTTACGCGCTAGCTTCGTCTGTACGCGATTTGAATTGCCGGGGTATACATCTGAGATGGTCTTTTTCACTGTCACTTTTTGACCAGAGGGGTTCTTCAGCAGAATCCAAACTATGGTCTGACGCCTTGCGTGGGAAGTCGCAGGGATGATCGAATAGTCCAACCACCGGCCTGATTCGGCCACCTGGCTTCTAGCGCGGGATCACCGACCAGAGAAAGCAGGCTAGATTCGCCTGGCCAATCGCGTCGCCAACCGATCCAGCGCCGGCGAGCGGTCCAGCGGTGCCAGACGCACTTCCAGCAGGCAGAAGCTCTTCGTCCACCGCTCCGCTTCCACCAGCGCACGGTCCAGTTCGGCCTCGGTTTCCACGACGAATCCGCGCCCTGCGCCGAGGATCTCCGGCAGCCGGTGGTACTGCCACGGCCAAACGTCATTGTAAGGGCCGTCTTGCATGTGCCGTTCGGTGCCATAGCCGCGGTTGTTGAGCAGCACGACCACCGGGTTTAGCCCGTAGCGGGCAACCGTCGCCAGTTCCATGCCCGTCATCTGAAAGGCCCCGTCGCCGACCAGCACCAGCGGCCGCAGTTTCCGATTGGCCAGTTGGGCGCCGATGCTCGCGGGCACGGCGAAGCCCATGGAGGTGTAGTAGGCCGGGCTGATGAACTCGGTGCGCTCGCGGATGAACAGGTCGGCGGCGCCGAACAGTGCGTCCCCCACGTCGGCCACCACGACTGTGCTGTCGGAAAGGAACGCGTTAAGCCGCTCGAAGAGGCGCTTAACCGTGAGCGCCTTGGGCAAGCTGCGGCGCGCGGGCTGCAGGATGATTTGCGGGGGACGGGGGATCTGGCCGAGTTTGCGCTTGCGGAGACGCACGCGAAGCAGGCCACCAACGAAGTCCTTGAAGCGGACTTCTTCGTAGCTGTGGTAGCGGATCGAGAGCCTCTCGCTGGTGGCATAGATCGAACGCGCCGGATCGAGGCGGGCGGTATAAATGCCGAGGTTGATGTCGGTCATGAACGCCCCCAGCAGGATCACGCAGTCGCTGCTCTCGACATAATGGCGGACATCCTCGCGGCCCATCGCCCCCTCATAGATGCCGAGGTAGAAGGGATGATCCTCGCCAATCACAGACTTGCCCAGCACGGTCGCGGCCACGGGGATATTGGTCTTGCGCGCGAGCTTTAGAAGCTGGTCCTGCAAACCGAACCGATGCACCTCCACGTCCGCCAGGATGACCGGGCGGCGCGCGGCATTGATCATCCGCTCGGCTTCGGCGAGCGCCTCGCGCAGGCTTTTGGCGTCGCTCCGCTCGTGAATGTCCGCCGTCTTATGGTGGGGAATGCCGGGCACCGCAACAAGGTCGCGAGGCAGTTCGATATAGACCGGCCGCTTGAACCGCAGCGCGGCGTGCAGCACGCGATCGATTTCCTGGAAGGCCGTCTGCGGGTCGCTCAAGACCGTCGAGGCGATGGTCAGTTGCTCGAACACCTTCTTCTGGGTGTCAAACTCGCGGACCTTGTGGTGCAGCAGGGGATTCTTCTCACGCTCTTTCATCCCCGGCGCGCCGCTGATGACGACCACGGGAGACTTTTCGGCAAAGGCCTCGGCGGTGGTATTGGTGAGCTTCAATCCGCCTACGCAGTAAGTGACGCAGACGGCGCCCAAACCGCGCACGCGGGCGTAGGCATCGGCGGCGAAACCGGCGCCCTGCTCGTCGCAGGTATTGATCAGGCGCAGTTTGCTCCTGGCAAGCTGGTCGTAGAATCCAAGCACGTAATCGCCCGGGATGCCGAACACGTGGCGCACCCCATGCGCGTAGAGCCGTTGGATGAGGTAATCGCCAATGGAGGGTGACGTTTTCATTTGCCTTGAGCCGAAATTATCATGCCGCCCCGGGAGGGTCAAAGCCCGTTGTGGGCGGTGCGCCTGTGCGCGCGCAAAGGAACCGCAGAAACGCGCTGAGCCCCGCACAACGAAGCCGCAACTGAACAACGAGGGCAGACAGGAAGATTGAAGACAGGAAAATGAAGAGGCACCCCATTTTCCTGTCTTCAATTTTCCTGTCTTGATGCCTTTCTGTTGTTGAGCGCAGGGCCAGGAAGGGAAATGCTTTTGACTTCGTTCCCGCCCGCCCTACATTGCGTCGTCCGACCAAACAACCTTAACATGCTGACCGACGAAGTTGTCAAGAATGCCTTAAAGGCAGTGAAATACCCGGGCTACAACCGGGACATTGTTTCCTTTGGCCTGGTGAAGCAGATCGCCACGAAGGACGGCACGGTCAGCGTCTCGATGCAGTTGACGACGCACAACCCGGAAGTGGCGAACCAGATCAAAGCGGAAAGCGAACGAGTATTGCAGGCGCTGCCGGGGGTGAGTCAGGTGCATGTGGAAGTGAACCAGCACGGTGCGCCACAAGCGGCCGCGCCGCAGAGTCCCTGGGCGCAGCAACAGAAGGTCCCTGGCATCCGCCGGATCGTGGCCGTTGCCAGCGGCAAAGGGGGCGTCGGCAAGTCCACGGTGTCCGTGAACCTGGCGTGCGCCTTGCAGCATCTCGGGGTGAAGGTAGGCTTGCTGGATTGCGACATCTACGGCCCCAGCATCCCGCTGATGATGGGCGTGCACGAGCGGCCAACCATCAGCGCGGAGGAGAAGATGGTGCCCCCCTCGAACCACGGTGTGAAGCTGATGAGCATGGGCTTCCTGGTGGAAGGCGACCAACCGGTCATCTGGCGCGGCCCCATGATCATGAAGACCATCCAGCAGTTCTTCAGCGCGGTAGAGTGGGGCGACCTGGATATCCTGCTCGTGGACTTGCCCCCAGGCACGGGCGACGCGCAACTCTCGCTCTGCCAGACGGTTCCGCTGGACGGGGGCGTGATCGTGACCACCCCACAGGAGGCATCCCTGGGCGTCGTGCGCAAGGGCATGGCCATGTTCCAGAAGGTTAACGTGCCGATTCTCGGCCTGGTCGAGAATATGAGCTACTTCACCACCCCAACCGGCGAGCGCGTCGAGATCTTTGGCCACGGCGGCGGCCAGGCGGAAGCGGCGCGGCAGAACGTGGCATTTCTCGGGGAAGTGCCTCTGTTCACTGAGATTAGGGAGGGCGGGGACTGCGGGGTGCCGGTGGTGGTATCCGCTGCCAACCAACCGGCGGGACAGGCGTTCGTCCGGATTGCCGAAGCCCTGCGCCAGCGGCTTGCCTAAGGGGTCCTGACGCCAACCGTATTCTGTGCTATACTTGACTAGAAGAAAGTCCCGCTCATGAAGGCCCAGGTGGCAAAGTAAGAGGATGAGATAGTGTGCAGAAGTCGCAGAATAAGGTTTGTCATCGGCTGACGCTCTGCTAGATTTCCCGCCACTTAGCAATTTGTATCCGCGATTATGTCTGACGAAACGAAAGAGGCGCCCTTGGCAAATGATTTGCTGAAGAACTCTTCGCTCTACAGGGAATTTCAGGCGGAACGCGAGGAGATTCTGAAGCACAAGTGGATTGAATCCGAGAAAGCCGGTCGCGACATCGGATTTGAGCGAGCGCTGACGGATTGGATCATCAAGCACCGCTCCAAATGGCGCAAGGGCCGGCAGGCGGTAGGCGGCCACTGAAGGCGCCGCCGCTCCTTTAACGCAACCCAGCGAGGCTGCGAAGGAACAATGCTTAAGTCCAAAGTCCAAAGTCTAAAGTCTAAAGTCCTAAGTCCAAAACTGAGGTGCGGAGCCGCGTGCTCTTGTGTTGGACTTCGGGCCTTCGACTTTAGACTTCCCCCCTCCCGTTATGCCTGACTCCACTCTTATCCTTAATGACGCTGCGATTCAGCGCGCGCTTACCCGTATCGCCCACGAAATCGCGGAAAGGAATGAAACTGGCAGCGAAGTCGTATTGGTCGGCATTCAGCGCGGCGGGGTGCCGCTCGGGCAGCGGTTGGGCAAGCTGCTCACGGGAATTTGGGGACATCCGGTCCCAACGGGCAGTCTGGATGTCAGCATGCACCGGGACGACCTTGACCGGCGTGCCGCGCCGAACGTCCAGCCAACGGTGATTCCATTCGACGTGACCGGGAAGACTGTTGTGCTGGTCGATGATGTGCTGTTCAGCGGGCGGACCATCCGGGCCGCCATGGACGCGCTGAATGACTTCGGCCGACCCCGCCGCATTCAACTGGCCGTGCTGATTGACCGCGGTCACCGCGAGCTGCCGATCAAAGCGGATTTCGTCGGCAAGAACGTCCCCACCGCCCACACCGAACGCGTCCGCGTGCGGCTGACGGAAATGGGCAGCGCGGATGAAGTCGTAATCGAGAAATGAAGACCACACAGAGTGATGGAGTGCTGGAGTGGTGGAGCAATGGGCCTTTGGAGTCCATCCTTTCCCCAATACTCCATCACTCCATTACTCCATCACCCCCCTCCTTCCGATGAGCTGGCATCGCAAACATCTGCTCGACATCGAATCCCTCACTGTTGAGGAAATCACCACCGTGCTGGATACCGCGCGGGCGTTCAAGGCGGTTGGCCAGCGCGCCATCAAGAAGGTCCCGGCCCTGCGCGGCAAGACCGTCGTCAACCTGTTTGTCGAACCCTCCACCCGCACGCGCACCAGCTTCGAGCTGTCCGAGCAGCGGCTCTCGGCGGACATCATCAACTTCAACACTGAGGCCTCTTCGCTCAAGAAGGGTGAATCGCTCAAGGACACCGCGCGCAACCTCGAGGCGCTCAACATAGATTTCATCGTCATCCGCCACAGCGCGTCGGGCGCTCCCCATTTCCTCGCCCGGGTCCTCAACGCTAGCGTCATCAACGCCGGCGATGGCGCCCATGAGCATCCCACCCAGGCATTGCTGGATATGTTCACCATCCGCGAGAAGAAAGGCCGCATCGCGGGTCTGAACGTGACCATTCTCGGCGACATCCTATACAGCCGTGTGGCGCGCTCGGACATCTGGGCGCTGACCAAGCTGGGCGCAAAAGTAACCCTCTGCGGCCCATCCACCCTGGTGCCGCGAATATTCGAGCAGATGGGCTGCCGGGTGACGCACGACGTGGACGAAGCTATCCGCGACGCGGACATCATCAACCTGCTGCGCATCCAGCACGAGCGCCAGCGTAAGTCGATGTTCCCCAGCCTCAACGAGTACTCCAGCCTGTTCGGTCTGACCAAGGCCCGCCTGGCCCGCACGAAACCGGACGCCTTGATCATGCATCCCGGCCCGATTAACCGCGGCGTAGAGATTGACAGCGAGATTGCGGATTGCGGTCGCTCGCTGGTATTGCAGCAGGTGACCAACGGCCTGGCCGTGCGCATGGCCGTGCTGTTTCTGGTCAACGGCGGGAAAGGTCCGCAGGAAGTGGCGGCTTGAGGACTCGGCTCACCCGAAAACGATCTTGCAGAAGATCACGGAGGCAATGACACCGACGGTGTCTGCCGCCAAGCCCGCGGGCAGTGCGTAACGGGTTCTCTTAATCCCCACCGAGCCGAAATAAACGGCGAGCACATAGAAGGTCGTTTCGGTGCTGCCGAAGATGGTGCCGCCCATGCGGCTGATGATACTGTCCGGGCCGTATTGCTTGACCAGTTCGGCGAACAATCCTAGCGTGCCGCTCCCGCTCAGCGGGCGCATCAGCACCATGGGCAGCAGCGGGGGAGGGAAGCCAATGGCCTGCATGACCGGCGCGAGCGCGGCGCTCAACATATCAATGCCGCCCGCCGCGCGGAACATCCCCATCGCCACCAGGATCGCTACCAGATAAGGAATGATGCGAATGGCCACGTCGAAGCCTTCCTTTGCGCCGTCCACAAACTCCTCATAGACCTTGACGTGCCGCAGCGCCGCGTAGAGTGGGAAAACCGAGAGCATGAACGGAATCGAGAGCTTGGAGACTGCATCCACGATGCGGACGAAGGTGGTTAACTTGGCAACCTCGGCAGAGATGGTCGGCGCCAGCGCCGGCAGGAAGTTCCCGAACATCTGTCTCAGAGCTTCCGGGAACGCTAACCGGAAGAAGAGGTAAAGAAAGAAGACCCCAAAGACGGCCATGATAAGTGTCCCCCACCATTTGAGCGGCTGGAGGGTGGTGGCCTCTTTAATGATGGGTTTGTCGTTGCCGGCTTTCGCCGTTTGCGGCTCGGGTGAACCGGGCGCGGTCTTCGGCGCCGGGCTGTCCACGGGCGGCAAGCGATAGATCGGCAGGCGCTGCAGGAACTTGGCCGCCGCCACCGCCGCGATGGCGGCGCAGGTAGTGGCCATGATTGACGTGCCCACAATGGCGGTGGGGTTGATGGCCTTATTGGCGGCCAGGACGGCGATAGCCGTCGCTGGGATGAGTTGGATCGAGCTGGTGTTGATCGCCAGGTAGGTGCACATCGCGTTGGTGGCGGTGCCGGGGCGCGGATTGAGCGTCTCGAGGTCTTTCATGGCGCGAAGACCGAGCGGGGTGGCGGCGTTGCCCAGCCCGAGGATGCTGGCCGCCATGTTCATCAGCATCGAGCCCATCGCAGGATGGTCGTGAGGCACGTCCGGAAAAAGCCAGACCATAAGGGGCCGCAACGCCCGGGCCAGCAAGGCGACAAGGCCCGCTCGCTCGGCCAACCGCATGATGCCGAGCCACAGCGCCATGATCCCGACCAGCGGCAGCGCCGTCTTCATTACGGCGAACTCAGCCATCTCGAAACTCTTATCGGCTACCTCCTTGAGGTGGTCGGTGCAGCCGCCGATAACGACGGCCAATACTACCATCCCAAGCCAGATGTAGTTGAGCATCGCGCGGAGGCTATACGTGCGCGCCGGGGGTTCGCGAGCAAAAATAATCCCTGGGAGGAATAGGTCAGTGACGGTGGAAGCAAGCTTGGCGGAGTGCGCCCGTCCTCGGGCGCAGCAAGCGCCGGATCGCCCTACGCGCCCAGTTTCGTTGCAGCTCGGTTACTTTCCGACCTTGCTGCGCCCGAGGACGGGCGCACTCCGCCAAGGCATTTTCCCGCCGTCACTGACCCATTACCCCTGAGCATCACTCTTTTGCATACGGGTAGAGCTTCCGCTGCGGCGAGTAGAACCACGTGCCGTTCAAATGGCTGCCGTTGTAGCCGCCGAAGGCCAGCAGCCCGTCCCCGGTCCAGACCACGCTAGTCAGCCGGGGCGACGGCGTGCCGGTGGTGGTGATTTCCGTCCAGGTATCGGTGGCGGGGTTGTAACGGGCGCCGGTGCCGACGTAGCGGTTGGCATCGTCCACCCCGCTGGCCTGGGCGTCATTGACTCCGCCCCAGAGCACCATCTCGGTGCCCGTCCAAACCGCCGTGACGCACACGCGGCCCTTAGGCGAGCCAACGCTCGAGATGGGCTTCCAGGTATCCGTCTCCGGATTATAGCGTGCGCCATTCTCGAAGTAGTCCGAAGGAGCGCTCGGCTCCCGGGCGCTGCCGCCCCAGACGATCATCTCCTTGCCGGTCCAGACGGAGACGTGGCAGTAGCGCGGGCTGGGCGCACCGTCAGTGCTGATTGGTCTCCAGGCATCCCTGGCCGGATTGTAGCGCCCGCCGTCGCTCAGGACTTTGTTTGCGTTGCCGCCGCCCCAGACAATCATTTCCTTCCCAGTCCAGTGCAGGGAATGTAAGGAGCGCCGGGAGGGCGCGCCCGCGGTGGTAATCGCCTTCCAGGTATCGGTGGCTGGATCATAGCGGCCCCCGGTGTTCAGGTAGGCGTCGGCATGAGCGCCCTGGTAGCGGCTGTGGTGATCCGTGTATCCGCCCCAGACGAGCATCTCCTTGCCCGACCAGACAGCGGGGAAATCGAAGCGGGCGGCGGGGGCGTTCTTCGCGGAGACCAGTTTCCAGGTGTTGCTGGCAGGGTTATAGCGTGCGCCGTCATTGTGATTCGTACCGTTGCCCCACACTCCTCCGAATCCGCCCCAGACGATCACCTCCTTGCCCGTCCAAACCATCGCATGACCCGTGCGGGAGGAAGGCGCGCCCTTTTGCGGCAGCGCGGCCCAAGTATCTTCGGCCAGGGAGTAGCGGGCGCCGTTGTCGAAGCTGGTGCCGATGCCCTCGCCGCCGAAGACGACCATGTCGGTGCCAGTCCAGACGGCCGGGCAAGCGCGACCGGACAGGTCTGAGGCGGCGCGTTGCTCCCACAGCTCGGCCTGCCGCGTCTTGGCCAACCGGTCTTTGTGGTAACCGGCCCGCAGCAACTCCGGATCGTCGGCCTTGGGTGTATAGCGCANNACGTTTGCAAGTCGCTGAGCAAAGGGCTTGGCGGCTTGTTCCCCGGGCGCGGACGACGGGCTTGGCTGCGGGGCTTCGGGTGCGGGCACCTGCATGGGAGGCTGAGCACGCCATTGGTATTGGAGTGTCGGGCTGCCTGGCAGGTTCTCGGCTGCGGGCAGCCGCAAGGTGCGCGCGGGAGGCTGCGGGATGGGACGCGGCACTAGTGGGGCTGGGGCGGATGGCGGCATCAGAGCCGGAGGTGCTGCCAGCGGCACTTCCGCCTGCGCGGCGGACGCGTAAGACTTCTCCGGCACTTCGATGCGGTCGCCGTCCCGGAGCCAGAGGTTCGGCGCGGAGTCGCCGCCTTTCGAGCAATCCACTACCCACTCGCGCTTCTGCCCGGTGGCCGGGTCGCGGCGCGTCACCTTTACCCGGGCCAAGTCCGAGGAGACTAACACCAGTCTGGACTGGAGCAGGACTGGCCTGAGCCAGAAGGGTGTTTGGGAGAAGATTGTGGGCTCATACCGATTCGGGATTGTTAACGGCATGACCAGGGTTGCGCCTTCCTGCCCCCCCTCAAGGCCGGTAATCATGGGGGCCAGGGTAATGGTCGTGGCTTGTCCTTTGACGACAATCTCAACCTTCCGCGTCAGGCACTTCTTCAGGTTGGCCAGTTCCGTCGCGGAGAAGCCTTTCCATTTCTCATTCAGCGGGTGGTCGGCCTCGGGAACCTCCACGACATCCCCCCAGCGCAAGCGCACGTCCTTCTCGCAATCGCCGGACCCCACCACCGGGCTGAGATCAACCACCTGATCCTGCCACGTCTTCAGGTCGGCAGCGGGGCGGCTGATGTGCAGGTGCGCCAAGTCAGGAAATGACAACTGCGACCTACCGAAGAAGCTGCTCGCGCCAGAAGAGGCACCACCGCCCTGGTCTGGCCCCGCCGCCAGCAATTGGTATTGCACGGCAATCAGCTCCAGGAGCGTGAACTCGCTCCAGTCATGACCGCCTTTGGTAAACGGGGTTTCGGAAAACCCAATCGTGCTGCGCCGGACCCCGATCTGGTCGAGGTGAGGCAGGTCATCCAACGCGCCATGCCGGCGCAACAGGTCGGCCAGGGTCTTGGGCTTCGGCTCCTGCTCCCCGGCGGCGATGGACATGGAGGTTGGTTGGCCTGGGGCTCCTGGCATCATCGCCAGCCGCATGGGTTGGTTTTGTTGCACCATGCTTTTCGCCAGGTCCAGCGGCGTTTGGCCGGCGTTGTTCCGCTGATTGGGATCGGCTTTATTGGCCAGCAGCAATTCGGCCAGCTCCTGCTGGTTGCGTGAGACGGCAACATGAAGAGGCGTATTACCGTCCTGCGCCTTGGCGTTCACGTCGGCGCCGGCTTTCACCAGCAATTCGGCGCTGGCCTTGTTTCCGCGCTGGGCCGCCTCATGGAGCGGCGTCCACGCATCTTGAGGCCGCGCGACATTGGGGTCGGCCTTGTGGGCCAGCAACAATTCGACCGTGGGCGCATTCCCTTGTGCCACGGCATGGTAAAGCGGCGAATTGTTCCCCCGATCGAGGCAGTTCGGATTTGCTCCACCCTCCAGGAGCGCCTTGAGTGTCGGGGCATCCCCCAGGGCCGAGAAGATAAGCGGAGATCCATCAGAACTCCGGCTATTCGGGTCGGCCTTGGCCCGGATGAGCTCAGCGACGGCGTCGGCGTGTTTCTGGCTGATGGCAACAGCCAGCGGGGTGACATTGCCGCCTGAACCATTAGGCAGGCCATAGACGCCTCTGAAGTTGTCCGAGCTCAGATTAGTGTTGATGCTGGGGTCGGCTCCATTGGCCAGCAGCAGTTTCAAGGTAGGCATATCGCCGTGGTAGGCGGCCTCGGTCAGGGGTATGGCGGAAGCGCCGGCATTGGGATTGGCATGGGCCGCCAGCAGGAGCTGCGTGACGGGTTGGTAATGCTTGTCCACCGCGTAGCTCAGCGGGGTCCGGCCAAAGGTGTCCACGGCATTTACGTCCGCGCCTTTGGCGAGCAGCAATTCGACCAGGCCAGCGTAACCGGCAGTGGCCGCCAGATGCAGAGGAGTCTGGTTGGCGCTGATTCGGTACTGCAAGTCTTCCGTATCCAAGCTGCTCATTTCCTTGAGGGCGGCATTCACGGGCGCGCCGGCGGCCAGGAGGGCCTTGACGACCTCCTCGTAACCCTTCCGCGCGGCGAGATGCAGGGGCGTGACACCGCTTCCGTTCTGGGCGCCGGCCTTCGCGCCCTTGCTCAGCAGCAGGTCAACGACGGCTTTGTGGCCGTTGGCGGCAGCGTAGTGCAGCGCGGTCAGGCCGGGTTGTTGGAGGCCGTCCACCGCCGCGCCGCTGTCCAGCAGCAGCTTCATCACGGCCAGCTTGCCCTTCGCAGCAGCGGATTCCAGCAGCGTCTCACCCTTTTGGTCGGGCGCGTTGATCAAGTCCGGGCTGTCTTTGATCAGGGCCTGGATGCGTTTGACTTCTTCGGCTTCACTTGATGTGCCAGCAGCGGGCGCTGAACCTGAAGCCAGGTTCTTCGCCGACGCAGAGGCCAATGCCAATTGCCCCCTCAGGGTCTCGGCGGTCTTCTTGGCGGTATTGCGGTTGACTTCCAGCCCCAGTAAAACGGACTGGACCTGCTCGTCGATCTGTTTGTCGATGGTCTCCATCACGGCCACCGCCTTTACCACCTCGGTATGTTCGGGACCATACTCCTTTTGGAGTCCAGCCAGTTTCTGTTCCGTCTCCGCGCGCTTCTGCATCAGCGAGGTCAGGACTGGGTTGACGAAGTTCTGCCGGACCACGATGCGGAGCTTGTCCTTGGGCATCGCTTTCAGCTCCGCAAGCTGGGCCTCCAATGTCACAGCTTCGGCTTCCGCCGTGGCGGCGGCGCTGGCGGTGGTTTCGTTCGCTGTGGTTTCGACGGGTTGTCCGGCGTCGAGGGCGGCCATTTGGCGTTTGAGCTTGAGCAGGTCGCGCTGGGTGGGCAACAGGGCGTCCGGGGGAATGACTCCCCCATGCACCTGCTTTTGCTGCGACTCCAACTGCTTCTCCACCAGTTTCATCTCCTCCTGCAGCAAGCGTTTCTGCTCCTGGCGGGCGGCGTCTGAGAAGACGGGAACTGCGGGCGCCGTCGGCGCGCTGCCCAGCCCCGCAAGGTTCTGGCGGCTAAGCGTGACGAGCGTGGGCTGGTCGGAGAACTCGCGCAGAATGCGTTCATACTGGGCGGCGGCATCATTGGTGTTCCCCTGTTTGCGGTAGCATTCGCCGAGACGGAAGATGGCGGTGGCGGCGAGCTTGCGGTCCTTGTCGAATTGGTTGGCGACGGTTTGGTAAGCCTGGATGGCGGCGCCCAGGTTCTGATTGGCCTCCTCTTCGAAGAGGCCGCGCTGGATGGCGGTGGTGAGGTCGTTGGTGGCCGCACGGACGGGCGAGGCTAGCATGCAGAGTGCGGCGGCCAGCAGGCAGGAGCTTCCTCCATTTCGTAACAGTGTAATCATCTTCATAAGAGTCCGGTTCTATTCTTTTCGCAGCCAGTTTGACGGATTCCCCGCGAACCAATTGTCACCCTTTTGTAAAATTGGAGTGCCCGCTGATCATGCTAGACCTGCGAACAGCCCGGGCAGAAAGCAGGGAGGCACCGACGCTCTTCCACTCCCCAAGCGCCCGCCGTCCGGCTACGGCACGCACCGCCAGCAGCAAGCCGGATGCGGGCGCGTTGCTCCGGCGTTGCTCCGGCGTAGCACTGGTGATGTTACGATGGGGCTTCGATGGAGTTACGATGGGGTTACGAAGGAGTTACGAAGGGATTCGGGGTTTTTCCTCTCTCTCACAGGTCGAGTTTATAGCCGACACCATGGACAGTCTTGAGCCAGCGGGGCGCATCCGGGTCACGCTCGATCTTGCTGCGCAGGCTGGCAATGTGGTTATCCACCGTGCGCGTGGTTGGGAAAGCGGTGTAGCCCCAGACTGCGTCGAGGAACCGCTCGCGAGAGACGGGTTCGCCCGGCGCCTCAGCCATCAACCGCAACATGGCGAATTCCTTGGCCGTCAAATGGAGCGTCTTGCGGCCACGCGCGGCGGTCTGCCGGACGAGGTCGATGTTGGCGTCACCCAACGCGAGGGTGGTGGGCGCTTTGGTTTGCCGGTGGACCCGGCGCAACATCGCGCGCACGCGCGCCAGCAGTTCCTCGGTGCTGAACGGCTTGACGAGATAATCATCCGCGCCGACATCCAGGCCCTGGACGCGATCTTCCACTTGTCCCTTGGCTGTCAGCATGAGGATCGGCACGGGATTCGAGAGCCGCCGCAACTCGGCGCAGACGGTATAGCCGTCTAGCTTGGGCATCATGATGTCGAGCAGGATGAGGTCGGGCATTTCATCAATCGCGCGTTGGAGGCCGGTTTCGCCCTCCGGGACCGTGAGCACGCGATAGCCTTCCGCCGCCAGCACGTCGTGCAGGGCGGTGCGCATGGGGAGTTCGTCTTCGATGATCAGGATACGTTCCATATACCTAAGTCCAAAGTCTAAAGTCTAAAGGCTAAAGTCCGGAACCGAGGCTGGCAGAGTCTGCCCTGGTTAGAGCCGACCCTGCCGGTGGCGGCGGACTTCGGATTTCGGGCTTCGATCTTCATTCAGGATTCGGTATTCGGGTTTCGGGTTTCGCGGTGGTTGGCGACAAGGGCAACTCGATGGTAAACCGGCTCCCCTGGCCCACGGCGCTCCGCACCAGCACCCGGCCGCCGTGGGCTTCGATGATGTGCTTCACAATGCTCAAGCCGATGCCCACGCCCTGAGTCTGGCGCCGCAGCTCGGAGCCGGGGCGGTAGAACCGTTCGAATATCTTTTCGTGCTCGGAGGCGGGGATGCCTTCGCCGTGGTCCTCGACCCAGAGGAGAACGCGTGATGCCCGTCCTCCGTAGCAGTACTGCGGAGGGTGGACGTGATGCGTGATGCGTGATGCGTGATGCGCGATGCTTGGGGCCGGCTGCTCGGTGGCGGGCGTTGGAGGTTGGGCGGTGGGTGTTGGATGTTGGATGTTTGCTCCCCGTTCTGCCTTCTGCATTTCCGCTTCGAGTCCTACCGTCACGAGGTCGCCTTTGGGCGAGTGCTTGAGCGCGTTGTCAATCAGGTTGACCAGGGCCTGCTGCAGGGCTTTGCCGTCGGCCGGGAGTTGGTAGTCGGGAAGTTGATAGTTGGGGAGTTGATGGTTGATAGTATCGGCGAGCAGGAACTGGAGGCTGACGCCGCGCTCGGCGGCGTAGGTATCCATCAGCTTGACGGTTTGCTGCGTCAGGGCGACCAAGTCGGTGGGCTCGAAGTCATATTGCTTGCGGCCCTGCTCGATGCGCGAGAAGTCCAGGACGTTCTCGATCAGGGACGAGAGGCGGCGGCATTCCTGGACGATGAAGCGGAAGTATTCGCGCTGCTTGGGGGCCTCGGGAATTTTGCCCCGTTCGAGGCTCTCGGCCATCAGGCGGACCGAGGCGATGGGGGAGCGCAGCTCGTGGGAGACGCTGGAGACGAAGTTGCTCTTTAACTCGTTCAGGCGCAGTTGGCGCCGGAAGGCGAGCCAGGAGGCAATCACGCCGATCAGCGACGCGAACGCCGAGGCGGCTACCAGCGCGGCCAGCAGCATGGCGTGTTGCCAGTAAGAGGAGAGCAGCAGCCGCTGGTCGGCCACGTAAAGCTGCAAGACGAAGCGCGGACGGCTCGGCAGCATCTCCCAGTCAACCAATGGCTCACCCGGCGCCTTAAGCAATTTGCCGGGGGCGGACAACCCGCCGTTGGCCTCGGCGAGCACCAGCGGCGTGGCATTGGTGCTCCGGCCAGGCGACCAGCGTTCCGGCAGCGCTAGCGGCTCCCCTTCCAGCCAGGCGGCGATGCCGAGGTAGCCCGGCAGCTTCACCTCCGAGTTATCGAGCGCCCGCGCCAGCGCTTGCTCCGCCACCGACTTGGGCAGAAACCGCACCGCCGTCCAAAGCTCGTTGGTGGATTCAACGTTGGTGGACTCGGCCAGGCTGCCGTTGGCCGGTGTCAGCGTGGAGCTGTGCTCCGGGTTCAAGATGCACAGCCAGCGAGATTCGTCCTGCTCGATCCAGAAATTGGCGGTCGTGAGACCCCGGAGCTTGCCGGTCTGGCGAACGGCCGCCGCGATGTCATACAACTTAAGGCGGGCGTTCCAGAGCGTGCGCCAACCTCCAACGCCGGCGCGCAAGGCCGCGTTCGTCCCGGCCAACTCTTCCACTTGATCCAGCAACCCCGGGATCAGCGGACTGGGCGCATGCTGAACCTGCCAGGTCAGATGGTTCCACAGCTTCTCGGACAACCCGGTCGCGCGCGCGTAGCGGAGCGCCTCGCCTAATGCCAGGTTCGCCAGCGGCAAGCCCGCCTCGGAGAGCGTCTCGCGGCTTTCCCGGTCGAAACGCAGCGCCTCGGCGACGGCTTCGTCGGGCGGCAATATGGCCAGCCTCGCCCGCAGACTCAGAAAATCCGCATTCGTGGCCGCTTCCGGCGCGGGGCTGGTTTCCTGGAGCTGGGCGATGCTCTGCTCGATTTCCTCGGCGCTCGCCCCGGATGAGGCGGTGGTCTTGAGCGCCTCCCACGCCGCGCGTTGCTTGGGGGAAAGGCCCGTGAACCAGGCTGGCGGCTGCGGCGCTGGGTTGAACTCCAGTCCATCGTGAAACCGCCCGTCCGCCATCAGCCCGAAACCGTCGGGAAATACCTCCTCCGCCTGTAGCCCCGGAAACTGCGCCTGCCACTCCGCCAACTGCCCTCGCGGGTCCAGCGCCGGGGACTGCGCTGCCTCGGCCTCCATTTGGGCGCGGCGCTCGCTCCCGGGCCAGCCGCCCACCGTGCCGGCCAGGTAATCGCTCCAGCGCTGCGAATACCGGTCCTGCTGCATCAGGAACGATCCCCACGGACGTTCCAGCTCCTTGCTATATTGACGTGCCACCTCCTCAGCCCGCCGCCGCGCCTCGCGCTCGACCGCCGTCCGGTTCTCAATGATCGCGGTCAGGGCCACTGCCGCGATGATCAGCACCGGCAGCAGGATCAACCCCGCTTGCCAGAGAAAGGCCGGCTTTCGCGTTGGGCGCAGACTGGTCATCGAACGACGCATCAATTCTGGACCCAGCCTACCCAGCCGCAAGCACAACAATTGTCATGGATTTGTAAAACTCCAATAGTGAGGCAGGCAGGGCGTCTGCCCCGAGCAGCATCGTTCCTCCGCACCAGCCAGCCCGGTAATGGCTATCACAACGCCCCCGAACCCACCTTTATGGCGGATTCGGCCCAGCCAGAGCCCAACCCGTAAAAGCACTTACTTAGTGACATCTTAACATTGGCTCCCTTATGATAGAAGCGTGAATAATCGGTCCCAGCCGGACGCTCGCCAGTACCACCACGCATGGCGCACGCTGGGCGGGAATCAACGGCGTTTCGCTATGGTCATGGTGACGGCCCTCGGTACGGCCTGGGCGGCCACGGGCGCGGGCGCGCTTGATTTGTCGGCAACACCGTCGGGCGTCTTCTACACCCATGTGCTGGTTGCCGAAGTGCCGTGGTCAATTCACGTGGTTAAAATCCAGCGAGGCAGCCCTTGGTATGAGATTCAATCGAGGCACGCCGGAGGAGGCGCGCTGGGACTGTGCACCTTGAGCGATCAGATTGCGGCAGTGGATCCGGGGCTGGGCAAGCCGGTGGCGGCTATCAATGGCGGTTTTTACCTTCGGGACAACGTTTATGCCGGCAGTCCCCGCGGCCTGCAAATTGTCGCGGGTGAAGTGCTCAGCGCGCCTTCTGGCAACGTCAGCTTCTGGATTGATGTTCTGGGCGAGGCGCATACGACGAATGTGACCTCGCGGTTTGAAGTCGCGTGGCCGGATGGTCGGGTCACGCCGTTCGGATTGAATGGAGAGCGCGCCACCAACGGGGTCGAGCTCTATACGCCCGCTGTGGGAGCTTCCACGCGCACGCTTGGCGGACGAGAGCTGGTGCTGGAACGGCCGGAGGGCAGCCGGTGGTTGCCCCTGCGGACGGGCCGGAATTACGCGGCCCGGGTGCGCGAGGTTCGCCGGGAAGGAAACACGTCCCTGGGTCCCGACATCATGGTTCTCTCCCTGGGCCCCGGCGTGATGGATCGATTCCAAGGGGTTGGCCCGGGCGCGGTATTGCGGATTTCGACAGCATCTTTGCCGGTCTTGATTAGCGCAAGAACGGCGCTCAGCGGGGGGCCGCTGCTAGTGCGGAACGGGAAGCGGCAAAAGATACGATCTTCACCCGAAGACCCTTACGAGTTCAGTTCCATGTTGGAACGGCATCCGCGCACGGCATTTGGGTGGAGCGAGCAATGGTATTTCCTGGTCCAAGTGGACGGCCGGCAGAGGGATTTGTCGGTTGGGATGACGCTGGATGAGTTATCAGCCTACCTGGTAAAGCTGGGTTGCGAGGAGGCGCTGAACCTGGACGGCGGCGGCTCGTCCAGCCTGTGGTTTGAGGGACAGGTGCGCAACAATCCATGCGACGGGTATGAGCGAAGCATAGCCAACTCGCTGCTCGTGGTGCGAAAAGGGGCAAGAGCGGGCGAAAAGAGCGCGGGATCGAAAAGCCCGATGAACCCGGTGGAAAGGAGCAAGGGAAATGAGCATTGAGGGAAGCACATTGCCGTTTGCTGGTCGCAGGCGGGGAATTGTTGCCTCCGGGTTCCTGGTCTTGGTGCTGGCATGGTCCACGACCGCCTTCGGAGCAGCCAAACCAGAGCGTTACCTTTCCTATACCAATGAAATAGTATCAGATATGCCGTGGTCTATCCACGTCGTGAGAATAGAACGTTCCCATCACGATCTGCGGTTCTGCACCACGCTGGGCGGAGGGGAGGTCTTGGGCATGGGGATCCTCACGGACCAACTGAAGATGCTGCCAGCGGAAATGGGCGCGCCCCTGGCGGCGATAAACGGCGACTTCTACGAGAAAGCAAAGGATTATCCGGGCCGTCCACGAGACTTGCAAATTCGTAACGGCGAGGTGATAACGCATCCAGCGGGCCACACCTGTTTCTGGATTGATGCTCAAGGGAACCCGCAGATGACAAACGTCTGTTCGCGTTTCAGAGTAGTTTGGCCGAACGGCAAAGCAACGCCCCTGGGCTTGAATGTGCAGCGGATTAACGACGCGGCGGTGCTGTACACCGCAGTCCTCGGGGCTTCCACCCATACGAGCGGGGGAGTGGAATATGTTCTTGAGCGCAGCCCTCAATGCTTGTGGCTGCCGCTGCGAGCCGGGCAAACTTATGAGGCTCGCGTGCACCAGGTCCAGACTGCCGGAGACACCCCACTCGATCGGCAGACTGCGGTTTTGTCTATTGGGCCCGGCTTGCTTTCAAGTCTCCCACCTCTGAAACCAGGGGCGACCGTGCGTTTGATCATGGAAACCACCCCGGACCTTTCAGGTGCGGAAGTGGCCATTGGCGGCGGTCCGGCACTGATTAAGGACAGCAAGCTGATGTCGTGGAAAGGGTGGTTGAATACTAACATGCGCCATCCGCGCACTGCCGTGGGCTGGAACAAGCAGCATATTTTTCTGGTGGAGGTGGATGGGCGCCAGATTGACGTATCCGTGGGTATGACGTTTCAGGAATTGGCGGATTACCTGCTCAAGCTCGGCTGCGAACAGGCCATGAACCTGGACGGCGGTGGGTCCGCCACGCTCTGGGCCCTCGGCACTGTCAGAAGCAGCCCCAGTGAAGGACAGGAGCGGCCCTCACCCAATGCTTTGGTGGTCGTCAGAAAGAATTCGCGCCAGGCAGCAGAATGATCCCGCGACTCCACAATCTTGCACGAGTCTGCGTCCTGTTTTTGGGGAGCGGGGCGCTTTGCGTGGAGCCGCCATCCTCTGGCAGCGTCGCTGAGGGGGCACAGCCAGCATCCCTGCCCGGAACAAGCCTTTTTACCACCGGAATGATTCCCCGGCTTCGGATTGAACTGGAGCTCAGTGCAATGGAGAGTCTGCGCCAGCACCCGCGGGAGTTTGTGGCCGGGAAGGTGTCTGAGGGATTAGCGGTTTACCCGCAAGTGGGCGTCCACCTGAAAGGCTCAGTGGGCAGTTTCCGCTCAGTAGATGACAAACCCGGTTTGACGTTGGATTTCTGCCGGTTCAACGAGGGCCAAAAGTTCCATGGCTTGCGGAGAATTCACCTCAATAACTCCGTGGAGGACCCAAGCTTTGCGAATGAAAAGCTCGGGAGCGAGCTATTCCAGGCCGCCGGGGTGCCGTCCCCCCGGGTCACGCGGGCGACGCTGGTGTTGAACGGACGCAACCTGGGCCTCTACGTCCTGAAGGAGGGGTTCACCGAGGATTTTCTCGCCTGCCACTTCAAGCGCGTGGGCGCCGAGCTTTATGAACCCGGAGAAGGCCACGACATTGATCAACACCTGAAGCGGAATTCGGTTCTTGCCCCGGAGGAGAACCGGGAGGCGCTGAAAACGCTGGCCGCTGCCGCGGTCGAGCCCGATCCCGCCCGGCGCTGGCAGCGTTTGGAGGCAGTGCTGGATACCGACCGTTTTAGCGCGTTCATGGCCATGGAAATCATGCTGGGACACCGGGATGGCTACTGCCTGGCTCGGAATAACTTCCGGGTTTACCACGACCTTGATACCGGCAAGATGGTTTTCTTCCCCCACGGCATGGACCAGTTGCTGGGCACGGCGGACTTGCCCTGGCAGCCCAGCCTGGCCGGCCTGGTGGCCCAAGCAGTCATGGCCACTCCGGAAGGCAGACAACGCTACGCCGCCGTTTTCAGTTGCCTGTTTACGAATGTGTTCAAGGCGGCCGCACTGACGAGCCGGGTGGATCAGCTCGCGATGGAGCTGCGCCCGGTTTTGAGCGGCAGCGAATGGGATGGGCTCAGGAAGGAGGCAGCCCTGGTTAAGGAGCGAATTGTGCGAAGGCAACTCTGTCTGAAGTCACAACTGGCACGCCCCCTGCTAAAGTTGTTGGTATTTCAAGCCGGTGCAGCGCTTCTGGACGGATGGCTGCCTGCCGAAGCGCCGGCGAATGGCAAAATGGACCAGGTCATTGGACTCGGGAACCTGCCCGCGCTGCACATCGTGGCCGGCGCCGAGAGTCTGGCATCCTGGAGAGCCAGGGCTCTGGTCAGGCGCGGGCGTTATCGCTTTGAAGGCCGGGCGCGGGTGGCCGGCGTCCAGCCCCTCCCTTCTGGACTTTATCAAGGGGCCGGACTGCGCGTCGGCGGCAACGCCCGGCGAATGGACTCGCTCATCGGCGACTCGTCCTGGCGGGTGCTGGCCGCGGAATTTGAGGTGGCGCAAGCCACTGAAGAAGTTGAGTTTGTCTGCGAGCTTCGCGCCCGCGCCGGGGAAGCCTGGTTCGAGCTGAACTCGCTCAAGCTGGTGCCGTTAATGACTTATGAGAACAAATAGACCTTCGAGCGCGTTCACGCTCATTGAATTGCTGGTGGTCATAGCGATCATTGCCATCCTGGCCAGCCTGCTCCTGCCCGCGCTGGCGCGGGCCAAAGCGAAAGCCAGGGACATAGCGTGCATCAACAACCTGAAGCAAATCGACCTGGGGCTGCGGATGTGGGCCGCCGACCAGGGAGACAAGTATTCCTGGGACGTGGATGTCGCCAATGGCGGCAGCAAGGGCTCAGCCAACTGGACGGATCATCTTCGGGTGCTCTCGAATGAATTGCGCAATGTGAACCTGCTGACCTGCCCGGCGGATTTGGACAAGCTCAAGCGGATGACGAATAACTGGACCACGCTGCGGGGCGATCTCAACGTCAGCTATTTTGTCGGCACCAACACCGGTCCCGCAAAAACCTACGTCATCCTGCTGGGGGATCGGAATGTGACAGGGGGCGGAGGCGGGCTGGACGCTTTCTGGAACGCCTTTATGGGAAGCTCCATTGATGCGGCGTGGGACGGGAGCTTGCATAATCTCAAGGGCAATCTGGGCATGGCTGATGGGAGCGCGCGCAAGTTCGCCGCGCCACCGCTGCGAGAGGCCATTAGCGCCGAGCTCGCTTCCGGTGTGACGAATGTGGTGTTTTCCAAACCCCGGGGCGTTTTGTAGATGCGCGACAGCAAAGTCATTCAAGGCATCGCAGGCTTGGTCACGCTGGGAGCGGCGGCGTTTGTCTGCCTCACGTTACAGGGAGGGTGTTCTCCCCGGCTCGATTACCGCCCGCATGAGGCGGCGGGATGGTTCATGGCTCGAGAGACTCTGCGTCATTTGAAACCAGGGGGCCAGGTCATCGTGATCACCCGCGACACCACTACGTTTGAGAATCCCGCGACCGATGTTCAACTGGCAAGCTTTCGAAAGACGCTTCGCGAAGCGCGCGTGAGCGTGGGCTCGGTCCAGTCACTTCAAGTAGATCCTCTGCGCCCCGTGGAGGTGCCGTCGGGAGACTTCCAGGAAATGATCGGCAAAGCGCCGAAGGGCAGTGTGATTGTTTCCTTCATGGGTCCTCCGCCGCTGCTCAGTTCTGCCCAACGCCAGCGTCTGGAAGAAACGAAACCGGCCATCGTGGCCTTCTGCCCTGGGAGCCTGACCGAGCGGGTCAATCTTCCGGCTCTGTTTGAACAGGGCTTGCTGCAGACAGCGGTCGTCAGCCGGCGGAATCCGCCCCCATCGTCCGCCCGGCCCAAAGGCCTCCAGGCATGGTTTGATCAGGCGTTTATTGGGATCGCCAGCACGGACGCCGCCGGTCTATCTTTGCGGTCGGACGCGCAACCTCAGGGGAGGTTCCCATGAGCATTGACCCCAAGCGCCTGGCTTTCACGCTGACGGACTTGCTGGTAACGGTGGCGATCTTAAGTGTGTTGGGCGCTATCGCGGCAAACCGGTTGGTGGCGGCAAAGGCAAAAGCCCGAACTGCGCTTTGCCTGGTTAACCTTGGGAAAGTCAATCGCGCAGTCCTGGATTTCTCCTCAGACAATCACCAACAACTGCCGGGCCCCGTGCCTGGCGACAACAAGAACCTTTGGTGGTGGTACAAAGAGCAGGTCAAACGCCATGCCGGCCTGAGTGGGGAGTCTTCGGCCAGCGACACGGTCTTCGCCTGCCCGGAAGACCGAGGCTACTCGGATCCGGTTCCGTTTCATCTTAATCCCCGGTTCGACTTCAGCAGCTATGTGTACAACGGCGTGACGATGCCCGGCATGCCGAACCTTGCGGGGCTGCCGCTCTCGTCCGTCCAGCAGCCAAAGCGGACGTTGTTAGTCATGGAATGGACCGCGCACGCGCCGCTCTCCTGGCACCAGAGCAAGACGGGCCGAAAGAACTCTCCCTTTTATTGCGACGCCCAAAGTGTGGTTGGTTTCGTGGATGGCCACGCGAGCCTTACCCGCATCTACTACGATGGTTACAATGCAGCCTACACCCAAGACCCCATTGCCGGTTATGATTACCAATACAGCGGGAATTAGCACCAGCAATCCTACTATGAAGAAACAAGGCCCTGTCTTTAGAGCGTTCCTTTCGCTCACGCTGCTATTCGCGGCCGCTTTTTGGGCACAGGCCTCGCCCGTTTTCGGTCCTTGGACCCCCATCTTCAAAGGTATTGATCATGGTGTCGGCACTAATAATCCCAACATCGCTGGGAACTTCCCCAATGAATGGCAGGTCGTACACTGCGTCCGGGTGGACTTGACTGACCCCGACATTCAACTGTTCACCACCCCCAGGGCCTCAAGCTACGTGGCCGAGTCTCGCGAGACTCTCACCCAGACCGTTCCCGCCATTCTCCAGCAATACAAGCTGCAGGTGGCCTCGGACGGCAATTTTTACAATGCCAATCCAGGGGGTTCGGATCCGACCAGCGCAGGGGTGAATTGTGAAGTATATGGCCTGCAGATTTCCAGCGGGATCGTGGTATCCGCGGAAACATCTGCCGAATACTCTGGCGACCCTCGCGCTGCTTCGCTACTGTTCTCCACAAACAAACAGCCGATGTTTGTTTTTAAGAACCTTCCACCAGGAACCAACACGACAGGCATTTATACTGCCATTACCGGTTTTTATCCAATTGTCTCCAACGGCGTCAACATTGGGGCCGCCTCGATTAGCGCCTATCCCGATAGCTGGATCCACCTGTCACAGCCCCGCACCGCGTTCGGTATCTCCCAGAATGGCCGTTACCTGTACCTGATGACCATTGATGGGCGGCAGTCGGGATACAGCGATGGCGCGCTGGACTCGGAAACGGCTTATTGGATGCTTCAATGCGGCGCCTGGAATGCCATTAATATGGACGGGGGCGGTTCAACCGCGTTGTACATGGCCGACAGCACGGGAAACCCCGTGGCCCTCAATCACTCGAGTTACCTTCCGGGCTACGGTCGCGAGCGCTACATCGGCTCCCACTTTGGTGTGTTTGCCAAGCCGGTGCCTGGCTTCTTCACCAACGTATTGGCCCTTCCCGACGACACGGCCGCCACGATCACCTGGACGACGATCAGCCCGGCCACTACCCAGTTGAAGTACGGCCTTACCACCAACTTGAACCTCACGACCACGCTTAACTCGGCGCTGGTTACCAACCATGCCGTCCTGCTGACGAATCTCAGCCCCGCCACTGGCTACTACTTCGCTGCCCTGGGCACTATCGGCACCAACCAATACACCTCCTCGAACCTTTTCTTTGTCACCACGAACTATGTTACCACGACCACGCTCTTCGATTTCGCCAACATCTGGAATTACATGACCGCCAACCTGGACGGGGTGGCCTGGACGGCCCGAGGCTACGACGACTCTTCCTGGACTGGCTCGGGACCCGGGGTGTTGTGGGCGGATGACCGTGGCCCCAATGCCAATATTCCCATCGCTCTAGGCATGGAGATGCCGTGGGACCCCAATACCGGGTTTCCGTTCTATACTTATTACTTCCGGACCCACTTCGCCTTTACCAATGGTGTGTCCGGAGTGACCTTGCTGTTGGAGACCTACATTGATGATGGGGCCGTCTTCTATTTGAACGGGACCGAAATCTACCGGCTGCGCATGGCCGCTGCCCCGACCGTGATCTACAACGCCACCCTCGCGATCGGTTATCCTTGTAGCGGAGACGCCACCTGTCCGTACGACGTTTCGCTCTCCGGCCCGGTCATCACGACCAACCTGGTGGTGGGCGACAACGTGCTGGCAGTGGAAGTCCATAACTATAACGCCCAAAGCCCGGACATCACCTTCGGGCTATCCGCGGCGTGCACGGTGCCTTACATTTCAAAACCGAAGCTGGACCTGGCCTGCTCCAACAGCGCGGTTACTATGAATTGGAGCCGGGGCGGGTACACGCTCCAACAGGCCAACGCCATCACCGGCGCCTGGTCGGACGTGCCTGGGCCCGTGATCCGCAGCCCCTTCACGACGAATAACTCGGGCGCCGCCCGCTTTTTCCGCCTGCGCAAATAGAGACCTTATGAAGAGAATGGTTCGCATATTCCTGATCAGTGTCTTGGGCTCGGCCCTGCCTGCTATGGCCCAGCCCATCACCATAAATGCCTCCGATAGCCTGGTCCCCCTCAGCCAAAAATGGGCCGCGGCCTACATGACGAAGCATCCGGATGCCAGGATCCAGGTGACCAGTGGCGAGGCGGCAGCCGCGTTGGAAGCGCTGGCCAAACAGAAGGCCGACATTGCCGCGGTTCCACGTTCGATGCGGTACACGGAAGCCGACGCTTGCCAGGCAGCGTTCGGCCAGCGGGCCCTCGAATGCAAAGTGGGGGTGAACGCGGTGGCCGTTTATGTCCATGCGGACAACCCGGTGAAGGTGGTTACTTACGACGAGTTATTCGACATTTACCGAGGCAAGCGCAGGAACTGGAAAGAAGTGGACGGCCGGGATGCCGCCATCACTGTTTATGGCCAGGGCACCAATACGCCGGCGGGGGAGCTGTTTATGGAAGAAGTTCTCAACCGGAAGGAGCAGGCAAGTGATGTGCGCGTCATGACCGAGGCGGAACTCCGGAAAGCCCTCGCCCGGGATACGAATGGGATTGGGTTCGGAGCGTTCGCTCCCTCGGAAGGCATCCGGGCCTTGAGCATTAAACGGGCCTTTTCTTCCACGCCGGTTCAGCCGAGTGCGGAGGCAATCTCAAACCGGATCTATCCCATTACGCGGTTTATTTACTGTTACGCTAATCCCACCGCGGGCAAAGCCGAGATCAAGGCGTTCCTGGACTGGATTCGCAGCGATGAGGGCCAGCAAATGGGGACGCAAGCCGGCTACTGGCCGCTGCCGGCCAAGTGGCGCGCGAGCCAATGACCGCGCCCTCCGTGAGCCATGAAGACAGCTCAGCACGCCGGGGCTGCCCGCCCCGCCTTGGCCAGCGCTGTTGACGGTCTTTTCATCTGCCTCGCCTTTGCGCTTAACTCGGCTCAGGCTGAGCCACTGGTCTTCGATCATGCGAGCGGGTTTTATGACTCGGCCTTCCAGTTGGTGCTGTCGGCGCCGGTTGAAGGGGCAACCATCTACTACACGACCAACGGAGCCACCCCCCGTCCCGCCACTGCCCTCCGCTACGAGGCTGCCCTTCCCATTTCGACCACGACTATTGTGCGCGCGGCTGCATTCGACCATGACAAGGCTCTGACTGCCTCAGCCACAAGAACGTATCTGTTCATTCCGGCAATCCTTCAGCAAACCGCCGGGCAGTTCCCCAAATTCTGGGGAACGAACGGCAGCGACCCCGTTCCCGCCCACTACAACATGCCGGCGACGGTAGCGGACGACGCCCAGTCCCGCGACCGGATGGTGCAGGGACTTGGCGCAATCCCCTCGCTTTCGATTGTTACCGACCCGGAGAACCTGTTCGGCTCAGACAGCGGCATTTATCTTCATCCCCTGAAGCGGGGCGCTGCCTGGGAGCGGCCCGCTGCCGTGGAGATTCTGGATCATCGAGGCCAGGGCGGATTCAGTATCGACTGCGGCCTGCGAATTCACGGAGGGATGAGCCGGCGCCCGGAACAATCTCCCAAACACTCCTTTCGGCTCACCTTTAAGCGGCGCTACGGTTCCGCTCAATTGCGTTTTCCGCTGTTCGGAGCCGGAGGTCCACAGGCCTTCGACGACCTGATCCTGCGGGCTGGGGGCAATGATTCCTGGCTGGACAGCGACGGCGAGCAGCGCCACCGGGCTGCATACCTCCGGGACGAGTGGATGCGAAGAAGCTTGGAGGCCATGGGTTATCCTTCCTCTCGCGGCACCTTCGTGCATTTGTATCTCAACGGCCTTTACTGGGGGCTTTACAATTTGTGCGAGCGCCCTGGCGCCTCGCTGTTGGCCAGCGACAAAGCTGCTCCCCCTGTGGAGTATGATGCTAGAAAAGCGGATAAGATCGAGTCGGGCGGCCCCGTCGCCTGGGACAAAATGATGGCGCTGGCCAATTCCGGCCTGGGTGATAAACGCAGCTATCAACTCATCACCCAATACCTCGATCTGCCGGAGTTGGCGGATTATCTCATCCTGAACTTTTACGCCGGCAATGCCGATTGGGACCGTTCTTCAAACTGGTATGCCGCTCGGCCCAGAACTCCCGGCGGGCAATTCCGGTTCTTTGTTTGGGACGCCGAGCGGATCCTGGATGACCCCGATGCCGATACGCTTGATTTCGACGACGACGAAAGTCCGCCGCGTTTATTCCACAAGCTGGCTGAAAACTCCACCTTCCGGGCGCTTTTTGCCAAGCGGGCGCAGCGGCTTCTGTTCTGCAATGGCCCCTTGGCGCCCGAGCCGGCCGCGCAACGATACCGGACCTTGGCCAACTCGATCACAAGAGCATTGGCCGCCGAAGCCGCTCGCTGGGGAACGTATCGCCAGGATGTGCATCGGTACAAAACCGGCCCCTACGAACGCTACACAGTGGAGGGTCATTGGCAGCCGGAAGTTGATCGCACCCTGGCCCGGTATTTTTCTCAAAGGCGCGTTACATTGTTGAACCAATTCCGCGAGCGGGGCCTCTTTCCGCCGATCAACGCTCCGGCGCGTAATTAGCCGAATCCTCATTCGGCTCGTCGCCCGTATTCAGGCTGGCCTGACCGCCCCGCAGCCGCATCACCACAAGAATGCCGGTCATCGTTGCCACAACGATGAGAAAGCTGCGTTTGAGTTTCTCCCGGCCCGATGCGCCCGGGTTCTCACCCAGTTGATTTTTCATCCAGCACTAACATAAAGCGCCTTCGATTAAGACCCGGTTATTAAGGCGGAAGCTTTACGAATTGATAGTACTCCAGCCGGGACGGTCGAAAAGCAAGAAAGGGGCGAGAAAAGCCAATAAATGTGAAACTTCCCGCCGGCGGAATGCATCTACAAAGACAAGCAGTTGTTTGAGATGGGCAGCCATCCTGCTACAACTAATTGTCATGTGTGCACTTCTATCGGCCGCGCGAAGGCGTGAGCGGGTTGCGAAACCCGCGCGCGGCCCTGACCTGCCAGCGCGGTCCCGCATGGTGATTGCCGAGACCAGCTCGGACCTGGCGGAAGGCACCGGATGCTCCCATGTGGATTTGGGCGACTCCACGCGGGTCGCCCTCATGATTACTCCCCGTGGCCGAGTCCCATTTGGCGAGCAGGCGCGCGAAGTGTTGTTGGCCATGCGCACTGTCCTGGGCAAATACCCGGAGCCGATGGCCATCACGGTGCAGACGGTTTTCCTGAAGGATGCCCGGGACCAGGCCGAGTGCGAAGAACTCTTCACTACGTTCTCGGGCGCCGACCTGCCGGTGACCAACTATGTGCTGCAACCCCCATGTTGCGGCGCCGCTTTGGCTATGGAAGCGTGGGCGATCGGAGGCAAGTCGGTGCGGGTCGAACACTTCGGCCCCCAGGCGTTGGCGGTTGCCTATGACGGTGTCCGGTGGGTTTATTGCGCTGGCGTGAAGCCGGCCTCGTCATCGCGCGGCGTTTATCCGCAGACCCTGGATGCGCTGGGACGTTTGCGGGCCGCGCTAGAGCAGGCCGGCAGCAGTTTCGAGCGCGTCGTCCGCACCTGGTTCTACTTGGGAGACATCACCGGGCCGGAGGGCGAGGCCCAACGCTATCAGGAACTGAACCGCGCTAGAACGGATTTCTACCGCGATATTCGCTTTCATTGTTCGCCGTCTGCCTCGAACGCTGCGGGCGGCGTTTACCCGGCCAGCACCGGTATCGGCATGGTTGGGCACGGGCTGGTCGCGAGTTGCATGGCGCTGGAGACTCAGCGCGACGACCTCTTCCTGCTGCCGCTGGAGAATCCCCAGCAAACTCCAGCATACGCCTATGACTCGAAGTATTCCTCCCAGAGCCCGAAATTCTCCCGCGCGGTGGCGCTGGGGTTGGGGGACTACGTGACCACCTGGGTCTCCGGCACTGCCAGCATCGTCAATGCGGAAAGCCGTCACCTCGGCGATCCCGAGCGGCAAACCGAGCAGACCATCGATAACATCGAGCGCCTCATTGCGCCCGAGAACTTCGCCCAGCACGGCCTGAAAGGCGCGGGCGCCAGCCTGCATGATCTGGCCAAGGTGCGCGTCTATGTCAAGCGGGCCGAGGACCTGGCCAAATGCCGGGCGGTTTGCCAAAGACGGTTTGGCGCGGTGCCCGCCATCTACGCGGTCGCCGGCATCTGCCGCCCGGAACTGCTCGTCGAGATCGAGGGCGTCGCCTTCTCCCGCTATGCGCGGGCAAACGCGTAGCCACCGCGCAAGCGTTCTTCGGGCTTCGGATTTCAGCAGCGCCTGGCCAAGCGTCGGCTTGTCATTCCACCGCAGGGGCGTATGCTCGGAGATGTGAACGGAAAGTGGAGCAAGTGGTTGCCGTATGTCTTCATGCTGGTGGCGGCGCTGTCGCGCTGGCCCAAGCTGTTCCCGCCGAACTTCAGCGCGTTTTACGGGCTGGCTTTTTGCGCCGGGGCCTTCTTCCCCCGCAACGTCAAATGGTGGCTGCCGCTCGGGACACTGGTGGCGACTGACATCGCCCTGGACTTTTATTACCAGTCCTTCAGCGCGATGCAGTTGGTCAATTACGCGGCCTACGCGCTGATCATCCTGTTCGGCACGCGGTTCAATCACCGCTCGCGCTTCCTGGGGCTGCTGGCCGGCGGGATTATGGGGGCGATCCTGTTTTACCTGATTACTAACAGTGCGTCCTGGCTGTCCAACCCGGAATACACGAAAGACCTGGCTGGTTGGATTAAGGCGCTGACGACCGGAACCGCCGGTTACCCGACCACGCTTGAATTCTTCCGCAACACGATGATGAGCGGCGGCCTGTTCACCGGCCTGTTTGCCGGCGCCCTCAAACTCACCGAGGCGGCGGAGTCTGTCAAAGAGAAAGAGCCCGAAGAAGAGCCCGCCGAAGCCGCCGAGGGCGAAGAGGCGCCGGAGGAGGGGAAGGCGTGATGCGTGATGCGTGATGCGTGAAACGTGAAACGTGAGGGTCGCCGGCCCCCGCTCATCGCACCAACCCGCTTCTCCCTCATCCCTCATCCCGTATCCCGCATCACGTTTCACGCATCGCGTTTCACGCATCACGTTTCACGTTTCATCCCCAATGTTCCGCATCGGCGTCATCTCCGACACGCATGACTACCTCGACCCCCGGATCCCGGGCCTCTTCGCCGGCGTGGACCATATCCTGCACGGTGGCGACATCGGCCTGCCGACCGTTATCCTGGCGCTGGAGCAGATCGCGCCGGTGACGGCGGTGGCGGGCAACACGGATGATCCGGGCTTCCGATATTCCCATACCGAGTTAGTCGAGCTGGCTAGCCGCAAGTTCCTCGTGCAGCATATTGTGAATCCCCGGTTCCCCGCCGACCCGCTCGCAGCCCGCATCGCGCGCGAGCAGCCGGACGTGGTGGTCTTCGGCCACACGCACAAGCCATTCCATGAACGCATCGGCAACACGCTGTTCTTCAACCCGGGCTACGCCGGCAAGTCGCGTTTCGGCCTGGAGCGGAGCGTGGCGATCCTGCACTGCGGTGCGAAGGGGATCAGGGCCGAATCATTGCCTTTGTGACGGAGCGCAGCGCAAGGCTCCAACGCCGCGGAGACACGGATGAACACAGATTCTAGGGGCTGAACCATGGTCTTGCTTCCCCTTGCTTTGCACCGCTGTCCGGCGAACGGGCTCCCACCGTCAGGATTTCGGAATTCCCCTCCGGGGCCGGTCATGGTTAAATGCGGGGCATGAAGATTGAAGGGTTGCGCATCGGTATGAAGGTCCGGCACCCGCAATATGGTGTCGGGGTGGTGAAATCCATCGCCGAAGCGACGGCGGACATCCAGTTCGATGAGGGACGGCGCACGGTGGCGCCGGAGCCGAGCGGGCTGGAGCCGGCGGAACCCCAGGTCAGCATCCGGGGCTTGGACTTACCGCTGGCCCAGGTGGTCCAACAGACCGTCGATGCCACGATTTCCAAGCTGGGTTTGGAGAAGCCGGATGCGGTGGTGGCCCAGCTCGGCGCCCGGTGGCACAAGGGACGGGCGGTCCTACACCCCGCAGACTCCACCTTGCAGACCAGGGAGATTCCTCTCGACACCTTCTTCCATAAGGTCGTGATGATCCGGAACAACCTGCGCGTGCTGGAACAGAAGATCAACGCACACGAGCAGCTCACGGACGGCGAGAAGGTCGATATGCAGCAATATATCACGCGCTGTTACGGCTCGCTGACGACGTTCAACTTGCTGTTCAAAGAGAAGGAAGACGCGTTTTAGTGCTGGATCGCATGAATGACCGATGCATGCGTCGCCGCGTGAGGGCACGCGGACTACAAGCCGCCTGTAGGCCGCGTGCCCTCACGCGGCGCGGTCGGTAATTGCTAAACGATAACATATCAGAATCATGAAGAACAAATCTCTAACTGAACGGCTGGCCGTGTGCAGTTGGTCCTTGCAGCCGGCGAGCCCGGCGGACCTGGCGGCCAAACTGGAGACCACGGGCATCCGGCGCGTTCAGCTTGCGCTCGATCCGCTGCGCGACTTGCCCAAAGTATGGGGGGAGACGGCGGCCTTGTTCCGCCAGAAAGGTATCACGATCATATCGGGCATGTTCGGCTGCGTGGGAGAGGATTACTCGACGTTGGAGACCATCCGCCTGACGGGCGGCATTGCGCCGGATGCGACGTGGGAGCAGAACTGGGATAATATGAGGGCCACCGCCGCCCTGGCGCACGAACTCGGGCTGAAGCTGGTGACCTTCCACGCGGGGTTTCTGCCGCACGAGGAGAAGGACCCGAACTTCGCCAAGATGCTGCGGCGGCTGTCGGAGACGGCAGATGTGTTCAAGGCCGCGAAGATTGCGCTGGCATTGGAGACGGGGCAGGAGACAGCGCCGGTGCTGGTCCAGCTCCTGCAGGCGCTTAAGCGCCGGAATGTGGGAGTGAACTTCGACCCCGCCAACATGATCCTGTATGACAAGGGCAACCCGATCGCGGCGTTGCGGGTGCTGGGACCGTGGATTCGCCAGGTGCACATCAAAGACGCGCGCCGCACCAAAGTGCCGGGGACCTGGGGCGAGGAAGTGGCTGCGGGCACGGGCGAGGTGGATTGGCAGGCCTTCTTTGCGACGCTGCGGGAGCTTAATTACAAAGGGGACTTCGTCATCGAACGCGAGGCCGGCACCCAGCGGGTAGCGGATATCCAGGCGGCGAGAGAGATGGTGGCGAAAGTGGGGGCAGCGTAGTGCTCCGCCGCAAATGAACGCAGATGGACCCCGATAAACCCGCTTAACCGCGAATTACGCGAATAAACGCGAATTGGGGACGGACAGCAACAGCCGGCAAAGATGCGGAGCTGCCCAGGAAGCAGAGAATTCGCGTCAATTAGCGTAATTCGCGGATATCTATCTATCTGTGTCCATCTGTGTTCATCTGTGGTTGCATCGAATTGTTACGGTTAGGCAAGTTATCACAATATGAAATCTAAGAGATCGAATCGGAAAGTGAATGTGGCGGTGGTGGGCCTCGGCTTCATGGGGGTGACCCATATTAAGGCTTACCTGCAGCTTAAGGCGGCGAAGATTGTGGCGGTGTGCGACTCCGTGCGCTTCCCCATCAACGGGGTGCTGCCGGGCGTGGCGGGCAATATTACCGGGTCGGGCGCCATCGACCTGGGCCGGGACGTGAAGGTCTATCGCGCCCTGGACGAAGTGCTGGCCGACCCCGCGGTGGACCTGGTGGATCTCTGTGTGCCGACGCCGATGCATCCCGAGCAGGCCATTGCCGCGCTCAAGGCCGGCAAACATGTGCTCTGCGAGAAGCCGCTCGCCCTCAACTCGGCGCGGGCTCG
>PLZQ01000134.1:7197-20700 GCA_003152225.1 Limisphaerales bacterium | reverse complement strand
GCCTTCTGCCCGGTGCAGTTCTGGATTTGCTGGCCGTCCACGCGGACAGTCGGGCCCTGGTGGCATTGTTCGAAGCAGAACGAAGCGCTCACTTCGACCTGGTCTTGCAGTTGCTCGGCGTCAACGCATTGGAGCACGTCGCGGATGACCTCCTGCGAACCTTTCAGGAAGCAGTTGGTGCCAGCGCACACGCTGACCTTGAGCTTCTCCCCTTCGGGTCCGTCGCCGAACACCAGCCGCTCGTCCGCAATGCGCCGCCGGTTCTGATAGTGCGTGTGCAGGAGGTGATGGGCCTTGCGCCCGCCGATTTCGCCCAGGTACTTCTGGTACATCTCGGTCACCTGGAGGTTGTCCTGCGACTTGTGCAGATCCAGATTCTTGTCCGCATCATACAGGCCCCGGGTGCGCAGGCGCTTGACGTCGCGTTCGCGCGACACCGGTTGGCCCGCGCCGCCAATGCAGCCGCCCGGGCACGCCATCACCTCGATGAGGTCCAATTCGCATTCACCCCGGCGCACTTTTTCGGCCAGCGCGCGGGCATTCTTTAGGCCGTGAACCACCCCAGCTTAAGCTGGACTCCGTCCAAAGCGACCGTGGCAAAGCGTGTCCCGTCCTCGCCGCGCACTGCTGGGAAGTCCGGGTTGTCCAATTTCCTTCCGGTAACCGATTCAGCGGCATACCGCAGGACGGCTTCGCTCACTCCGCCCGAGTTGCCGAAGATGACCCCAGCGCCCGTCTTGAAGCCGAGCGGCATATCGAAAGATTCCGGCTCCAGCTCCTTGAAGCGGAACCCGGCCTCTTCGATCATCCGCGCCAGCTCTTGGGTCGTCAGGACATGATCCACTTCCGGCACGCCGCCCTCGGCGAATTCGGGCCGCTTGGCCTCAAACTTCTTGGCGGTGCAGGGCATGATCGAAACCATGACAAGGCTCTCTTTTGGAATGCCCAGCTCGCCGGGCAGGGTGGCCTTGCACACCGCTCCGAGCATCTGCTGCGGCGACTTGCACGTGGACAGATTCGGCAGCAGGTCCGGGAAATACTGTTCCGCGAACTTAACCCACCCTGGGCAGCAACTGGTAAACTGCGGCAGCCTCTCGCCTTTAGCCTTCCGCTTCATGAACTCGTTGGCCTCCTCAACCACCGTCAGGTCGGCGCTGAATGCGGTGTCATAGACCTTGTCGAAGCCGAGCCGTTTGAGCGCCGCAACGATTTGACCGCTGACCGACATGCCGGGAGCCAGTCCGAAGGCCTCACCGATCGCCACGCGCACCGCTGGGGCGATTTGGGCAACCACGGTCTTGACCGGATCGTTGAGCGCCCGCCAAACCTCGTCCACCTCGGGCCGGGGCGTTAGCGCGCCGGTGGGGCAGACCGCGGCGCATTGGCCGCAATTGATGCACTCGCCCTCGCCCAATCCTTTTCCGAAGGCCGGCAGCACGACCGCTTCATGTCCCCGATAGGCAAAGTCTATGGCTCCGACGCCCTGTATCTCCGAGCAGACACGCACGCAGTCACCGCACAGCACGCACTTGTTCGGATCGCGAACCAGCGAGACCGATGAGAAGTCCAGTTCTTCGGGCTGGTGCACGGGTTTGAAGCGGACCTTGCGGATGCCCAGCTTGCGGGCGACATCCTGAAGCTGGCAGGAACTACTCTTGGGGCAGGTGGGGCATTGCTGGTCGTGGTTGGCCAGCAACAGCTCGATGGCAATCTTCCGAATCTCGCGAATCTCCTCCGTTTGCGTGCGCACCTTCAGGCCCGGTTCCGGCGGAGTCGAGCAGGCGCCCTGAATGCCACGCCCCTGGATGTCCACCAGGCAGAGGCGGCACGCCCCATATACGCTTAGGTCGGAATGATAACAAAAGGTCGGCAGGTCGATGCCCGCTTTCCGAATCAGCTCCAGCAGGTTGCGCTCGCCGTTGATCGGCACCTCGCGCCCGTCAATACTCAATGTCTTCGCAGCTACGGTGGTAGTCATGTTGCCTTTAAATGATTTCGTTTCAGTCAGTTTCATGCGGTGGTCGCAGCGGTCTATACGCCAATGACGGCTTCGAACTTGCAGGTGTCGGCGCAGACGCCGCACTTGATGCAGAGCGCCTGGTCAATCGTGTGCACCTGTTTCTTTTCGCCCTTGATCGCGTTCACGGGGCACTTCCGGGCACACGCGGTGCAGCCCTTGCATTTGGCCGGGTCGATACTGGGCTTGGCCAGCGCTTTGCATTGGCCGCTGGGACAATGCTTGTGAAACACGTGGGCGTCGTATTCCTCGCGGAAGTGGCGCAGCTTGGAGAGGACCGGATTGGGAGCCGTCTTGCCCAACCCACAGAGGGAGCCTTTCTGCACGGCCGACGCCAGGTTCTGCAACAGCTCCAGGGTTTCGCCGGTGGCGCGGCCTTCGATGATGTCGTCGAGCAACGCCAGCATCTGCCGCGTCCCTTCCCGGCAGAGCACGCACTTGCCGCAGCTCTCCCGCTGCGTGAAGTCCATGAAGAACCGCGCGATGGCCACCATGCAGGTCTTGTTGTTCATCGCCACCAGGCCGCCCGAGCCAACCATCGCCCCGGCCCCGCGCAATGAATCGTAATCGAGCGGCAGGTCAAAGTGCGCGCGCGTGAGGCATCCGCCCGACGGCCCGCCGATCTGCACCGCCTTGAAACCGTCGCGGGTCACTTTGCCGCGCCGGTCGGTAATGCCGCCGCCAATGTCGAATACGACTTCCCGCAGCGTGGTCCCGAAAGGCACTTCCACCAGCCCCGTGTTGGCCACGTGGCCGGTCAGCGCAAAGGTCTTCGTGCCTGGTGATGCCGCCGTGCCCAGCTTCCGGAATTGCTCGGCGCCTTCATTGATGATGCGGACCGAATGCGCGAGCGTTTCAACATTGTTGATAATCGTCGGCTTACCCCAAAGCCCGCTCTGGGCCGGAAACGGCGGTTTGGGCCGCGGCATGCCGCGCTGCCCCTCAATCGAGGCAATCATTGCCGTCTCCTCGCCGCAGACAAATGCCCCCGCGCCCTCCATCACCTCGCAGCGCAGCGGTCGGCCCGAACCAAATGCGCTCGCGCCCAGGAAACCGCGTCCCTCCGCGTCTTTGACGGCGGTGCGCATGCGCTGCACGGCCAGCGGGTATTCGGTCCGGACATAGATTAGCGTCTCGTCCGCGCCAATCGCGCGCGCCGCGATCATCAGCCCCTCCAACACGCTGTGGGGGTTGCCTTCCATCACGCTGCGGTTCATGAACGCGCCCGGGTCTCCCTCGTCCGCGTTGCAGATCACGTATTTCTTGCCCTCGGGCTGCATCCGGGCCGCTTCCCATTTGCGCCCGGTGGGGAAACCGCCGCCGCCGCGCCCGCGCAGGCCCGAGCGAGTGATCTCCTGGCAAATCTGCTCCGGCGTCATTTGCAGGAAGGCGTTCTTCGCCGCCGCATAGCCGCCCTGGTGCACATATTCCTCAATGCATTCGGGGTCAATCGTGCCGCAGGAACGAAGCACAAACCGTTGCTGGCGCTGGTAAAACGGAATCTCCGCCACGCCGCGGCAACGCTTCTTGGTCGCCGCATCCACGTAGAGCAGCCGCTCGACCACTCGCCCGCCGACCAGCGTCTCGGAGACAATCTCAGCCACGTCTTCAACGCGGACCTTGATATAGAGCAGGTTCTCGGGGAGCACGGTAACGAGCGGTCCCATTTGGCAGAAGCCCTGGCAGCCGCTCTTGTTCAGGCGCATCGCACCGCTTTTGTCCTCCGGCCGAAACTCGGTGCTCACCGCGATACCGGCGGCCCGCACCTGTTCGACCAGCGCCTGGAAGACCTTGTAAGACCCGCTGGCCACGCAGCCGGTCCCCGCGCACACAATAACCCGTCGTTGCGCCGAGTGGCCGTTGCTTCCGTTAATAACGGGCAGACTTTGCGCGCTCATTGGGCTTCCTGTGTGATAAGGGCCTCTACCAGCTTGACCGCGCTCTCGGGCGTTTGTTGCCCGTGAACCAGGTCGTCGATCACCACCACTGGCGCCAGGCCGCAGGCACCCAGGCACGCTACTGTCTCCACCGTGAACAACATGTCCTCAGTGGTCTTGCGCCGGTCATCCACTCCGAGCCGCTTTTGCAGCGCGCGCAGGATGGGCACCGATTCCTTGACGTGGCAAGCCGTGCCGTCGCACAACCGGACCAGGTGTTTGCCTTTGGGCTTGATGGTGAAGTGCGCGTAGAAGGTGGCTACGCCGTACACCTGCGCGGGCGACACGCCCAACGCGGTCGCGACGTAGGTCAGCACCTCTTGCGGCAAATAGCGGTATTCCTCCTGCACGGCCTGCAGGATGGGCACCAGCCGCGACGGGTTATGGCCGTGCTGGTCCAGGATATGGCACACTTTGACGAATTTTCGCCCGGTGCTCTCGGGCTTTCTCTTGGCTGTCATAGGCATTTGGATTTCTCTGCTAAGTGGTTAATCTAAAGTTGCAGTCCGCAGTCTCGGCGCGGTCGTCGGATTGGTGGGATTGGCCTCCAGCGCCTGGGCCAGCTTTTGCGATAGCGACGCCAGCGAACAATAGAGGTCTTCGTTATGGACGATGATGTGCTCCGGCACTCGCAGCCGGAACGGGGCAAAATTCCAGATGGCGCGCACGCCGCCTTCCACGAGCACGTCCGCCACCGCCTGTGCCTGCTCGGCCGGGACGGTGATGATGCTGATCAGGACGTGCATCCGTTGGGTCAGGTCGGCCAGTTTGCCCAGCGCCAGCACGTGCTTGCCGTGGATCTTCCGGCCGATCTTGGCCGGGTCGTTGTCAAAGGCCGCCACGATCTTCAGGCCGCATTCCTCGAATTTCCGGTAGCCCAGCAGGGCCGAGCCCATGCTGCCCGCCCCTACAAGAAATGCCTCGCTGACCTTCTTCCAGCCCAGGAATAGCTCGATCCCGTCCACAACCGCTGCGGTGGCATAGCCAATCCGCGGCCGGCCGCTGATCCCCGCCGCCTCCAGGTCCTTGCGCACCTGAGTCGGATCCAGCTTCAATTCCTCGCCAATGTCGGTGCACGAAACGGCCTCCTGCTCCCGCTGGAGCAGCTCCTTCAGAAACCGATGATACAGCGGCAGACGCTTGAGCGTCGGCTCGGAGACCGTCCTGGTCAGTTCAATGTTCATGACTCGAATCGAGAATCTTTAATCGATATTACAGTATCGAGAATTATATATCGATATATAAATCACGAATAGCCAGACGCGTCAACTGGTCAGTCCAATTTGCGGTTGGCCCCGCGCGTACCATTTCTTCCCTATGGCAGTGCGCAAACCCTTGTCCTTGCTGCATGTTTCTGCGTTCGCTGACGCCGCCTCCCCGGTTAGTGGCGCCAAGAAATGTAAGAAGATTAGCAATCCAAGTAAGGCCGCTGAACCCGCCTACCACCGCCTGTTGCCCTTGGTCCTCTGCCATCGTCGAACGTGTTCCGAGGCTGCGAGGGTGCTTGAGGGTGGGCTTCCGGGATAGCCAACTGCCGGCAATGAACCGGATGGTTGCGATGAAGGCATCCCACGTTTCCGCGACCCATCGGAAACCAGCTTCGCCCCAAGTTCCTCCATCCCTGCACGCGACCCTCCCGCAGACCTCACCGGAACCTCCCCGTAGTACCTCTACATGGCGAATTGGAGGTACTACGGGGAGGTGCCGGTGGAGCTCCGGTGAGACGATGGAGGGATGAGTGGACGGAATAGTAGGGCATTCCGGCGCGGACGGTTTCGGGCGAACACCCTTGCTCCTAGCTGGGAGGGTTGGCTAATCTCCAGCGGCGGGCGGCATGGCCGCCATATTCACGCGATGAAGGCACAAACGGGTAGTAGCAAGGACGGCGGGCAGGGACGGACCGGCCTGCATCCAGCGGTCGAATCGGCGGTAACACCCGCCGGGACACCCTCGGCCGAAGCGGTGCAGGTGGCGGGTGTTGCTTGCGTGAAGCGCCTGCCGGCTTACCTGCAGATGCTGCGCGTGCTCCAGGGCGAAGGGCATGAGTACGTTTCCGGCACCCTCCTGGCGACCACCCATTCCCTGGAACCGGTTATTGTCCGCAAAGACCTGGCCGTGACGGGCGTGGCCGGAATACCCCGGCGCGGTTTTCCGATCGCGGAGCTGATCGCCGCGATTGAGCAGTTCCTGGGCTGGCACAGCCAGACCAAAGCGGTCCTGGTGGGTGTGGGCAACCTGGGTACAGCGCTCCTCGGCTACCAGGGATTCGAGACCCTCGGCTTGCGGATTGCCGGCGCCTTCGACCGGGACCCGGCGAAGATCGGTAAGTGGATTCAGGGGCGAAAGGTGCAACCCATTAGCCAACTGGCGGCTTTCGTTAAACGCGGCGGCATCCGGCTGGGCGTCCTTACTGTCCCCGCCGGCGCCGCGCAGGAAACGGCCGAGCTCATGATCCGCGCTGGCCTTCGCGGCATCTGGAACTTCAGCCCGGCCAAGTTGGAAGTTCCCGCCGGGGTCGTTACCCAGAAAGAAGATCTGGCCGAGGGCCTGGCCGTCCTTTCCCACAAACTGCAGCACCTGCCCCCGCCCGGCGGCGGCAAACCCTCCCCCTCCTTCTCGCGGTGAACACTGCGCTCGGCCTCAGGACCGGGCGGCTCAGCGCGGCGGTCGTTCGGAGCGTATCCGCCTCAGCAAGAGGATAGCCAGCAACAGCAGACCCCCCAGCACCAACCAGGAGGCCCCGGACGTGCCCTTCCCGGTGGGCGCTGGACCAGGAGGGTTGCCAAAGGGGAACGCCGCCGGGTATTCGTCCTGGGCAAAGCCACGGGGCACTGTCCAGGTGATGACCGGTCCGTCAGACGGACCCAGCCCCGCCAGCTCCGCATGGGCCATCAGGGTTACTTCGCCTTTAAGATTGGCTGGTACTCGCCATGAGTACGCGCAGTTGCCGCCTCAGCCAAACTCGAACTGGCCCCGCCCCATCTCGGCGTCCGCCTGCCGGATGGTCAATCGCGGCGGGACCTTCTCATTATGCACGGCCAGGTGAAAGCCAAGGTTGCTGGCATTGGCAAGCCGGTACTGCAGAGAGACAATGCCACCGGACGCGCGACCAATCTCTACCCTGTTCTGCAAAGGCGCGCCCGCGTCCAGCCGGGCCTCCTTGGTCTCTGTCACGGCCAGTTGATTGGTGCCGAGGCCCACGGCGAAGTTGGTGCCGCCTTCGCGATGCAGCAGTACCAGCTCTCGCGCATAGACTCCCGCTGGCACCTCCACCTCCGTCGCCGGAGCATCAAGCACAACCGTAAATCCCCCGGGCGAGCCAATGCCGTCGAGCACGATGCGATGGATGAAATCGCCGCCGAGATGGAGCTTGCCGAGCGGCGCCTGGAACCGCTGGAAGCTCAACGCCAGACCGGCCTGGGCCGCGGCGCGTTCGACCTGGTAATCCAGCCGATACGCTTGGCCTTCCAGGAAAAGGTTGGCCGGGAGGTTGAAGGCGTCGAAGACTTCGGCATTGCCGGCATAGCGATAGGGGAAGGTGACTAGCTTGACGTGGCTGAGGTCGTGCATNNCGAAGCACCATCCGATCACTGATCTCTTTGGCCGCCAGCGCAGGCCCAATCCGGCCGTCCGGCCGGTCAATGACCGCCACGTACCACTGCTTGCCGTTCAGTTCGACGGCACCGTCCCAAACCGAGCGCACATACAGGAAGACACGGACCATTCCACCCGATCCGCCTTGCGCGAAGACATGCGCGTCCACCTTGACCTGGTAGGTGCCCTGGTTCGAGGAGAACCCAAGTGGAATGCCCCGAAAGAGCTGCAGGTCCCGGCCCGTGGCAGTGAACACCCCGGCCGGGTCATCCGTAAGGTCCCGGTTGCGATTAAGGTCGAGGTAAAGCCGTTGCTGACGCTCATCCCAGGCGAACGGCATGAACGCATTGGTGTCGTTCCCCAGCTTCAACCGGCCGCGAAACACACTTGGCCCGGAATACGCCGGTTCTTTGCTGAAGCCCGCTCCGCGCTCGACGCCTACTTCCCAGGCCAAGGGCGCGAAATCCACCTCGCGATATTGCAGGTGAGCGACAGGCGCCGCCGCCAGATCCGCAGAGCCCGCAGGAGTTTCCCCGCCGCAGGGCGAGGCCGATAGCAGAAGCAGCAGCGCGAGCATTCCGCCAACCGGTGCCCATAAGGCTGCCGGGGAAACTGGATTACTCTGCTGCCTGAAATCGTTCATGGCTGTGCGGCGCGGTTCATGCGCTTAGGGCTTTAGCAAACGGAAGAACTGGTTCGCGAAAGGAGCTTGGTTGGTGACCAGCTACGTTGGTGTAGCCCAGCAACACTTGGCCTTCAGGAATCCAGAACGCATCCCAAGGCGCGCTGGCAAAGAACTCCAGGTGGAAGTTGGTGTTGGGTTTGCTGTCGAGCGTACCTTGGATTTGGAGCGAGCCATAGCTGGTGGCGGCGCTGGTCAGCAGCGGGTAATTCTGCAGTTGGTTGGCCCCGGTGTCGGCGTCGCCCGCGTCGTTGGGGGTCAAACCGTCGTCGCCCAGGTCGATGCCCAACCCGCCGTTGTCATAGATGGAATTGCCGGCAATCTGATTGCCGGTCCCAAACAGCACGCTGACGCCCGCACCGCCGTTGTAAACGATGCTGTTATGCCCGGCCAGACCACCGACGAGGTTACTGCTTGAGTTGTTGAGATAGATGCCCGAGCCCAAGTTACCCCACGGCTCGGTGCCGACAGAGCCGGTGCCGATATTGTTCCCTTGGATCGTGGCGCCGGACCCGCCCAGCAGGTCGATGCCGTGCCGGCCGTTAAAGCCGATCCGATTGCCCAGGGCGACGCCGGTTCCCCCGATCAGCAGGTTCTTCGCCCCATTGGGGTACAGGCCATCGCCGGCGTTGCCAAGGTCTTGGCCGGATACCCCATGGCCGATCAGGTTGCCCTGGATGATATCGCCGGCGCCGGCGATGATCTCAACGCCGCAACCGCCGGCGCCGGTGGTGGCCGAGATGACGTTGCCGCTAACCAGAATGTTGGTGGCCGATTGGATCATAACTCCCGCTGTCGCGTTGCCGCGCGGCAGCGTGCCGGTGGGGTCGATGCCGATAAAGTTGTTCAGGACGGAATTGTTCGCCGCGCTGGTTGGGGAAAAGGAGATCCCTGTGCCATTGCCGGAAATGACGTTGCGGTCGCCATACGCGGCGCCGCCGATCGCGTTGTGCATCGCCGAGGCAAAAACCGGGCAAGTGACCGTGACGCCATCGAAGGTCATGCCGCGCGCGATGCCATCGAAGTCCAAGCCAATCCAGTTGCCCGCGATGACGCATCCGCCGGCGCTGTCAAGCTTGATGCCCGAGGCGAAGCGGACAACGATCAGCCCGCGCACGGAGCTGCCGCTGCTGTGCAACACCAGGGCAGAGGCGAGGCTGTTGGTCAGCTTCTGTCCATCGAGGCGGATGAGCAACACGACGTCGTCGCCCCACTGGAGGCTGTTGGGTTTGCTGCCGGGCTGCGAATAGCCGTTCAGGGAGACGGTATTGGTCAACTCGGGCCACGGCGTGAGCGGCGCCAGGGTATGGACCCCGCCACCGGGAATACTGAATTGGACGGCATGAGGCCCGGGGCTGGCGTTGACCCCCAGCAGGGCCTGCCGCAACGACCCGGGGCCGGAGTCGTTGGTCGAGGTGACGGTGAAGGTGGCGGCCGGGCACGTGGCCATTGAAGCTGCCAAGACCACGAGCGATATCCAATCGTGTATCCGCGATCGATGCATATGGCAATTCTGTCAGGCTCCTAAACGATGCCAAGATTTCTTTCATGCCACGAACACCCCTGCGGTGGAATCTGCGGGCAGGCCATGACCATTCCCGGCGCCGATCTACGGACTTGGGGTTGACAGGTTATTGGCCAACGATGCGATAGAAAGCGGCGTCGTTGGTGGCTGGGACCAGTAGGCTGGTGGAGTTGGCCGGATAGCCGACCGGTTGCCAGTCAGGGCTGGCCAGGTTTGTCGTCATTTGGAGCTGGTAGGGCGCGATGCCGCCGGCCCAGTTGAGCAGGAGGTTCGTGCCCTGCAAGGAGACGGCGGTCGTGATGGACGGGGCAGGCGTTACGGTGATGTTCAGCGTCGCGCTGCCGGAGAGGCCGCCGGGGTCGGTCGCGCGCACGACAAAGCTGTTGAGGCCGGCATCGCCGGAGAAAGGTGTCCCGGAGAGCGCGCCGTTGGCGGCCACGTTGAGCCAGGCCGGACCGCTGACTTTGGCGAAGCTGAGGGTGTCGCCATTCGGGTCGAGGGCGTTAGTCGCGATGGTGCCGGAACCAGCCTGGCCAGCGTTGACATCCGGTTCGCTGAAGGGATTGACGACGAACACCGGGGCTCGATTGCTGACCGCCCGGTAGTGGGCTAGCACTTGGGCTGAACTTAGTGCGTAGTTGTAAATCGCCACTTCTTCCATCAGGCCGACAAACTGAAGGTCGTAGGAGGCGGTGCCGGACTGCCGTGAGCCAATGCTGATCGAATTGGTGGAGGCGAGGATGCCGCTGCCGGGGACGATGGTGGTCTGGGCTGTGTTGGTGCCATCGACATAGAGCACCACGTTGGTATGGACCTGGTCGCAGACGCCGACCAGGTGGTGCCATTTGTTGTTGTTCGCCACGGTGCTGGTGGCGAGGTGGGCGTTGCCGGCAATGTCGCGCACAAAGAACCGAAAGGCGTGGCTGGCGCCGCCGCAGTCGAGGTTGAATTGCTCCCCGCCGCTGCCGGTGCCTTTGGTGACCAGACCGTTGTCGGCGCTCTGGGCCCCTCCGTTGACCCAGGCTTCGATCGAGAACGTTGCGCTGCCGGAGGTGGCGAAGTTTATCATCATGTTGGTCATCATGCTGTTAGCCGAGGCCAGCGAGCCGAACCGGGCCACCTTATGCGTGTCCAGGAGGGCGTTGCCAGGCTGGCCCAGCAGGACTTTGTTGTACACACCGTTGTTTCCGGCGACGCAGTCATACGCGACGGTGCCGGAGGTTTCATCCATACGCCAATAAGCGATGGGCTTGTTAGCCAGAACCAATTGCGCGTAGGGATACGTGGGCGCCGCCAGCACGGTCAGGGAGACCACGCTGCTGGTCACCGCGCCGTACGCGTTGCTGACCACCACGCTATAGCTGGCAGAGTTGGGAACCTGGAGGCTGGTGAAGGTGAGGGCGGCACTGGTGGCGCCGGGGAGGAAACTCCCGTTGGTGAGCCAGTAATAATAGATGGGCAACGCGGCGTTGGCGGCCACCGAAAACGTGTTGCTCGTGCCGGCCAGGACTACGAGGTTGGTGGGGGCCGGCTGGCGGGTGATCTGCGGCGCCCGATAGATCGTGAGGGCGGCGACCGAGCTGGTGGCGGCGCTCACGCTGTTGGTGACGACGGCATAGAAGAAACCGGCATTGGTGATGTCGAGCACCGGGCTTAACGCCAGGCTGGCGTTGGTTTGGTTGGTCAGCGCGGCAAAGGTGCCGGCGCTGCCGTTTGCGCTGTAGTACCATTGATAGCCCAGCGGTGGGGCCCCCATCGCTACGAGCTTGAACGACGCACCCGAGGCGGGCGCCACATTGGTCGTGGATTGCGGCTGTTGCGTGATGCTGACCGCCGCCGGCATGGCGGCGCCGCTGACTGCGAAAATGCCCGAGTTGCCGCTGCTGGCGGGCTTGGTGAAGGTGATCGAGGCGACGGGCAGGTTCGAGCCGAGAGCGGCCAGATTCAGCGTGGTTTGATAGAGGTTGGGGTTGTTCCACCCCGCGTCTTCCGTCGAGAGCGTGCTCTGGCCAAGCCTGAGCCGGCCAAATCCTTGCACCGCCACATTGGTGGTGGTGTTGTACCAATCCTGGGCGTTCAGGGAATAGCTCGGACTAACGGCCCCATTGCTGAAGCGGACAACAAAAGTCCCATTGCCGCCGCCGTTGGCGGAGGTGGCCAGGATGGCGAGCGAATTATAGGCCAGCGGGGCGGCGAACGTCAGCGTGCCGGCACTGGCGTAGGGCGAACCCAACAGGAGCACGTTGTTGCCGCCGTAGGGGCCGAGTTGGAAGGTCGTCCCATCCACCTGGCTGAGCACGGTTCCGCTGGCCGGAAGACCTTGCGCGCCGCCGGTGCCTCCGGTCGCCGGATTGCCGTTCAAACCCGCCTGGTAAAAGCACCAGTGGTTGGGGATGTCGAAGGCGGTGGCTCGCGGGGCGGCGACCGTGGCGTTGCATGGAGAACTCACCCCGGCGTTAAACCCGCTGACCGCGATCGGATAGGCGGCTGACGCGCTCAGAACGGAGATCACGACCCGGCGATTCAACTCAGTCTGAGTAGGGTCGTCCAGGTTAGTGATGTTCATGAACAGCTCGAATTGCACAGCGAGCATGGTGTTGGTGGCGAGCCGGTTATAGTCGAGCAGCGTGTTGTTTGCCACGCTGACAGCGCCGTTGGGGTCCACCGAGAAAGTGCTGCCGATATTGCCGGAAACAATCGTGTAGGCCAGCAGGTTGGTGTTGCTGCTGGCAGGCACCGTGCCGACGAGGGTGTCATTGGCGGAATGTTCGACGACGCTCAGGCGCGTGGGCAGGCGGCCGCCGGTGACCCAGCCGGCGATCGAGTAATAGCCCAGGCTGGCGTAAGAACTGAAACCGTCGATGAAGGGGTTGTTTCGGCCCGCGCCGGTCACCCTGAACGTGTAGGTGCCGGCGGGAAGATTTGAACTAATCGTCGCGGACAGGACGGACTGAGGGTTGTTGCTCGCGATAATGGTGTCCGAGGCATCGGTCAGGGTGGCCATCACTGCCAGGTCAGCCCAATCGGCGACCGGGTTGGCGGTCAGGGTGACCTGGCCGCCGCTGGTCGTGAACTGGAAAGCATCCGTGTCACCCGTTCGTTCGATCACTCCTTGGGCCGAAGCGCTGAGGTTGGTGAAGATCTCCAGGTAACGCGACGTGGCCAGCGTGCTGCCGGTATCATCTGGACGGTAGGCAACATTGTTATTCTGCGTGGTGATGATGTGCAACTCATCCTCGTGGTTGTTGGCATACTGATACTCGCCTTTGGCCCACGTGGCGACCGGTTGGTAGTAACCTACTCCCATAATCGGTGCCCAGCCGGTCGCCCCGCTGCCCTGTCCGCTGTAATACTCATTGGTGGTGGTGCTGGAGATGCTGCCCTGATGGCCCAAGCCCAGTGTGTGGCCCGGCTCGTGCGCACCGACTTCCGCGCCATCCTTGCCTGATGTATAGACCGACCAGCAGGGCGTGTCGCTGCCCCAGTTCCAGGAGCCGACGTAGGCCACGCCCGCCGCCGTCACCGGCGTATCCGTGAAACAGCAGCGTTGGCGGCTGTTTGCCGGGGCGGCCAGATAGACTTTGATGTCGGTCGTCACGTTGATGTTGAACGGCATGTAATCTTCCGCCACTCGTTTCCAAACGTCCTTGATCGTGGTGTTATTCACGTTGGCTGGTTTGGAATACGCGATGCCGCCCCAGGTGGGCGTGTAGCCGCCAAAGAAGTCCAGCAGCAGCACGGCGGACGA
>PLZQ01000134.1:0-7113 GCA_003152225.1 Limisphaerales bacterium | reverse complement strand
CTCGGGCTCGGTGAGTTCGCCGGAGAGATAGACCAGTTCCCCGGCCCGATACTGGGAAATACGAATCGTGCCCGACGCCATGCGGCCCTCGGTGAGTTCAAAACGGATGGCCTCCCCATCGGCGGCAGTTGGGCGCCGCTTTAGGAAGTCGAGGTCCCAGGCCCTCTTCGACTTGCCGGGCTCGCGCAACGCGGCCGCGTAGGGGTTGCCTTCCGGGTTGGACACGGGCGCGCCGGGTTGGTTGGCGGCATGGGCGGCGAAGTTGGTGCTGGCTGGCGCAGAGCGCTCCGCCTGTTTCAGAACCGCTGAACCTGACCGGGCAACGGCCGCCTGTGGGGAGGTTGCTGCTCCGCCTCGCTTCAGGCGGGAATGGGAGAAGCTGAAATACAATCCGGCAACGATAATCGCCGCCAGCCCGACAAAGAGCGCCGTGTGTTTGTGCATAGAAAGAGGTCAGGAAGCGGTCCCCCGCCTCGGCGGAGTTTCGATTGGTGCTTACCGATTATTGAATTGAAAGGGATTTGCCTTTTGCGCCCCGCCGATTCATTGACGCTGCGTCGGTGAACGCAAATCGCATTTCCGTCTGAATCATCAGATTCGGAGGCTGCCAAAGGGGAGTTGTGATGTCAAACGCAATGCTTCCTTATCAGGGAATGTTGGGCGGCCGGAGCACAAACTCAAAACGCGCAGGCCGGAAGCAGCCAGACCGCTTCCGGCCCACTTGATTCTCCAAGTAACTGATTGCTCCCGCAAACGTTACGGCAGGGGAGCCGTCAAGGTAGCTGCACGACGTGGTAGAAACGCCGACCAGCCGTGGCCGTCGTATCGGTGTAGCTGGCCGTGCTGCCGCTCGCGGTGACGTTCGACGTGAGCGTGGTCCAGGAAACATCGGTGAGATTGAGCTTAAAATCGACCTGGTAGGTCTTGCCGCTGATGGACAGCCACATCAGCGAGACAGAGTTATTGGTCTTGGTCACCGCGGTAATGAACGGCGCGTCAGGGGTTACAAATCCCGCGGCGTCAATTCTGCCCGGGGCATTATGGTAATCCGCGAACTGAATTTGACCCAGTTGCGTCGTCGTGAGTCCGGCGGAATCGGTGCCAAAGCGCAGCTTGGTTTAGCCGAAGATATAATTGGTTATCATCAGGGTAACGGGCCCCGGATTGGAATCGCCAAACACTGGACTGGCGGAGGAGTACCAGTTGTTTGTGCTGCTGTCGCCGGCAAATACCAGGGAGCCTTTCCCATTTTGAAAATCAATGATGCGCGGGATCAGTGAGTTGGGTCCGTCCAACACCAACTGGTTGAAGGTCTGGTTGTGACCGCCAGTATTGAATACGGGAGGTGTGTCGGCTATCTGATCCGCGGCTCCGCCGATATCACTGCCATTTAGCAATATCAAGGAACTAGCGCTGGGAATGCTTTGGTCGCAGGTAATGCCCAAAATGCCGCTCTTGACCGCGATGTCGCCGATGAAGGAGTTGGTAGCGCCCAGATAGAGGTTACCCGTATCTTGTTTTTTGGCGAAAACTGGCCTGACATCCCCCGAGGCGCTGGTGTGAGTGTACGGGCCGACTGAATTGGTTAAGTTAAGGTTCAAATAGGCAATTTGACTATCGTGGATAGTCAAGACGAGTCCGGCATCAGTTGTGGCGCTGGGAGAGCCGTTTATTATATTTACGAAATCCAACATTCCTCCGATCAATGTCACCGGGCCGGTATAGACGAGCAGGTCCCCGGTTCCAACCTGGCCGGCGCTATTGTCCACCGTAATTGTATACGGGCCAGGAATTCCGTTCACTGGTTGCCCCAGACCAAAGGCCGCCGCGTCGGAGCCCTGTAGTCCACTATTCCAACTTACCGGATTGGGGTCTGTCGGCCCTCCCATCGGTCCGACGTTATCAGTGTACGGTGAGGTGGTGGTCCAGGTTAAGTTGGTCTGGTTCCAAGTGCCAGAAGCTGGACCAGTGGGCGAACTGCAGTTCCAATAGGCAACTGCGAGCGCATTCGAGGTCAGGACCATTAACGCCGAACCGATCAGGAGACGGGCTATGGTTTTCATAATTTGGCGTGATTCATTTGGGGCTTTGTATGTGGTCGGGATTTGGTTAGGAATGTACGAACATTCATACGAAGGCTAAGCCGCATTGTTGAAAATTGCAAACAGATTATGCGGCAGATTATGCGGCTGCTGATTGAGAGCCAGGACCAATTCATGAAGCGCGAAAGGCCGGGGCGGGCCTCGTCCCCGGTTGTTGGCGGCTCGAAGATTGGGCAACCGGGGACGAGGCCGTCCCCGCCCCTTTCATGAATTGGCGCTGATTGAGAGCCATCGTCTGCCCGCTGCCAGGGGCGGCGCGGCGCTGAGGACGGCGCGACCTGCCTCGCCGGCAATCCTGATGCAGCCGTGCCTAAGGCTCCGTCCTGAAATGCCTTGGTCTCCCCGAAACAATTGTGGAAACTGCCGCCGCTAAACATGGCAATTCAGAAAAAGATCGCGCCGCTAGTGTTTTCCTTTCTGGCGGGAACCCTGTTTGCGGCGGCCTTTCCAAAATTCAACCTGCCGTGTCTGGCGTGGCTGACACCGGGTCTGGTCCTTTGGCTGGCTCATAGCGGTTCTAAAAGATTGACCTTCTGGTCCGGTTTTCTTTCCGGGCTTGGATGTTGGCTTATCATGGTCTATTGGCTGCTGCTTATTCCATTTCGTTGGTATGGGCTGGCAGCGTATCTGGGTCAAAGCGGTGTGGCGGCGGCCTACATGGGCGGCTGGTGCTGGCTGTGTTGGTATTTGTGGCCAGCCCGCAAACCGGATTTGAGACCAAACACGGTCCTCGAGACTCTTCCGCGGCAGTGGCGATCGATGACCGTCTGGGAGCGTCTGGGGTGGCCGCTGCTCTGTGCCGCAGCGTGGGTGGTCACGGAAATGGCCCTCGGACGCTTGGTGACGGGGTTTCCAGGGTTTCTTGGAGCCTCGCAATTTGCGTGGCTGGGCCTGATTCAGATCTCCTCCTTCACCGGCGTGTATGGCGTGTCGTTCCTGGTTGCATGGGTGTCGGTTTCCTTATTCTGCGCTGTGCTCTCCTGGTTCGCCGATGGCTTCCGGCCTCGTCTGCTGCTGCGCCAAATGCTCCCGCCGCTGCTTGGCTTGGCTGGCGTCCTGTGCTTTGGACAGTATGAGATGTCCCGCGTTGACGAGCGGTCACCGCGCCTAAAGATCGCCCTGGTGCAGCCGGCGATTCCACAGCGGGCGATCTGGGATCCCAGCGAAAAGACAAATCGTTTCGCAAAGCTGCTCCAACTCTCCCAAGCGGCGCTCGCCGAGAAACCCGACCTGTTGGTCTGGCCGGAGACGGCATTGCCCGAAATGATCACCCGGGATCAGTTCACCCAGGACGCGATTGTTAAACTGCTCCAATCTCACCGTGCCTGGATGGTCCTGGGCGCCTCCGATTACGAATCCCGGCCTGGCGCAGCCGGTCTCAACGCCACGGAGTGGTTCAACGGCGCTTTCCTGATCAACCCGGCAGGTGAAATGATGGCGCGGTATCACAAGCGGCATTTGGTGCCCTTTGGCGAATTCATGCCCGGCGCGCGCTGGTTTCCGGTTCTGGCCAGGCTTCGCGCCGCCGGCGCGGGCCTCACTCCGGGGGACCGGCCCGGTCTGTTCCAGCTTACTGAGCCGACGGCCAGGTTCTCCGTCCTCATCTGTTACGAGGATTTGTTCCCACACGAGGTCCGACAGTGCCAGGACCCGCAAACCGATTATCTCCTGAACCTGACCAATGACGGCTGGTTTGGCGACAGTGGCGCCCAATGGCTGCACGCGGTTAACGCGCTGTTTCGGGCGGTCGAGTTGCACCTGCCGCTGGTCCGTTGTTGCAACAATGGCATTACCTGCTGGGTGGACACCTGCGGACGCCTCCACAATGTCTATCCTCCCGGGTCGAAGAACGTTTACGAGGCTGGATACAAGCTCGTCGAAGTGCCATTGGCCGGGTCAGAGTCCGGACGGCATCCCACCTTCTACCGGCAATACGGTGACGTTTTTGGATGGGGATGCGGGGTCGTGATTGCGGTTGCGGGAGCGCAGGGGCTGAATCGGCGTCGCGGTCGAAAAGCCGCGCCCAGCGGAAAAGCCGTCCGAAAGTGGATTGGATAAGCGTGCCTGATCAAAAATGAGGTCCGGAAGGGGGTCTATGGTACCAGGGTATGTCCAGGGTGGTACCAGGGTGCCCCCAGACCAGCCCGGGGGCGGCGGGAGAGGGGGGTTGTATTCACAATGCTTATCATGGCTCGCCGTGCTTGACGCCTTTGCTCGTATCGAGAACCATGCTGGCGATTCAACTGATTCGGATCTATGCAACGCGCAGAGCAGAGGCATTTGCCAGACGTTCAAGCCGTGGCGCAGGAGGCGCCATAGGCGGGAGCTTTGGCGTCAGATCCTGTGGAACTGTTTCATGCCAGTCCGTGGGTGCCGGTCGAGTGGATCAAGGCTCACGGCGTCGAGCCGCGCGGGCTTTGGTACTCCGACGAACTGAATCCTGGCCCAACGCGGGCGTCCGCGGGGACGTGCGCCTTTGCCCAGGCGGTGGTCCAGTTCGCCGAAACACACCCGGAGAAGGCGGTCCTGCTCACCACCCATTGCGACCAACTGCGCCGGGGATTCGATACGCTTGCCGATTCGCCGCCGGGCCGGTCGTTTCTCTTTAATCTGCCCGCCACCTGGCAAAGCTCCGTCGCCGAGCGTCTGTATGACAGCGAGTTGGAAGGGTTGAGCCGGTTCTTGCTGGCTCTAGGGGGGCATCTGCCTGCGCCGGAGGCGCTCCGCCAAACCATTGACGCCTACGCGCTGGCGCGGAAGACATTGCTCGCGCAAGCGGCGGTTTGCCCGGCGCGCGCCCACGCCGAGGCGATCGCCCGGTTTCATTGGACCGGCCCGCCCGCGTCCACGGCTCCCAGCGCAGCGGCACCTGGGCCGAGTTCCGCTGTCCCGATTGCGCTGCTCGGCGGCCCTTTACCGCGCGCTCAATGGCCACTGATCGAGGTCATCGAAAGGGCGGGCGCCCGCGTGGCTCTCAATGGAACGGAAGCCGGCGAACGCAGCCTCTGGACCGGCCCGTCATCGGAAGTTCAAGTGCCAGCCGACGCCGCTACATTGGCTTCCATGCGGTTGTGGCTGGCGCGAAGTTACGTGCGCCATTGCGTGGATGTGTTTCAACGGCCCAACACCCGCCTCTACGCTTGGTTGAAAGAACATGTGGCCGCGCGGGCGGTTCGGGGAATCGTGCTGTGGCACTACGTCGGCTGCGATCTCTGGCGAGCGGAGGCCCAGTCCCTGCGCGAGGCTTTCGGCTTGCCCTTGCTGTTGCTGGACGCTGGTGACGCGTCGCCGGCCTCCGCCCGCGATAATGGGCGCGTCGAAGCCTTCATGGAGTCCCTCATTCAGAGGCCGGCATGAGCCCACGTAAACTGACGCTTGAGGAATGGGACCGGCACTACCAGGAACTGGTCGCGGCGGGCCTGCATGAGCCGGCGTATGGGGGGCCCTTGAGCCGGCACCTGGCGCTGGAGGGCGACCTGCGCTTGCGGCAATTGCGGTTTGACGATTCGCCGGCGGCCTTGCGCCTCTGGAATTTCCTCCTCACCGAAAACCATCGCCTCGCGGAAGCTCGCGCCGTCGGGGAGCGGATTGTAGGGACTATGAAGGACCTCGGGACGGTGCCCGTGATGGTTTACGCCCTGCCTGGCCTGCGTGCGTTCTATCCGGATGGCGCGTGGTGGACGCCTTGCCTCATGGAGTGCAGTGACGGCCTGCTACGCCAGGCTGAGGCCGAGGGGATTGACGCCTCGTTTTGCCCGGTCCGGGCGATGCTCGCGGCCTTTCAGAACCAGCAGCACTTTCCCAGACCCGACCTCCTGGTGTGCAGCACGGGCTCGGTTTGCGATGACTTCTCCGCCATTGCCCAGCGGCTGGAGCGAATGGGCTTCCCCATCACGTGGTGGGAAATGCCCCGGCGCCGGGCGCCGGAAGCACAGGAAGCCGCCTGCCCATTGCCGGGCGGGCTCACTGCGCCGCAATGCCAGGTGGACTGCGTCCGGCAGGAGCTCGAACGCGTTGCCGAACTCCTGGGCCGGCTGGCTGGCCAGACGCTTACAACTGAACTCCTTGCCGAAGGCATTCGCCAGGCCAACCAGGTACGTCGGCGGCTTGGGGCATTGCGCCAAACCGTTTATGGTTCTGTGGGCGCGCCCCTTCCTGCCCTGGAGATGCTGGTGGCGGAGATGCTCGCCATCCATTTCTGCTCAGACCGTTCTCAGACTCTGCAAGTTCTCACCGACCTGCTGGAGGTGGCCGTGGCTCGCCGGAACCTGGGCCAGTTTGTCGTGGGTGAAGCCGCGACGCGCATCTACTGGGTCAATCCGGTCGCCGATCTGCGCGCCATGAATCTGTTGGAAGACTGGGGCGGGCGTATTTGCGGTTCCGACTACATGTTCACGCATGCGCTGGATCCGATCCCCGAGGACCTGCCGCCTCTGGAAGCGCTCGCGCGCACCGCGCTGGCCGACCCGATGGTCGGCTCGACGCAAGAGCGGGCCAGGCGAATTGTAGCAGACTGCCGCACCTGCCGGGCTGAGGCGGTGGTAATTTCGAGGATTCCTGGCGCCAGCCATTGCGCCTGGGAGGGAGCAAGCCTGCGGTCAATCATCAGCCGGGAGTTGGACCTGCCCACCGTCGAACTGGAGATCCCCCCAATCTGCGATGCGATGGTGCCCACCCTCGCCGGCCGCATCCAAGCCCTCATTGAAACGGCTCGCGCCCGGCGTGCTGCCGTCTCGACATAGTTAGTTTGTGGTGGGCTCTGTGTGCCCTCAAACGCACACTTCCCGTTGTAGGGCCTTTGAGGTACTGTTTCGCCAGTTACTCTGAACTGAATGCCGGCTAGCCGGAAGGTGCGAACGTTGGTTCGCGCCCAGGAAAGGGACTTTTGAAGCGGTTTGCGATCCGTGCAGGAATTATCTTTCTGTCGGTGCTGGCCTTCTTGGCTTGGTGGCACTTCTCACGCCTCGTACCTCGCGCCGCTCCTGCGGGTTCCGACCCACCTCAGGTGCTC
>PLZQ01000049.1 GCA_003152225.1 Limisphaerales bacterium | reverse complement strand
CCGGCGATGTCCTGGCTGGATCCGCCACGCGACTAAACGCTAACACGGGAGCCGGTGGGGCCATGAGCAGCGGTAGCGTCACCTCTGCCGGTGGCGGTCAGCCGCATGAGAATCTCCCACCTTTTTTGGCGCTGAATTTCATTATCGCGTATGAGGGGATTTACCCATCCCAAGGCTAGTTCACGGTTCGGAGGTATCCGAGCCTGCAAATACAAAATGAAGCACGTAAGGCCGCCTGGTTTTGAGCTGAAGGTTAAGGGATCTGGAACTCGGGCGACCGAACTTGTTAGCGGAGAATACTGATATGTCAGACCAGTTCATCGGTNNCAGGATGTTGTCCTTTGGCTTTGCCCCAAAAAACTGGGCCCTCTGCAACGGCCAACTGATGGCGATCGCGCAGAACCAGGCGCTCTTTTCCTTGTTGGGCACCACTTATGGCGGCAACGGGGTGCAGAACTTCGCCCTGCCCAACCTGCAAGGGCGCATTCCCATCCACCGCAGTGGGAACTATCCTCAAGGCAACCAAGGGGGCGAAGAAGCACATACCCTCACCGTTAACGAGGTCCCGGCCCACACGCACGGGGTGACTGGCAGTTCCAATGGCCCTAGCCAACCGTCGCCCCTGAACGGCTTTTGGCCCACCGGCGGAGCCTTGACGCCCTACGCCAGTGGTAGCGATGGTAGCGCGATGGCGGGCCAAGCGGTGACTACCATGGGGGGGCAGCCGCATGAAAACCGTCCGCCTTACCTGGTGATCAACTTCGTCATCGCCCTGGCTGGTATATTCCCCTCTCGAAGTTAACCCCTTTCGCAACCCGCAAGCACACCTTATGTCAGAACCATTCGTCGCTGAAATCCGCGTCTTCGGCTTCAACTTCGCTCCGGTAGGCTGGGCCTTTTGCGACGGGCAGGTGATGCCAATATCACAAAACACTGCCTTGTTTTCTCTCCTCGGAACCAACTTCGGNNCTCTGCCAAACCTGCAGGGAAGCGTTCCCCTCCAGCAGGGCCAGGGGCCGGGATTGACGCCTTATGTCTTGGGCGAGACCGGAGGGGCAGTTAGCGTCACGCTAATTTCCTCACAGATGCCCTCCCATAATCACCTTCTGGAATGTTCCACTGTAGTTGCCGGTCAGACGAGNNGCGGACAGAATTTCTTTGCGGCCTCGTCTGGGACCAGCCCCGCCATGAAAGCGGGTATGCTGACCCCGGCAGGCGGCAACGGGCCTCACAATAACATGCCTCCTTACCTAACCCTGAACTTCTGCATCGCCTTGGCAGGCGTATTCCCTTCCAGACCTTGAGCGATTGGCTGGCACGGCTCACCGGATTTAAGGATATGAGAAAGACATTTGTCGTAAGATTGGGCTGCGCGGCCTTGGCCGGCTCGCTTCTCACGCTGCCAGCCCTCGGCGCCACTTTCAATGTGGCAACCCCGGCACAGTTGATCAGCGCGGTCAACTCAGCCAACGGCTCGGCCGGGCCGCACACAATCAACCTCTCCACCGGCACTTACAACCTGAGTGGTGAACTGCCCGTGATCGCGGCCAATGAATCTATCACCTTTCAAGGCGGCTCGGCCAATCTCACGGACACGGTGCTCCACCAGACGCTGGCCAACACTCGGTTTGTGGAATCCGATTTACCGGCCGGCAACGTCAACAACATTGGCCTCACGTTCAACAACCTGACCTTCGACAGCGGGCAAGGTGGCGATTATGGCGGAGGCGCCTTGTTGGTGGGCGGCATCGGGAGTTCCACGACCGTAAGCAATTGTGTATTCAGCAACAACCGAACCTCCGCCGGGGCCAATGTGAACGCCGGAGGAGCGATCGAAAACTCGCCGAACGGCAACGTGACAGTGCTGGGATGCCGGTTTCAGGGGAATTCCTCGGCGGTGTACGGCGGGGCTATTGACTTCCTGAACCAGACGGGCGGCAGCGGCAGCCTTTTCGTGAGCAACAGCGTGTTTATCAGCAACTCAGCCGCCGCGGATGGCGGTGCCGTCAAGGCCAGCACGGATTCGGGCACGATCACAATCGTGGACTGCAATTTCGAGGGCAACAGCACCACTGGCAGTGGCCGAGGGGGCGCCATTACCCACGTGCAAGGCGCCCTGACCGCAAGTTACAACCGCTTTTTCAACAACACAGCCACCAGCCACGCCAATGGCGACACGCTGTGGCAGGCCGCAGGCGCAGGCGCATGCGACGCCACCCGGAACTGGTGGGGCGCGAACAGCGGCCCGGGTGGCACTGATATTCTGGCGTCCGGCGCCGTTACCAGTTCGCCGTGGTTGCAACTCCGGCACCAGCCGGCGGTGACCGATCTGGGCACAAGGGCCACCACGACACTCACTGCCGATCTTCTCGGACTGAGCGCCGGAGGTTCGCTTACCGCCGTCAGCCTGGCAGGTCTGCCTGCTGTGCCTGCCAACCCCGCAACGCTCTTTCACAACCCGGTGCTGGGAACCTTATCCGCTGCTGCAACGCAATTCTTGCACGGCCAGGCCACCGCCACTTTCAATGCCGGCAGTCTCACGGGTGCCGCCCAAGCCGATGTAAGCTTGGACAACCAGACAGTGACTGCAGCCATGCGGTTGCTCAACTCGAGTAGTCAGGCACGGGCCATCTCCGTAACCACCGGCTCCGTCACCATACAGTTTTCCGGCCTCCCCACCAATTCATACGATATTCAGCGCGCCACCGACGTCCGCGGCCCGTGGGCAACCGTGGATACACAAATTGCTTCGACAGACGGCTCCCTCACCTACACTGACCCCCATCCACCTGCCCCGATGGCGTATTACCGGCTTCACAACCATTAGCCGACGGCTTGGTCTGCCGGGCGGTCGCCAGTTGGATGAAATGCCCGCAGTGCTGGGACTCCAATTATCGTGGACGGACCAAACGCGTCCCCTCTGCCAGGCCGCTTGGCCCAATGACTTGGACTTGGACTGGGTTCAGGGTGGAGCGGACGAGCTGCCCGCCTCCGAACGCAGCGTTGACCTGCCGCCCTTCGCCACTACCGGGACCGGACGGATGTTTTAAGCCTGCGGACTACGGTGAGAAACCTCTGCCTTCAGCAGGCGTTCGCCTTCCGGCGATACCACCGACGGAACCCGCTAGCGAACACGACCAAGCCGCCAAAAGAGGCAACTCCAGCCTCTCACAATTGGGGGACTAAGTGGTTGGCCACCGGGGTGCCCAAGCCAACGACGGTGTCCAACGGTGGTCCAGCCGGCGTCGGAGAGGGCGACCCGGTCTGGCTTCCCTGAAAGACATCGAAGAAATAAAGATATGCTCCCGGAGCAGCGAGAACAGTATAGAGTTGGGTCGCCGGATCCACTGGCCCTCGGGCCAAAGAATACAGTTCGCTATGGAGCTGAAAACCAGCGGCGCTCAAAGGGGTGCCGCGATGCTGGTTCGCGAGCGCGATAAGACCAGCCCACATGGGCGCGCTTAAACTGGTGCCGCCCCACAAGTAACTCCAAGTC
>PLZQ01000312.1:248-5938 GCA_003152225.1 Limisphaerales bacterium | reverse complement strand
GTCGGCGCCATGAGCGCGACGTGGTAGCCGCTTTCCAGCGCCATCAGCGCACAGCACGCCGCCACCACTGTCTTGCCGGAGCCCACGTCGCCTTGCAGCAGCCGACGCATCGGGTGCGGGCCGGACATATCCAGGCGCAGCTCGCGCAGGACTTTGGTTTGCGCCCCGGTCAGCTTGAAGCCGAGCTGGGCGAGAAAGGGTTTGATTAAATGGTTGTCCCCGCCGCACGGGCGCGCCTGGGCCTTGGTCTCGAAGTTCCGCCGGCGAAGCTGGATCTGCCGTTGCAGCTCGACGAACTCGTCCAGTGCGAGCCGGCGCCGCGCTGTCTCCGTGTCCGCAAGGGTTTCGGGGAAGTGCAGCATGCGAATCGCCTGAGCGCGGGTGGGGAAGGGCGGGGCAAGTTGCAACCTGGCGGCCTCGGGCAAGGGATCGGGGATCTGGCCCTGAAGCTGATTCAGCGTCCGCCAGATAAGCGAGCGCAGCCAGCGCTGCGGCAGCCCTTCGGTGAGCGGGTAAACGGGAGTCAGGCGGCCGAAGTGGATGATCGGGTCCTCGCCGTCTTCCATGACTTCCGTTTCCGGATGGTCCATGGTGCGCGGCTTGAGCTGAACCGGCTTGCCGAAGACGATCACTTCATTGCCCACCGCAAAATACTTCTCCATGAACGGCAAGTTCCACCAGCGGCAATGCAGCCGCGCGGTCCCGTCATCGAGAATCAGCTCGAAGATGGACTTGGTGTGCTGCTTGAACCACTTGACGCCGAGGGCGACGACCTTGCCTCGCGTTGTGACTGGGTCGCCGAGTTGCAAGCTGGCGATCGGCAGCAACTGGCGCCGGTCCTCGTAGCGCCGCGGACGATGCAGCAGCAGGTCCTCTACGGTGCGAATCTCGACGCGGGCCAACTGCGCCGCCCTTTCCGGGCCGACACCGTATAAGCCCGTCACTGGTCGAGCAAGGGGCGGGAGCTGTTGATTGGGTGCCGCAGCGGTCATCGGCCTGCACGATAGCGCGGGAAATCCGAAATCCGAAGCCCGAAATCCGAAGCCCTTGGCTCAAAGATCAAACACCGTAATCTCCGGGCGGCAATTGAAGCGGATGGGGACCGGGAACCAACCGATGCCGGGATTGACGTAGAGCGGGCCGGCCTCGGTGTGGAACAAGCCCCGGGCGTACTCGTCCACGCCAAAGGGCACGTAAACCGGCCCGTAGAGGGGGAGCCACACCTGCCCCCCGTGCGAATGGCCGGCCAGGACCAGATCGAATTCCTGGCCCCCCAGGTTCTTCACCCAGGATGGGTAATGCATGAGGAAGATATTCCGGGTGGTAAGGTTGGCGTGGATGGGCGTTTGCCTGGAGCTGCCGGTCGTCGCTCCCGCAAACGTCGGTTGCCATTTGAGGCAAGTGGCGCCGCTGATGCAGAACTTCCCGTCTCCGGTCACCGCTTGTTGATCAAGCAACCACGCGCCGCCCGTCCCGGCGAAGCATTTGGCAATCCCGTCGAAAGGCGCCTTGCTCCAGTAATCGTGGTTGCCCGGGACGCCATAGACCGGCGACTTGATGCCGGCGAAGAGTTCCAGGGCTTCGGCCAGGTGCGTTGTTTCTTCGATCAGGTCGCCGGTGAAGCAGACGAAGTCCGGGAATAGCGCGTTGATCTTCCTCACGACCGCCTGCAAATACGCGCGGTCGCCCTTGTGATGCACGTCGGTGAAGTGGATGACCCGGTGGGTCGGCTTGCGGTTGCCGAGGCGGACCTGCCGGGTCTTGACCCATTTGGGTTCCAGTCCCCTGGCATCGGCCGCCGCCAGAACTGGCGCTGACAGCAACGCGGCTATCAGGAATCGGCGGCGACTGAATCTATGCACAGCGAATTAGATCTCATGCCGTTCGCGCATGAACTCTTCCAAAGCTGCGAACAGCGCCGCGGTGTCCGGCAGGTGGGTGACAGCACCGCCGCCTTTCACCAAACCGAAACCCGCGCCATAAGCCGGTCCGTTGGCCACGCAGGCATCCGTGCGGCAGTCGGTGAGTTGCCGCTCCCCCAGGCGAATCACTTCGGCGCGGCCCCCCTCCACTTCATACTTCCAGCCCACGAGCCGCGCCGTGGGAAACCATTGGCGCAGTTCCGCGATGATCTTCGGTGTCGGCAACAGTTCCGCCAGCAACGTCCCTTCGCGGGTGGAGAGTTTGCCTCCCTTGAGCTCCATCAGCTCGCCCTGCGGCGAACGGCGCCAGACTTTGCCGAACGTGAAGTCACTCACTGCCGCCGCGTGGAACACCGCCGACACTGCCGGGCTGGCCAGCGCTTGCAATCGCTCGCGCAGGTTCGCCGTGGTGGTGAAGTCTTCCGTCTGCCGCGCGTGACGCTCTCCGCGATACGTGGCTTGCTGGCCAATTAGCAGCGTCGCCTCATGCCCCCGCGCCGCCAGGTAATTGACCAGCTCCGAACCGAGCCGGCCCGTCGAGAAGTTCGTTAGCCGCCGCACTTCATCCAGCGGTTCATAAGTCGGGCCCGCGGTCACAATGCAGTGCATAAATGGAGATTTCCCCGCCCGGCGCTAATGGTGCGCGCGCCAATCGATGCTCGTGAGCGCATATATGAGGAAGGCAACCAGTGCCAAGGCCACGGCTACGCACAGCCCCAACCAGAAAAGCATCCCGTACTTGTGGCTGAATCGTCGCCACCTACTGCCCCGTCGCAAGTGGGCTTGCATAAATGCATTCTAGGTCGCGGCCCGAAATCATCAAGGCCCTTCTTGACGCATGCTGGCCACGCGGCTGGGAATTTCGCGTCAAGCTGAGTGACGCCGGTCCTGCATGAAGCGGCGGTTCAACCGGATGGGGCCACCATCAAGCGGCCTCAGCCAGGGCTTGGTTCATCCGCCGGATGGCTTCGTCGATTTCCGCCGTGCTCTTGAAACCGATGACGATAGCGTCCAGCTCCGGCCGGCTCATGGCGAAGCGGATGGATTTCTCGCGGTCCTCCGCCTGCGTGAAATCGCCGTTGCCGATGATCTTCATGCCGATGATCCCACGGCCTTTGGCGCGCATGGTCTTCAGTTCGGCCAGCACGGGCGCCGGCTCGTGCACCTGGTTGTCCCAGACCTCCTGATTCGCGCCGTCAATGTGGGCGCCTTGCGGGTTCACCCGGACGAGATGCACCTCCGTCCAGTTGGAGGCCGTCGCGGCGCGCAAGGCGGGCAGGCTGTGGCAGGAGACGCCTTTGGCCCGAATCCACTTCTTCTCTTTAGCCTCGTCGAAGGCGTCCATGATGCGCTTCCACTCGTCGGTCCAGCCGTCCTTGATCATGCAATGAATCAGGAGGCTATCCACGTAATCCGTGTCAAACACCTTGCGGTGGTGGTCGATGGCCGCGAGCACCTCGTCGGGTTTGCCGGGGACCTTGGACTGGATGAACAGCTTCTCCCGCGGCAGGCCCTTGATGGCGTCCTTTATCCACTCGAAGGTGCGGTAGCTCTGCGCGCAATCGAAGTAAGTGATGCCTTGGTCGTAGGCATACCGGATGAGCTTGTTAAACGCCTCCTGCCCAAGATCGTGTTGGACGTTGCCGCTGTTGCTGCCGGTGCCGAAACCGAGGCGGCTCAGCTTGAGACCGGTCTTGCCGAGCGCGACCTGGTCCACCGCGGTGCGCTTGGTTGCCGCTTGGGAGGAAAGCCACGGACAGGACGATAGCAGCAGGGCGCCGGCGGCACCGGCGGAGCGTCCAAGAAACTGACGGCGGCTTAGGTCAATGGTCTTCATAATGTTATCGATGGATCAAGGGTTCAATGGACATTTACATCATGCGCTCAGAGCGTTGCTTGTAGTCTAACACGGCGTGGAAATGCGTCAACGCCGGGATGGCGTCAGCGCTTTCGTCCCAGGGCCGATTCATGAAGCTGGAAATGTAGGGGCGGGGACGGCCTCGTCCCCGCTGGGGCGCCCAGGCTTCGGGAGCGGTAGCGGGAGATACCCGACAAAGTGATCGACGGTGGTTGAACCCATGACGAAAGGCGAGGTCTCGATAGCGGTGAAGCCCAGCTTCTTATACCACGCCATGGCCTGCGCGTTCTTGACCATCACGCCGAGCCAGATCCGATCGGCTCCCAGCTCGCGCGCCCGCTCTTCGGCGCAGGCCATCAGACGGTGGCCCAGCCCAAGGCCCTGCTTGGCCGGCAGGATGTAGAGCTGGTGTACGTAGAAGCGTTGCTCGACGCGGGAATGGTACAGCTTCGCGTAGCCGGCCACCGCCCCTTCCGCCTCGGCGACCAGCCCGGTCACGTCCGGGTCATCGAACATTGTTTCGAGTTTCGACTGGGAATACTGGGCATGCAGGTATCCCACAAGGTCCTCGCGCGGGATGAACGGTCCGTAGGCATCCAGCCACGTGTCCAAAAGCAGCCGTTGTATCGCGGGCAGGTCCGCTCGAAGCCAGCGCCGAAGCGAGATGGTCATTGGGTCATCCTGATAGGCATTCAATACTGCCGTTTCCCGGGCACCACGGCGGCGCGGTACTTTTCCACCTCGCGCTGGATGTCGGCGATCACATCAGGGTGCTCGGCGGCCACGTCAAAGCGTTCGCCGGGATCATTCGGCAGGTCGAACAGCAGCGGCGGCTCATGCTTCTGCGGGGCGTCTTTGCTGTAGCCGGAGTAGGTGGTGAAGTGCGCCTTGTACGGCCCCTTGCGCACGGCGTATAATTCATCGCCGTTGTAGTAGATCATCAGGTTGCGCTGGCCGGGGCCTTTGCCCAGGAGCATCGGGGTCATGTCCACGCCATCAATGATGCGGTCGCTGGGGATGGGCACTTTGGCCAAAGTCAGGCAGGTGTTGAACAGGTCCATGGAGCAGGCCATTTGCTGATTGATGACGCCGGGCTTGATCTTGCCTGGCCAGCAGGCGATGCCCGGTTCGCGCATGCCCCCTTCCCAGGTGCTGCCTTTGCCATCCTTCAAAGGTCCGGCGGAACCGCCCGCCAGGTCCTTCACCAGCCACGGCCCATTGTCGCTCGTGAAGAAGACCAGCGTATTGTCGGCCAAGCCCTGCTTGCGCAATGTGTCCAGCACCTGGCCCACGCTCCAATCCAATTCCTCCACGACATCCCCATACAAGCCCCGCGCGCTCTTCCGTTGAAAGGCCTGCGAGGCAAACAGTGGCACATGCGGATAAGTGTGGGCGAAGTAGAGGAAGAAGGGCTTCTTCCGGTTCTGCTGAATGAAACGAATCGCCTCCTCGGTGTAGCGCCGGGTCAGGGTGCTGAGGTCGGTATTCTTTTCGATGATCTGGTCGTTGCGCATCAGGTTGCAGTTCCACCATTCGAGCTTCTGGTCGAGGCGGCTCGAAGCATCCTTGGGATTGCCCTTCGCCGGTTCCATATCATTGGACCAGCGCAAGCCGTAGAAGCCGTCGAAGCCGTGGCCGGTGGGCAGGTTTTGCGGATACTGCCCCAGATGCCACTTGCCAATGGCCTGGGTCGCATAGCCCTTGCTCTTGAGGGCGCGGGCGATAGTGATCTCCTCGGGCGGCAGACCCCCCGGCGAGTTCTTGGTCTGCACCCGGTGCTGCATATCGCCGGACATGCCGCTCCGAATGGGCAGGCGCCCGGTAAGCAGCGCGGCCCGGCTGGGCGTGCACACGCAGGCGGCGACGTAGAAATCGGTAAAGCGCATACCCTGGCTGGCCATGCGGTCGAG
>PLZQ01000312.1:0-161 GCA_003152225.1 Limisphaerales bacterium | reverse complement strand
CCCCGGCTCTGGAATGCCCCGTATGGCCAGCCCGCAGCTCGACCCTAAGCAGAAGGCGAAAGACCGAGCTCGGCGGTTAGCGGTCAGTGATCAGTGGTCGTCTCTCGGGCGTTGAGGTGGCTTCAGGGGAGCCTCAGGGTAGCCTCGGGGTAGCCTCAGGG
>PLZQ01000423.1:10246-19503 GCA_003152225.1 Limisphaerales bacterium | reverse complement strand
ATTACGAATTCGCCATGTACAGGCGAGGAACTTGCGCAAGACCAGCTCCTGGGCACGCCGCATTACATGGCGCTCGAGCAGGTGGCAGATCCGCAAACGGCGGACCAACACGCGGACATTTATTCCGCGGGAGTCGTGTTCTACGAAATGCTCACGGGCGAACTGCCGCTGAGGAGATTCCAACCACCCTCCAGGAAAGTGCAAGTGGTCGTGCGACTGCAATGCTCTTAGTTGCGGGAAAGAATGCTCTGCCAACGTTGTTCATTTTCCAGAAGTCTGTCGAGAGCAGCCCGTTGTTCGGGCGTGGTCACATAAGGAATGAGCTGGGAGAGATGCTCATAGTCTCTTCCTTCGTTGGCGTTCTGGAACGCCCCGATTGCGGGAAACAATAATCTGACACTGTCATTCCGCGTGACGCAGTTGCCCGTCGGAATAATCACCCTACGCGAATCATACTCTTCATCTATCGGTAACGCCTTTTGTGTCACGATCCAGTCGCTTGCTCCCATGCGGACGTTCGGAACTTCGCTCGCGGGCGCGATTTTCCATCGTTGCAGCACAGCATTATCCATCGGCGGCTCAAAGTACGGCTGGACTTGGGCCAGATCAGTGGGAGCTTGTGAATTGTGAGCTTCCAGATACTTCCGGAGCGCGGCCTGCAATTGATTGGAAAATCTACTTTCTGCAAGTTCACGCAGATGACATAGGGTCTGGCGATCGTTATCTCCTCTTGCAGTCAACCAATCCTCGGTCGTGAGAAACTGGAATTCCGGAATCCTCGCCTCGGGCGTCCGCTCCACAAATTCCTTAAGCCTCTTGACGCGTTCGGTCCAGGATTTAGCTGTAGCAGCAGCGGGATCATTCGATTCGCTTTCAGTTTTGGCTTTCCACCGGGCGATTTCGTGGGCGTTGGTTCGCAATCGAGCCACCTCGCCGCGCAGTCTGACCTCTTCGGCCTCATTGCGGCTCACGCGGTCCTTTTCCGCGCGCAATGCCTCAACGCTTTGGAAGGTGGAGTCACGTTCATTCGTCAATTGGCGAGCTTGCTCCTTGAGCTGTGCCAATTGCTGTCGGGCTGTTTGCAGCCGGCCGCGCAGTGTTGAATTATGCCGCCCCTGATAGAGGTTCGTCCCAACGGCGACAGCGAGGGTTGCTCCGATAATGGCTTTTTGCAGGGTCGTCATGGCGATGGCTCACTGCTTGGGTATGGGTTTGAAGTCTATCTGGGTCAACGCGTTTGGTTGAATAAGCCACCGCGTGCCATCTGCTTCATCGATCGGCGCCGCCCGCTGGGTTACCACATGGGTTGCCTCCCGGTTGCTGTCTTGAGATTGGAGGTCCGGGAATTCACTGGCAGGCACGATCTTCCACCGTTCGAACACGGCATCATCCACCGGCGACTTGAGATACGGGCGAAGCTGGGCGAGGTCGGTGGGGAACTGCGAATTATGGGTTCGCACATATTTCTGAAGCGCAGGCTGTACGAGTTGCACGAACTGGTTCCTCGCTGAGAAGCGCATTCCACCCAGCACCTCCCGCTCATCCATACCGGCCGCGATGTGTTTTGCGGCATTCCACCAGTCTCTTTCACCGAGCAGCCGGAATTCCGGAATGACCGCCTCGGGCGTGCGCTCGACCGTCGCCCTGATCCGGTTCAGGGCCGCAATCCAGGACTCGACCATGGCTGCGACCGGATCGTTTGTCTCGCTGGAAACCTTTGCGCTTTGGCGCGCTGACTCAATTGTGGAACGCAATCGGGCTGCCTCGGCGCGCAGCCGGAGCAAATCCCCATTGTCAGTGCTCATGCGCAGAGCCTCACGCAGGCCGGCCAATGAGCGCGCCGCTCCATCGCGTTTGCTGGTCAGTTGCCCGATTTGCTCGGTAAGTGGTCCTTGTTGTTGCTCGATGGTCTGAAGCTGGGTTCGCAAGGACGAGGTTTCACGTGCTTGATAAATCCCTGTTCCGACGGCGACGGCAAGCGCCGCCCCGACGACGGCTTTTTGGAGTGTAGTCATCGCAATGGCCTTGGTGGCAGTTGCGGTCGCAGTGCCGGTGATGGCCGTTCCCCCCAGTGCGGCGGCGGTTGAAATGGAGACCGCCAATCCAACAGGCGCGGCCTGGACGGCATTCGCGGAAAGAACGGCAATCAGTCCGCTCGCACCGGCGGTCACGCCACGCTTGGCGAGGAATTCGCGCAGGCGCTCAATGGCTCGGCTGACGCGCTTTTGCGCCGTGTCATCGGACGTGCCGAGAGCGTGGCCAACTTCGCGTAAAGTTCTGTTCTGGAAGTACCGCAGCACGACGGCGTCCCGGTCTGCCTCGTCTAATTCGGCCAGGGCGGCGTCGAGATGCGGGGCGATGAGTTCCCAGCCGGGGTTGGATTCGGTCGCAAGCAATTCGTTCATGGCGGCAGCCTGTTGTTCGCGGACACGTCGGCGTACTTCAGCACGGACGGCGTTGGCGGCGAGATGTTGCGTTGTGCGATGCAACCAACCGGGCAAAGCCCGACGGTTTCTCAGTTGCAGGGCATTTTGCACCAAGGCCAAAAACACACCCTGCGTCACGTCTTCGGCCAGATGCTCGTCGTGGACCATGCGCAACGCGACGGAATAGACGAAATCCACATGTTGGCGCACCAGTTGAGTAAACGCCGCCTCAGAACGGTCTTCCGCGTAAGCCCGGAGAAGCTCTTGGTCGGTCAATTCATTCACGCCATCTAATAGTAACCGCCATTTGGAAAATCCGACAAGATATTTCAATGGCGCGCACCTCTCGCTGTCCTTCGCCACAGCTCGACCCGGAGAAGGCACGCCATTGAAAATATTTTGTCGGATTCTCGAAACGGCGGTGACTAATTGACTGAGATGACGAATGAGTGACGACGCGGTAGGGAATAAGAATACAGGGCCGGGCTTGCTGCCCGCGCCGCTCCTTCCGCCCTGAACTCCTCACACACTTATGAAACTGCTCACACTTATGAAACTCCTCAGTCCTTCTCTCGCGATGGGCCTCCTATCGGCGGCCCTCCTCATGGCCGCGAGCACCAAGGCCACGGCCCAGGAATATACCTTCACCACCCTCGCCGGACCGCCGGAACTTGGTCCGGGCGACGCCGACGGCTCGGGCAGTCTTGCACGCTTCCGCGGGCCAATCGGCGTGGCGGTGGACACCGCGGGCAACGTGTACGTCGCAGACTACCTCAACGACGCAATTCGGAAGGTGACGCCCGGCGGCGTGGTCACGACGCTGGCCGGGTTGGCGTGCAGCTCTGGCAGCGCCGACGGCACGGGCAGTGCCGCGCGGTTCTACCACCCATACGGCGTGGCGGTGGACAGCTCGGGCAATGTGTACGTCGCGGACACCTTCAACTACACAATTCGGAAGGTGACGCCCAGCGGCGTGGTGACAACGCTGGCAGGATTGGCCGGAAGCGCTGGCAGCGACGACGGCACGGGCAGCGCCGCGCGGTTCAACTACCCACAGGGCGTGGCGGTGGACAGTGCGGGCAACGTGTACGTCGCCGACACCGACAACCACACAATTCGCAAGGTGACGCCCGGCGGCGTGGTGACGACGCTGGCAGGGTTGCCCGGAAACTCTGGCAGCGACGACGGCACGGGCAGCGCCGCGCGCTTCTACTACCCATACAGCGTGGCGGTGAACAGCGCGGGCAACATGTACGTCGCGGACGCCTACAACCACACGATTCGGAAGGTGACGCCCGGCGGCGTGGTCACGACCCTGGCAGGGTTGGCGGGAAGCTCCGGGAGCGTCGGCGGCACGGGCAGCGCCGCGCGCTTCTACTACCCCTACGGCGTGGCGGTGGACAGTGCGGGCAACGTGTACGTGGCGGACACCGGGAACTGTACAATTCGCAAGGTGACGCCCGGCGGCATGGTCGTGACGCTGGCAGGGTTGGCGGGAAGCTCCGGGAGCGCCAACGGCACGGGCAGCGGCGCGCGCTTCTGCAACCCATACGGCGTGGCGCTGGACAGCGCGGGCAACGTGTACGTGGCGGATTTGGGCAACGACACAATCAGGAAGGTGACGTCTGCCAATGTGGTGACCACCTTGGCAGGAGCGGCGGGAGGCTCCGGAAGCGCCAACGGCACCGGCAGCGCCGCGCGGTTCAACAGTCCATCCGCCGCGGCGGTGGACGGTGCGGGCAACGTGTACGTCGCAGACATGTGCAACGACACGATTCGGAAGGTAACGCCCGGCGGCGTGGTCACGACGCTGGCGGGATTGGCGGGAAGCGACGGGAGCGCCGACGGCACGGGCAGCGCCGCGCGCTTCTACTACCCACAGGGCGTGGCGGTGGACAGCGCGGGCAACGTGTACGTGGCGGACTCCGGGAACCATACGCTTCGCAAGGTGACGCCCGGTGGCGTGGGTACGACGCTGGCAGGGTTGGCGGGAAGCCTCGGGAGCGCCGACGGCACGGGCAGCGCCGCGCGCTTCTACTACCCCTACGGCATGGCGGTGGACAGCGCGGGCAACGTGTACGTGGGGGACCTCTTCAACCACACGATTCGGAAGGTAACGCCCGGCGGCGTGGTGACGACGCTGGCAGGGTTGCCCGGAAACTCTGGCAGCGCCGACGGCACGGGCAGCGACGCGCGCTTCGACTACCCACGCGGCGTGGCGGTGGACAGCGCGGGCAACGTGTACGTCGCGGACTACGGGAACCATACGATTCGGAAGGTGACGCCCGGCGGCGTGGTGACAACGCTGGCAGGGTTGGCGGGAAGCGGCGGGAACTCCGACGGCACAGGAAGCGACGCGCGGTTCTTCTACCCCTACGGCGTGGCGGTGGACAGCGCGGGCAACGTGTACGTGGCGGACGCCCGCAACTGCGCGATTCGGAAGGTGACGCCCGGCGGCGTGGTGACCACTCTGGCAGGGGCGGCGGGCTACATCCCTATGGGGCAAGGGGTCCAGCTCTACGGCGGCAGCGTCCACGGCACGGGCAGCGCCGCGCGCTTCAGCGATCCCTGCGGCGTGGCCGTGGACAGCGCGGGCAACCTGTACGTGGCGGACCCTGGGAACGACAATATTCGCCTTGGCCGCCCGGCTTGCCCGGATGCGCCGACGATTGACTTGGTGACCGGGCCTGTGGGCCAAGCCCGCCAACTGGACACCAGCCCGCAAAGCGCCCTCGCCTGGCAATGGCGCCTGGTCCGGACTCCAGCCGGTTCGGCCCTCGCCTCGTGGACCGCCAACGTGCGCAATCCCACCTTCACGCCCGACGTGGCGGATCTGTTCATTTTCCGGCTCACGGCCACCACCGCGGCCGGCGCCATCGCCATCCGCACCCTGGCCTTTACCGCCCTGCCGCCCCCGCCGGTGTTGCAGGCAGTCCAGCTCACCCAGGGCACGCTCGATCTGACATGGAGCACGGAGGCCGGAGCGGGCTACCAGTTGCAGTACAATTCCGACCTCAACTCGACGAACTGGACCAGCCTGGGCGGCCCGGAGACCGCCACCGGCCCCACGCTCAGCGCGACCGACTACGCCACGAACGGCCCGGCCCGCTTTTACCGGGCCGTGCGCTTGCCGGCAGGCCCTTAGCCAGGGTTTTCCCATGACGCATGAGTGACGACGCGCTAGGGAATAAGAATACAGGGCCGGGCTTGCTGCCCGCGCCGCTCCTTCCGCCCTCAACTCCTCACACACTTATGAAACTGCTCACACTTATGAAACTCCTCAGTCCTTCTCTCGCAATGGGCCTCCTGTCGGCGGCCCTCGTCGTGGCCGCGAGCACACAGGCCACGGCCCAGGAATACACCTTCACCACCCTCGCCGGACCGCCGGAACTTGGTGGGGACGACGCCGACGGCCCGGGCAGCCTGGCACGCTTCCGCGGGCCAGGCGGCGTGGCGATGGACACCGCCGGCAACGTGTACGTTGCGGACACCGTGAACAACACAATTCGGAAGGTGACGCCCGGCGGCGTGGTCACGACGGTGGCAGGGTTGGCGTGCAGCTCTGGCAGCGCCGACGGCACGGGCAGCGACGCGCGGTTCTACCAACCATACGGCGTGGCGGTGGACAGTGCGGGCAACGTGTACGTCGCGGACACCTACAACTACACAATTCGGAGGGTGACGCCCAGCGGCGTGGTCACGACGCTGGCAGGATTGGCCGGAAGCGCTGGCAGCGACGACGGCACGGGCAGCGCCGCGCGCTTCTACTACCCCTACGGCGTGGCGGTGGACAGTGCGGGCAACGTGTACGTGGCGGACTCCGGGAACCATACGATTCGCAAGGTGACGCCCGGCGGCGTGGTGACGACGCTGGCAGGGTTGCCCGGAAACTCTGGCAGCGCCGACGGCACGGGCAGCGACGCGAGCTTCTACAACCCATGGGGCGTGGCGGTGAACAGCGCGGGCAATGTGTACGTGGCGGACACCTACAACCACACGATTCGGAAGGTGACGCCCGGCGGCGTGGTCACGACCCTGGCAGGGTTGGCGGGAAGCTCCGGCAGCGCCAACGGCACGGGCAGCGCCGCGCGGTTTAACTATCCGCGTGGCGTGGCCGTGGACAGCGCGGGCAACCTGTACGTGGCGGACCCTGGGAACGACAATATTCGCCTTGGCCGCCCGGCTTGCCCGGATGCGCCGACGATTGACCGGGTGACCGGGTTCGTGGGCCAAGCCCGCCAACTGGACACCAGCCCGCAAAGCGCCCTCGCCTGGCAATGGCGCCTGGTCCGGACTCCAGCCACTTCGACCTTCGCCTCGTGGACCGCCAACGTCCGCAATCCCACCTTCACGCCCGACGTGGCGGATTTGTTCATTTTCCGGCTCACGGCCACCAACGCGACCGGGGCCATCGCCATCCGCACCCTGGCCTTTACCGCCGTGCCGCCCCCGCCGGCGTTCCAGGCAGTCCAGCTCACCCAGGGCACGCTCGCTCTGACCTGGAGCACGGAGGCCGGAGCCACCTACCAGTTGCAGTACAATTCCGACCTCACCTCGACGAACTGGACCAGCCTGGGCGGCCCGCAGACCGCCACCGGCCCCGCCCTCAGCGCGACCGACTGCGCCACGAACGGCCCGGCCCGTTTTTACCGGGCAGTGCGTTTGCCGGCAGGCCAATAGCAATAGCGTGAATACTCCCGCCCCATTGCTCTTGATGGCCATCCTGGCCGCTTTGTCCCCAAGCGCTCACTCCGCTGAGGGCTCAAACGCCCCTTCCCTGCAAGTCAAGGTGGACCCGCGGGTCGAGTTGCTCAGCCTGATCTTTCGGCTGGCAGGCAATCCTGAATACAGCCAGGGCAAGGTCGCCTCTTACACTCAGGACGCTGACCAGCAATTCGGCAGGTTTCGCAACCACGCAGTCGTGAGCCTGGCCCAAGAGCTGCGCCGGACCCGCGGCGTCTCCTACGACGCCGTCATGAGCCTGGCGGTGCATTTGAGGGACATCGAGGGGTTGGACCTTGCTGTCCCGCTCGATCCCTGGCCGGAGGACCTCGATGGTCGCTGGAGCCCAGAGAGCGTGAATAAGTTCCTGGACGCAGCCCGGCATTTCCTGCGCGACACCGGTTTCAAGAAGTTCCTGGAACAGCATCAAAAGCTCTACCAGACCACAGCCACCCGAATGCAGGCTATGCTCGACAAAAGCGCGCACCTCGAATGGTATCAAAGCTATTTTGGCGAGCGACCGAGCGCCCGCTTCACGGTCGTGCCGGGTCTCTTGAACGGCGGTTGCTGCTACGGCCCGCGTTGCCGTAATGCCAAGGGCCAGGAGGCGTTGTATTGTATTCTGGGCGTCTCGAAGACCGACAGCCAAGGCCAGCCTGAGTTCACTCCCGACATGCTCGGCACCGTCGTCCATGAGTTCTGCCATTCGTTCGCCAACCCCATCATTGACCGGCACGAGGCGGAGCTAGCGGTCGCCGGCGAGAAGATTTTCCGGCACGTCGCCGAGCGGATGCGCGCGCAGGCTTATGGAAATGCCGCGACGATGCTGCGCGAGTCGCTCGTTCGCGCCTGCACCGTGCGCTTCCATCAGCGATACGGCGGCTCCGAAGCCGCCCGTCGCGCCGCCCAATCCGAGGCCTCCCGCGGCTTTGTCTGGACCGCCGACCTCGCCAAGTTGCTGGCCGAATACGAGGCCCGGCGTGACAAATATCCCACGCTCGATGCTTTTGCCCCGCGCCTGGCCGAGTTCTTCACCAAATACGCCAAGGACTTCGACAAGCAGCGAAACCAAACTGAACGCCAAACATATGGCCTGACCCCAAACCGCTGAACACGCGCACTTGGCAGGTTTCTGAGCGGCTGTTGCTGCAAAATGATTGTGGGAACAGACCCGGAGAAGGCACGCCATTGAAAATACTTTGTCGGATTCTCGAACCGGCGGTTACTGATTAACTGAGATGACGAATGAGTGACGACGCGGTAGCGAATAAGAATACATAGCCACGGTGGCTGCCCGCGCCGTTTCCGCGTCACCGAGCACAGCAGCAAACCTTGAAATCAAAACCTAACATGAAGACCCGCAGACAATATTCTTCCCTGGAACATCTATGAAAGAAACATTATACCAACATCCAAGTCTGAACTGCTTCAAGGAACGCTGGACCGGTTCATTGTTTGTGATCGCTGCCGCAGCGTTGGCCTTGTTTTGGGCGCAGATGGCGCAGGCGCAAACGCACACGGTCATCAAAAGCTTTGGTATCCTATCCAGGGTGACGGGGCTAAATCCACAAGCGCCGCTGGTGCAGGGACCGGATGGCACGCTCTATGGAACAGCGCGTGCGGGTGATGGTTATGGAACGGTTTTCAAAATCCAGCCGGATGGGACGGGATTCGCTGTAGTAAAATGCTTCAGCAACTCGGTCGAGGGGGCATATCCCGAGGCTGGCTTGGTCTTGTCTGGCAACACGCTCTACGGGATGACCGCCGCTGGCGGCAGTTTGGGTTATGGAACGATGTTCAAGGTGAACACGGATGGCACGGGCTATACGGTGCTCAAGAACGCCACCGATAACGAGGGGTCGGGGCATGCTGCCCTGGTTTTGTCTGGCGGCACGCTCTATGGGACGAGCTGGTCGAACGATTGCGACGACAGTAACGGTAACGGGAGGGTGTTCAAAATGAACACCAATGGCACGGGCTACACCGTGCTCAGGAGTTTCACCAATCAAGATGGGCCCAAGGCTGGTCTTGTCTTGTCTGGTGGCACGCTTTACGGAACGACGTTTAAGGGCGGCAGTTTGGGTTATGGAACGGTGTTCAGAATGAACA
>PLZQ01000423.1:6049-10214 GCA_003152225.1 Limisphaerales bacterium | reverse complement strand
CGCTGCCTTGGTTTTGTCTGGCGGCACGCTTTACGGGACGACGTATAGTGGCGGCAGTTCAAATGCCGGAACGGTGTTCACAATGAACACGGATGGCACGGGCTACACCGTGCTCAAGAGTTTCACCAGTAGCGATGGGTCGGGACCCCATGCTGATCTAGTCTTGTCTGGCGGCACGCTCTATGGGACGACCGACGGCGGCGGCAGTTCGGATTACGGGACGGTTTTCAAGATGAACACGGATGGCACGGGCTATTCCGTGCTCAAGAGTTTCACCCGTAGCGGCGATGGGGCGTCGCCCAACGCTGGTCTAGTCTTATCCGGCGGCACGCTTTACGGGACGACGTATATTGGCGGCAGTTCAAATGTCGGGACGGTGTTTCAGGTGAACACGGATGGCACGGGCTATACCGTGCTCAAGAGTTTCACCGGTAGCGATGGGCATGGGCCCGAGGCTGGTCTGATCTTGTCTGGCGGCACGCTTTACGGGACGACCGGCCTCGGCGGCAGTTCAAATGCCGGGACGGTGTTCCAGGTGAACACGGATGGCACGGGCTATACCGTGCTCAAGAGTTTCACCGGTAGCGATGGGGCGTCGCCCAACGCTGGTCTAGTCTTATCCGGCGGCACGCTTTACGGGACGACATCCTCCGGCGGCAGTTTGGATAAGGGAACGGTGTTCCAGGTGAACACGGATGGCGCGGGCTATACCGTGCTCAAGAGTTTCACCGGTAGCGATGGGTCGAATCCCTCCGCTGGCTTGGTCTTGTCTGGCGGCACGCTTTACGGGACGACGTTTTCTGGCGGCAGTTCGGATAAGGGGACGGTGTTCCAGGTGAACACGGATGGCACGGGCTATACCGTGCTCAAGAACTTTACCGGTACCGAGGGATCGTATCCCCCCGCTGGCTTGGTCTTGTCTGGCGGCACGCTTTACGGGACGACGTATTCTGGCGGCAGTTCGGGTTATGGAACGGTGTTCAAGGTGAACACGGATGGCACGGGCTATGCCGTGCTCAAGAGTTTCACCGGTAGCGATGGGGCGTGGCCCGAGGCTGGTCTAGTCTTGTCCGGCGGCACGCTTTACGGGACGACGCAGCAGGGCGGAAGTTCGGGTGTCGGTACGGTGTTCAAGGTGAACACGAACGGAACGGGCTACACCGTGCTCAAGAGTTTCACCGTTAGCGATGGGTCGTATCCACAAGCTGACTTGGCTTTGTCTGGCGACACGCTCTATGGGACGACCGTCAACGGCGGCAATTTGAATAATGGCACGGTGTTCAGAATAGATCTGTCGGGAGGGATGACTCCGGTGATTGACTGCCAGCCACAGAGCCGGGTGAATCTCGTGGGAACCACAACCCGTTTCAGCGTGACCGCGATTGGCACGGCCCCGCTCACCTGTCAATGGCGCAAGAATGAGGTCAGTCTGGCGGATGGTGCGCAGCCTTCCGATGCCACGATTTCAGGCGCCGCGACCACCGACTTGACGCTGGCCAACGTCCATCTGATTGAGGCTGGCGGTTATACGGTGGTGGTGACCAACACCTACGGCAGTGTGACCAGTTCTGTGGCAGCGCTCACCGTGCAAGGCAGTGGCCGCTTTATCTCCAACGGGTTCGGGTTCGACCTCGGTGGGATGGCGGGGCAAACGGTGGTGATTGAAGCTTCGACGAACCTGACCTCCTGGACGCCACTTCTGACCAATTCACTACTAACGGGCTGTTTCTACTTCAACGATTGCGATTCGACCAATATTGCCCAGCGTTTCTACCGGACGCGGCTGACGCCATAAAAAGGGTTGAACCAAAACCGACCATGAAGCCCCGCAGACCGCCCTCAACTGCTCACACACTTATGAAACTCCTCAGTCCTTCTCTCTCAATGGGCCTCCTGTCGGCGGCCCTCCTCATGGCCGCGAGCACCCAGGCCACGGCCCAGGAATACACTTTCACCACCCTCGCCGGACCGCCAGATGTTGGCTCGGGCGACGCCGACGGCTCGGGCAGCCTGGCACGCTTCCGCGGGCCAAGCGGCATGGCGGTCGACACCGCGGGCAACGTGTACGTCGCAGACTACCTCAACGACACAATTCGGAAGGTGACGCCCGGCGGCGTGGTCACGACGCTGGCAGGGTTGGCGGGAAGCCATGGCAGCGCCGACGGCACGGGCAGCGCCGCACGCTTCTTCGAGCCATGCGGCGTGGCGGTGGACAGTGCGGGCAACGTGTACGTGGCGGACACCTACAATCACACAATTCGGAAAGTAACGTCCGGCGGCGTGGTGACGACCCTGGCAGGATTGGCCGGAAGCGCTGGCAGCGCCGACGGCACGGGCAACGCCGCGCGCTTCAGCGACCCATACGGCGTGGCGGTGGACAGCGCGGGCAACGTGTACGTGGCGGACAACGGGAACCATACGATTCGCAAGGTGACGCCCGGCGGCGTGGTGACGACGCTGGCAGGGTTGCCCGGAAACTCTGGCAGCGCCGGCGGCACGGGCAGCGCCGCGCGGCTCTACTACCCATCCGGCGTGGCGGTGGACAGCGCCGGCAACGTGTACGTGGCGGACACCTACAACCACACGATTCGGAAGGTGACGCCCGGCGGTGTGGTCACGACCCTGGCAGGGTTGGCAGGAAGCTCCGGGAGCGCCGGCGGCACGGGCAGCGCCGCGCGGTTCTACCACCCATCCGGCGTGGCGGTGGACAGCGCCGGCAACGTGTACGTGGCGGACACCGACAACTCCACGATCCGGAGGGTGACGCCCGGCGGCGTGGTGACGACGCTGGCAGGGTTGGCGGGAAGCTATGGCAGCGCCGACGGCACGGGCAGCGCCGCGCGCTTCTACTGCCCATACGGCGTGGCGGTGGACAGTGCGGGCAAAGTGTACGTAGCGGACGAGGTCAACTCCACGATTCGGAAGGTAACGCCCGGCGGCGTGGTCACGACGCTGGCAGGAGTGGCGGGAAGCTCCGGGAGCGCCGACGGCACGGGCGGCGCCGCGCGGTTCAACCAGGCAAACGGCGTAGCGGTGGACAGCGCAGGCAACGTGTACGTGGCGGACTTCTCCAACCACACAATTCGGAAGGTGACGCCCGGCGGCGTAGTGATGACGCTGGCAGGGTTGGCGGGGAACTATGGCAGCGCCGACGGCACGGGCAGCGACGCGCGCTTCCGCGGGCCCCGCAACGTGGCGGTGGACAGCGCGGGCAACGTGTACGTGGCGGACACCTACAACCACACGATTCGGAAGATGACGCCCGGCGGCGAGGTCACGACGCTGGCGGGACTGGCTATCGACGCAGATGGCAATGGATACCCTGTAGGGTGTAGAAACCCATCCACCGCTTGACCATTTGACGGAATTGCGAATTCCGGTATCGTCCGTCCGTGGTATCTTGCCGCCGGATGAACCACAATTCTCAGCACTCGGCCAATCCATTGATCGCGAAAGTTCAGCAGCTGTTCAGCCGCGACCTGGCCTTGGAAAATGATTACCTGCGGCAGGAAAACAAGATTCTACGCAGCAAGTTGGGCATCCGGGTGCCCTTGACCGAGGCCGACCGGCGCATTCTGGTGAAATACGGTCTGAGAATCAAGAGTCGCCTGGCCGAGGTCATGTCCATCGCCAAGCCCCATACCCTGCTGGCCTGGAATCGGCGCCAGAAACAGAAGAAATGGACTTTCGATAATCACTCCACGAAAGCAGGACGTCCCCGCAAAGCTGGGGGCACTGAAGCTTTGATTGTTCGTTTGGCCGAAGAGAATGATTCCTGGGGTTACAAGCGGATTTCCGGGGAGTTAAAGAAGCTCGGCCGCCAAGCTTGCCCCAGCTACGTGCGCGACGTGCTGAGGCGCCATGGCTTGCCGCCGGTGCCCCATCGCAAGGGTCTGTCCTGGAGGCAATTCCTCGAGGCACACTTGGAGGTGACCTGGGCGACGGACTTCTTTACCGAAGAGGTTTGGACTCGGAGCGGCCTGGTTACCTTTTACGTGCTGTTCTTCATCCATTTGGGCAGCCGCCGGGTGTGGCTGGCGGGTTGCACGCCCCAACCGCACGCCGCCTGGATGGCGCAGCAGGCCAGGAGTTTCTCGATGGTGGTCGAGGATTGGAGATTAAGCTGCCGGTTTCTGGTCCACGACCGGGACACCAGCTTCGCCGC